>JBBSJY010000012.1:0-42456 GCA_038256845.1 Verrucomicrobiales bacterium | reverse complement strand
TCGCTCGAAGTGGTTTTCGCGACCGACGCCTCGGTGTACGACGGCCGCTGGATCGATAACGCCTGGCTGCAGGAAGCGCCCGATCCAATTTCGAAGCTTTGCTGGGACAATGCCGCGCTGATCGCGCCGAAGACGGCGAAAGCCCTCGGGATCTACGACCGGACGACGGAGCTGGAGCCAATCAACTCGACCCTCGGGCTCAAGGTGAAGAACGCCCCTGCATCCGCCGATGGAGAAGGCGAAAATCGCAAGACACCGATGATCGTGGTGACGGCGAACGGCGTGTCACTTGAGATTCCGATCCTCATTTCTTTCGGTCAGGCTGAGAACACGCTCGTGATTCCTTTGGGCTACGGCCAGGGCTTCAATGTGGACGACGTACTGAAGCGGAAGTCCGACCGCGCCTCGCACGTGGGATTGGTGGGCGTGAACGCGGGTTTCAATGCCTACCCGCTCCGCCTCAGCGCGACGCCCTACTTCGCCACCGGTGTAACCGCTAAACCCACGGCAAACCGATATCACGTCGCTCTCACGCAGGAGCACCACGCGATGTATGGCCGCGCCCTCGCCCGAGAAATTTCCACCATCGAGGTGGAGGACAGCAAGGGATCGTTCGCCGCCCAGCTCGATCGGGTGAAACTGCAGGGCAACGACTCCCACGCGCCGCCCAACATTTCCCTCTACAAGCCGGAAGACCGTGACGGACGTCCGCTGATCAACGATCCGCTCCACCAGTGGGGCATGTCGATCGACCTTTCCTCGTGCATGGGTTGCAATGCCTGCCTCGTTGCCTGCCAAGCGGAGAACAACATCCCGATCGTCGGCAAGGAACAGGTGGCCAAGGGGCGGGAGATGCACTGGATCCGCATGGACCGGTATTTCGCCACGCAGGAGTACGCGACCGATTCACACGGCCTTAAAATCAAGAACGAGGAAACCGGCGAATACCAAAAGAACCCGGAGTGGGTTCGCGACAACCCGGCGTTCGTGCCCCAGCCTGTGGCCTGTGTCCATTGCGAGTCGGCTCCCTGCGAGGTCGTCTGTCCGGTCAACGCCACCGTCCACACCGAGGACGGCCTCAACGCGATGGCATACAACCGCTGCATCGGCACCCGCTATTGCGCGAACAATTGCCCCTACAAGGCCCGGCGCTTCAATTTCTTCGACTATAACAAGCGCAACCCGCTCATCGCCCACAACCTTTACAAAGGACCGCTCGGGGAGAAGCAGGTGGCCGACGCTCCGCACCTCCAGCACAACCCCAACGTCACCGTCCGCGTGCGCGGCGTGATGGAAAAATGCACCTATTGTGTGCAGCGGCTCAAAGACGCCGTGATCCGCCAGAAGCGCGGTCAGAAGCAAAAAGTGTTCGCAGTGGGCCTACCCTCGCCTGAGGTGCAGGTCACTGTCGAGACGCTGCGCATTCCGGTCGATTCCGTGAAAACCGCCTGCCAGGAAGCCTGTCCCGCGAACGCGATTACTTTCGGAAACCTTCTCGACGGAGCCCTCTCCACGGTGGTCCGCAGCAAGCTCATCGAGCGCAACTACGATTTGCTCAATTACATCGGCACCCGCCCACGCACCAGTTATCTGGCCCGCGTAAAGAATCCGAACCCTGCCATGCCGGATGCCCCGTTCGTCGGCAAGGCGACCGTCCACATGGTCTGATTCATCTCCCGCGAGTCACCCTATCGTCTTCCACCGTTCCGCATCCCCATCCCAATGGCTTCCACCGTCCAGCCCGCCACGGAGACTTCCGCGCCTACCCCGCACGGACCCAAACTTCCCGTGCTCAAGCGCGAAAAGCTGATTCTCAACGACCGGTCTTATCATTGGATCACCGAGCGGGTTTGCGGCGTGCTCGAGAACAAGCAGCCGTTCATCTGGTGGCTCCTCTTTATCCCCTCCGCACTGATCGCCGCGATCGGTGTGGGTGGCGGGCTTTTCCACCTCATTTCCACCGGAGTCGGCGTCTGGGGAAACACCAACCGAGTCATGTGGGGATGGCCGATCGTCAACTTCGTGTTCTGGATCGGCATCGGCCACGCCGGTACGTTGATTTCGGCGATTCTATTCCTCACGCGCCAAAACTGGCGGACGTCGATCAACCGGGCGGCCGAGGCGATGACCATTTTCGCCGTCATGTGCGCCGGCATTTTCCCGGCCTTCCACGTGGGACGCGTCTGGTTCGCCTGGTTCCTCGCACCGGTTCCGAATGCAAACGAGATCTGGCAGAACTTCAAGTCACCGCTGCTGTGGGACGTGTTCGCGGTTTCCACCTATTTCACCGTTTCACTCATCTTCTGGTTCCTCGGCATGGTCCCCGATCTCGCAACCATCCGCGACCGCTGCAAACCCGGCCTGCGGAAGATGCTCTACGGTATTTTCGCACTCGGCTGGCGCGGCGGCAACCGCCAGTGGAGTCACTATGAAATGGCCTATCTGCTCCTCGCCGCGCTGGCCACACCGCTGGTGCTTTCCGTCCACTCGGTCGTTTCCTTCGACTTCGCCACCTCCGTCGTCCCGGGTTGGCACACCACGATCTTCCCGCCCTATTTCGTCGCCGGCGCGATCTTCGGCGGATTTGCGATGGTCCTCACCATCATGATCCCGGCCCGTGCGATCTACGGATTGCAGGATCTCATCACGATGAAGCACATCGACAACATGGCAAAGATCATCCTGCTGACCGGCACGATCGTGGGATATGCCTACCTGATGGAGCTGTTCGTCGCGTTCTATTCCGGCGCGATTTACGAAATGGATGCGTTCAAGTTCCGGATCGCCGGCCCATATTGGTGGGCCTATCTCACCATGATGACCTGCAACGTGATCGCCCCCCAGGTCTTCTGGTTCAAAGCCGCCCGCGAAAACCTCTGGATCGTGATGATCATCGCGATGTTCGTGAACGTCGGCATGTGGTTCGAACGTTTCGTCATCATCGTCACCACCTTGGCGCGCATGTGGCTGCCGGGGGATTGGAAGACCTTTTCGGCATCCCCGCAGGACCAACTCCTCTTCGTGGGGACCATTGGGATGTTCCTTGCCTTGTTCATGCTTTTCCTCCGCTTCCTGCCTTGCATCAACATTGCCGAGGTGAAATGGACCAAGGTCGAGAGCGACCCGCACTTCGATGACACCGCGTCCCATCCAGACGATGGGTCGGCGCCGGAAGACGCCTATCAGCACGAAATGGTGAGGTCCTTCGGCAACCCCGCCGAATCCAAGTAGAGCCCGATCTTTTCCTCAGACATGAGCACCACCCGCAAACGCGTCTACGGCTATCTCGCCGAGTTCAAGAGCGCATCCGCCCTTTACAAGGCCGCGGAGAAGGTCCGCGACGCCGGATTTAGGAAATGGGATTGTTACACACCCTACCCGGTCCATGGTCTGGACGGAGCGATGGGAATCAAGCGTTCCATTCTCCCGTGGTTCGTGTTTTTCGGCGGCCTGACCGGTTGCGTGACGGCTTTTGCGCTGACTTACGGCACGCAGGTGCTTGTGTACCCGACCATCGTCCACGCGAAGCCGACCAATATTTTCACCGTGCCGGCGTTTTTCCCAATCATGTTCGAACTGACAATTCTGTTTTCCGGTTTCACGGTGTTGTTCGGATTGCTTGCCCTGATCCAGTTGCCGCGCCTGAATCACCCGCTTTTCGCAAGCAACCAATTCCACCGCGCCACTGATGACGGATTCTTCATCGCCATCGAAGCCCGTGATCCGAAATTCAGCCCCAATGGCACCCGCGACCTCCTCGCCGACTTTGGCGGCACCAACATCGAACTCGTCGAGGAGGAGGACCGCTAGAAAATAGCGGGCCCTCGAATCCATCATCCACTTTCCGGTCCATTTCCATGCGATACTTCTTCCTCATATACGCGTTCGTCGCCTTGCTTGTCGTGGGCATGCTTGGATTCCGCGGCCAGAAGTTTTCGAAACCTCCGATCCGCATTTTCCCTGACATGGACGAGCAGGACAAGGTGAAGGCGCAGGCACCCGATGCCTTCTTCGCCGATGGCCATGGAGCCCGCCTGCCCGTGGGGGGAACACAACCGCGGGGTTTCAACGAGAGCGGGGACCGCATGATCGGCGGGATTCCGGAGTATGAATTCGGGGGCCAGACCGGTTACTACTACAGCGGCCAGATCGGCGATTACTTCGGCACCGGGATCCCCGAGGAACTGGAGCTCAGCGCCGACAGCGCCGAGTCCCTCATCCTCCGCGGGCAGGAGCGGTTTGGCATTTACTGTGCCATCTGCCATGGCGATTCCGGCGACGGCATGGGTATCACCGGCCAGTACGGGGTTCCCGCCATCGCCAATTTGCACCTCGATCTTTTCCAGCCGGCCACTTATCCCGATGGTCGCCTGTTCGATGTCATCACCAACGGCAAGGGTCAGATGGGCGCTTACGGGTATAATATCCCCGTCCGTGACCGCTGGGCGATCATTGCCTATGTCCGGACCCTGCAGGTCGCAAAGGCGAACGAAGCACCGGCTCCCTAATCTTCCCAAGAAACCTCATCGAGATGGCCCACCACTTCGTCACATCTTCCGACATCGCCATCAACGGCGATCACCTCGACACCTCCAAGGTCGCGAGGGTGAAAACGATCGCCCTCGCGATCGCCGGTGCCGGCACGCTGCTGAGCATCCTGTTCTTCTTCGGTCTGTTTGGCGAGCACCTGCGCGGGACCTATGCCTATTCCTGGTTGTTCGCGTTTTACTTTTATCTCACGCTTTCGATTGGCGGCGTGTTCTGGACGCTGCTCCACAACGTCTCCAATTCCGGGTGGGGAACCTCGGTGCGTCGCACCTTCGAGAACCTCGGCTCGACGTATCCGTGGATGTTCCTGTTCGTGATACCGCTGTTATTTCCATCGGTGAACCAATATCTCTACGAGTGGATGAACATTCACCGCGGGGCGGAGGGCAGCGTGAAGGAGCACCTTCACCATGTGGATCACCTTCTTTACAGCAAGTACTGGTACATGAACATGCCATTCTGGTGGCTTCGGATCCTCTTCTATGCGCTGGGACTTTCCCTGGTGATTTACGGACTCCGCAATCTCTCGACTGCCCAGGACACGGATCCGTCGCCCGGCACCAACCGATTGTTCAAGGCCCGCTTCCACTCGACCTATACGCTGATCATCTTCGCACTGACGATCACCTTTACCGGATTCGATTTCCTGATGGCATTGGACTACACATGGTTCTCGACGATGTGGGGGGTCTATCTCTTCGCGGGTTCCGCGCTCAATTCGATGGCGGTGATCATTCTGGTGGTCGCGTGGCTCAAGAGCCAGGGTCACCTGAAGCATGTGACCGGGCCCGAGCACTTCCACATCATGGGCAAGCTTCTCTTCGCCTTCACCGTCTTCTGGGCCTACATCGCATTTTCCCAGTTCTTCCTCATTTGGTATGCGAACATTACCGAGGAAACCCGCTACTTCCTCATTCGCAACACGGGAAACTGGAACACCGCGATGATCGTGTTGGTTTTCGCCCATTTCGTCATCCCGTTCGTGATCCTTCTGCAGGCGTGGCTGAAGCGGAAACCGAAGTATCTCTCGATCATAGCGGTATACACCTTGGTGATGCATGCCCTCGACCACTATCTGATCGTGATTCCGGAGCGCGGCGTTTCGCTGGGAGGTCTGCATATGAATCCGGAGATCTTCGGTGAGATCCAAGTTTCCATCGCCGGCGCTTTCTGGGGAGACATCCTCGCGTTTGTCACGATCGGAGCCGCATTTCTCTTCTTCCTCCTCCGAGCCATCGGACAACATTCGCTCTATCCAAACCGCGACCCGCGTATCCTCGAATCCGCGAATATGTCGAACTGAGCGCCGTCATTCCCGCCATCTTCCAAATTCCCATGGACCCGACCCGAGACAATCCGATCATCCGCTTCAAGGCCTTCTGGTGGGGGATCGGCATGTTCCTGATCTTCGCCGTCCTGCTTGCGGTGGTTCTCCTGTTGAACCGGGAAGAACCGAGAACCCTTGAAGATTACGCCGCGGTCACCCGCTACGAGACCCGCGCCCGGGTGGAGCAGGCCCAATCGGCCAGCCTTTCCGCGGAAGCCATCGAAGCTGCCATTGCCATCGTGGGAGGGCAGCTTGTTTCCTCGAAGCCGGTGGCGGTGGAAAAGCCGGAACAGATCGTCCCGGGTTCCGCCACGGCCGAAAAAATGGCGGATGCCCCCGCCGTGGACACCTCCGCGGTCGATGCCGCCTCGGCCGATGACGGCGCGCCGATCGACCCGGCCGTAATGGAACTGGGAAAGGCCCAGTACATCGTGTGCGGGGCCTGCCACGGCCAGAACGGCGAAGGTTCGCCGGCCGGGCCACCACTCGCCAACTCTGAATGGGTGACGGGACCGGTTTCCAACCTGATTCTCATCCAACTTCGCGGATTGGTCGGCCCCATCACCGTGAACGGGACCGAATACAATTTCCCGGGCGGAATGGTTCCCATGAGCTACCAGACAGACGAACAGGTTGCGGCGGTCCTCACCTTCATCCGCAACAGCTTCGGCAACCAAGCTTCAGCCGTCACACCCGGGCAGGCCGCCTCACTGCGCGGGGAAGTGGGGAAACCCCAGGTGACCGTCGAAGAACTGACCCAGCCCTGACCTTCCTTTCCCGACGCCATCCTCCATCAAGCCGATGTCATCTCCCACTCCGACGACCACCCCCGCCCAAGACGCTCTGCTGCGCGCCGGGATCGACAAATCGCTGCGCCATCCGGTCATGTTCTTCATGACGAGCGGTGCCGCCTGGCTCGCGGTCTCGATCATCCTCGGCATCATCGCTTCCGCGAAAACCCACAGCCCGGAGTTCATGGATGCCTGGGGCTGGTCCACTTTCGGCCGGATTTTCCCAGCCCATATGAATGCGCTGGTTTACGGGTGGGGCTTCCAAGCCGCGTTCGCGGTCATCATCTGGCTGATGGCCAGGCTTTCGCGGCAGGAGTGCCGTGCGGCCGGAATCATCCTGGTAGCGGGGCACCTCTGGAATTTCGGCGTGACGGCCGGGATTCTCGGAATTCTCAGCGGCGCGAGCACCGGCATGCCATTGATGGAGTTCCCTCCGTTCGCATGGCCGATGCTATTGATCAGCTATTTCCTGATTGTCATCTGGTCATTTATCCAATTCCGCGTCCGTTCCACCGGCCACGTCTATATCTCCCAGTGGTATCTGCTGGGCGCCATGCTGTGGTTCCCCTGGATCTATATTACGGCGAACACCCTGTTGCTCGTGTTGCCCGGTCATCCGGTGATGGGGAATGCAATCAATGCCTGGTATCGTTTCGGACTTCTGTTCCTGTTCTTCACACCGGTCGCGCTGGGCACCGCCTACTATCTCGCGCCGAAAGTCACCGGCCGCGTGGTGCATAGCTACGCGTTGGCCAAACTCGGATTCTGGTCGCTGGCAATCGTCGGTCCGTGGGCGGGAATGCAGAAACTGATGGGGGCGCCCGTGCCCTATTTCCTTCCGTACGTGGGGGCGGCGGCCACCGCGTTGTTTTGCATCCCCGCGATCACTTCCGCCTTGAATATCATAAGGACGGTCATTTCCTCGCCTGAAACACTGCAACAGAGCCCTTCGCTGCGCTTCATGATGGCGGGAATGGTGGGACTTGTGGTGTTGGGAGTTTCCTCGGTCCTGTTGAACCTTCCCGCTTCAAGCCTGCCGCTCACCCAGTTCAGCCTCTCAGGGTACGGCTATGAGATTCTGGGTCTTTACGGCTTCTTCAGCCTTGTGATGTTCGGAGCCATTTACTTCATCGTTCCCCGGGTGACTTGCCGGGAATGGCTCTCCAGACGTCTGATCAAGATCCACTTTTTCGCCTCCATTTACGGCATCATCACGGTCATCCTGCTTGCTCTCTTCGGTGGAGTCATGCAAGGAATGGGCCAGGAACAATGGCAGGAGCCATGGGAAAGCGCAGCGACCCGCGCCTATCCGTATGCGGTTCTTTCGACCCTCGCCTGGTGCCTGATTCTTTTCTCCAACATCTTTTTCTTCATTCATCTGACCTTGATGTGGCTCCGGCTCGGCCGCCGCAGTTCGCATCCCACGCTTTTTGTTTCCCTCCACGGAGCCAGCCCTCATGGCGACGAGGGTCTGATCGACAGTACCGGTCCCGGGAATGCTGCCGCCCACTAAGCTTTGCACCTTTCTTATCTCATGAGTCTCCGACATTTCATCCTCGGCCTGTCCGGCACCTTCGGCATCGCTTGGCTGGCGATCGTCATCGTTCCGTATTTGAAAATGCGGGATCTCGCGCCGATCGTTCTGACAGAGGATGTCGACGGCGTGGCGGGGGTCTATCAGCCAAAGCGCGCGGGTCGCGTGGCCGACGGGGCAAAAGTTTACGCCGAGAATGGCTGCTATATCTGCCATACCCAAGTGGTCCGGCCGACCTATGCGGGCAACGATCTTTTCCGACCCGACTGGGGAGGGTTGCAAGACGATGAGGAGCGGGGAGACACCCGCCGGGAGACGAATGCCTATGATTTCCAAGGTGAGACTTTCGCACACATCGGATTGATGAGGATGGGGCCGGATCTCTCCAATCTCGGCCGGCGCGTCGAGGCTCTCTACGCCAAGGATGAAAGTCCCGCGGATTGGCTTTACGCCTACCTTTACAATCCCCGCCAGTTGCCTCAGCGCCGCCACTCGAAATGCCCGTCGGTTGCCTTTCTGTTCGTGGAGCGCGACGTGAAAGGAGTCCGTTCCGCGGAGTCGTTGATTCGTGGAATTCCGCCGAACAGGGAAGTCGTGCCGGGACCTGACGCGAAGGCTCTGGTTTCCTACCTGCTTTCCCTTAAAAAGGACCAACCCGTGCCGGCCATGCTCGATTTCGCCCCCCGGGCGGCGGGTGGCGACAGTTGAAATTTTTCCGATTTACCCCACCTTTCGTCATGTCCGTTCCCAGCCAGAAACCCGACCTCGAAGACACCATCAATGTGTCCGATACGCATGGTCGCTTGGTCCGTGAAGCCGCCGCTACCGCGAGGGAGAAACGCGTTTCCGAAAATGGCCTGGAGCCAGTCTCGTTGTGGGTATTCGTGGTCTGCGGAGCGGTGCTCCTCGTCGCAGGCGGGATTCTGGGAGGGGGCGGGAATCTGTTTGCCTACGGCAGCACGTTCAGGCCCGCCTACGTTCGTGCGGAGCCTGGGGGTGGGGAAGCGGCGGGCGTGATGCCGAAACCGGCGCTGGCCGCATATAGCACGAAGGGTGCGAGAATTTATTCGGCCCGATGCCAGGGCTGCCACGGCCCTGACGCCCGGGGCGATGGAGCGAACTACCCCTCGCTGGCCGGTTCCGACTGGGTGACGGGCAACACCCAGATTCTGGCGATGATCATTCTAAACGGGCTCCAAGGTCCAACCAGCACGGGAAAGACCTACGGGGCCGGAGTGATGCCGCCTCAGGGCGCCGGAATGAGCGCTGCGGATCTCGCAGGCCTCATGACCAACCTCCGCAACAACTTTGGCAACGATACCGGCGATGTGATCACGGCTGAAATGGCCCAGGCTGCCCTCGACAATTCGGCAGCGCGCGAAAAGGCGGGCCAACCGATGACCTCCGAAGAACTTACCTCGGTTCATAGCCAACCGCTCCCGGGCGAACCTCTCGATCCCGCCGCCATGGTCGATCCCATCTCCCTTTCACCGGCCCCTTGATCTTTTTTCCGTTTTCCAACCATCACTTTCCGACCGACGTCTGTCCGACCTATGAGCGCCCATTCTCCCGCTGCCTCCGGGCATCCCGCCAGTCATGACGATCACCATGATCATCACGATCCGGGATTCCTGAAGAAATATGTGTTTTCAACCGATCACAAGATGATCGGTCTCCAGTATGGCATCACCGCCCTGCTGTTCCTCGCCTTCGGATTCTACCTGATGATGGTGATGCGCTGGAGCATCGCCTACCCGCACCAACCGCTGCCGGAGTGGATGAGCTGGGTTTTCACCGATGGGTGGAAGGCGCGCTGGTTGCAGGATGGAAGGGTGACGGGGGAAACTTATAACATGTTCGGTGCCATGCACGGCACCATCATGGTGTTCCTGGGCATTGTTCCACTGGGATTTGGTGCCTTCGGAAATTATGTCACCCCTTTGCAGATCGGGGCTCCCGACATGGCCTTCCCAAAATTGAACATGCTGAGCTACTGGGTCTATCTGCTCGGTGGTCTGATCATGTGCGGTTCGTTTTTCATGGAATCCGGTGCCGCGAAATCCGGTTGGACGAATTACTCACCCTTGGCGGGATTTGCGGACGGGCAGGTTGTCAACCAGTGGCTGGCGGGTCAGACGCAGTGGCTGATCGGGCTGGTCCTCCTGATCACCTCGTCGCTGCTGGGATCGGTGAATTTCATTACCACCATCATCAACCTCCGCGCCCGGGGGATGACCTGGATGCGTCTGCCATTCTTTGTCTGGTCGATGCTGGTGACCGCGTTTCTTCTGCTATTGGCCTTCCCACCCCTTGAAGCGGCGGGGATCATGCAGCTGATGGACCGGGTCGCCCATTCGTCCTTCTTCATGCCGTCGGGACTTTTCACCAAGAGCGAGGGCTTGGCCGATCTTTCGGGCGGAGGCTCGCCACTGTTGTTCCAGCACTTGTTCTGGTTCCTCGGTCACCCGGAAGTCTACGTTCTGCTCCTTCCTGCGTTGGCGTGCGTCGCGGAGGTGATTCCGGCGAACACGCGCAAGCCGCTGTGGGGCTACAAGATGATGGTCTATGCGGTTCTTGTGTTGGGCTTCCTCTCTTTCGTCGTGTGGGCACACCACATGTACATGACCGGGATGGGCGCGGCGGTGTCCACGTTCTTCCAGACGACCACGGTGCTGA
Source organism: Verrucomicrobiales bacterium (assembly GCA_038256845.1). GTDB lineage: Bacteria > Verrucomicrobiota > Verrucomicrobiia > Verrucomicrobiales > Akkermansiaceae > Luteolibacter. The sequence continues at coordinate 31,580 of JBBSJY010000012.1, read as the reverse complement.
TCTCGATTCCTTCGGTGATCATTCTCACCGCGATGATCATTTCCCTCTGGGGTGGATCCATTCGGTTCACGATGCCGATGATCTGGGCTTGCGCGTTCCTGCCGATGTTCGGGATTGGTGGTCTGACCGGGCTGCCGCTGGCATTCAATCTCGCGGACCTCCACTTGCACGACACCTATTACGTGATCGGCCATTTCCACTACGTCGTGGCTCCCGGCATCTTGTTCGGCTTCTTCGCGGGTATCTATCACTGGTATCCGAAAATCACCGGGCGTTTCATGAGCAATTCGCTGGGACATCTCCACTTCTGGCCCAGCCTGATTTGCATGAATATCATTTTCTTCCCCATGCTGGTCCAAGGGATGGCTGGATTCCACCGCCGCTGGTATAACGGTGGGGATGCCTACCTTTCGAAGGTGGAGGACAGTGCCAACGTCTTCGGCAATACGGTGGCGCAATGGTATGACATGAATATCCTCATGTCCGTGGGAGCCTGGGCCCTCGCAGTCGCGCAGATTCCGTTTGTCATCAATCTCTTTTCCTCCTTGAAGTTCGGAAAGAAGGTGGAGAGCGACAATCCGTGGAACGCCACGACCTTGGAGTGGGCGACACCAACCCCTCCGGGGCACGGCAATTTCCTTACCGAGCCTTCGGTGTATCGCGGTCCCTACGAATACAGCCGCCCGGATTGCGACGAGGATTATCTGCCGCAGTGGGTCGAGCCGAAGCGCCGCCTCGTGCAGGATGAACCGGGGGAAAAGCCGACACGCCCCACACCCTCCGTCCACTGAAATAATTCCCCGATCCCGCCGCATCTGCCGTCGGGCCCGGGAATCTCTGAAACGCAATTTTCTCCATGGAAATCCCCTACATTGTCACTCCCCGCAAGGATACCGGCTTGTTCAACTCGAAGATCGCCATCTGGCTGTTCCTCGCGTCGGAAGTCATGCTCTTCGGCGGCTTTTTCTCGGCTTATGTGTTCCTCCGCATCGGCGCGGATTATCCATGGCCGGAACGGACGCTCCCGGTCCTGCCCGGCCTGATCAACACCTTCGTGCTGATCGGTTCTTCGGTGACGGTGGTTTTCGCGTGGGCCGCGTTGAAGATGCGGGAGTGGCGGAAGTTTCAGGTTTTCATGGGCATCACCATTGCTTGTGCGGCGATTTTCATGGTTCTCAAAGCCATCGAATACAATGTGAAGCTCCACCACCAGGGGGTTCGCCTGGCTGATTTTACCGTCATTGAAGGCCACCTCGGGTATGAGAAGGAGGGAACGGCTTACGCCCATAATCACCACGGGGACAAGATCGAGAGAAATATGATTTTCGTGGGGGCATCGAAGGTGAGCTTCAGCACCGTTCGCTATCACGAACCATGGGTGGTTGATATGATCGCCCAAGCGAAGCATCACAAAGCCACGATCCAGCTCGCGGACGACTTGACTGCAGCGATCACTCCGGGCGGCCCGCCGGTCGTTCTGGCAAAGGGGGGCACGGACCTGTCGCCCGAAGTGCTTGAGGAAATTCGTAAAATCCATCTCGCCGCCCGTTCCCACAATGCCGAGGTGCGGACGGCGGCGCTGCGCCACGAATGGCGCGAGGCGAAGGCGGCGAATCCGGAGGCGCCGGGGTGGAAGCTCGCCCCCGCTGTCAATATCGACATGGAGGCGCTGGCCCCTCATCTGAGGGGCGAGGTGTCCACGGTGACGTTCAATGTGACTCCGCCGGTTCGTATGGAATTCAAGCCTCGGAATATCCGTGAAGGGCAAAACTCCTCCCGCCTGCGGGATGACACGGTGATCGAAGGGCCTTTGCTCGCCAGCCCGATGTTTTTTGAGAATGTCGATGCCATCGACTTCCAGCATCTCGCGATGAAGTCCGTGCAGAAAGGTGTGGATCCGGTTGCAGCGATTGAAACTTCCTGGCTCTATCAGAACGACGAGTTCGTCCGCGATGTTTGGGCGTGGCATCAGAAGAAGATTGCCGCACTGGAAGCGGAGCTTGCCAAGCGGGGTCGCGAGCCGACGGAGAAGGAGCGGTATCGGATCGGCTGGAAGGAGCTGGCGGAATTTGCCGATACCCGCGAGGGTCCGCAGCTGAGCGCGGTTACGAAATTTGCCGAAGAATTCTTCGGTCCGAACTACAAGGCACGCGGCGAGCTGACGTTCCCTGAACTGGCGATCCCCCGCGAGCAAATCGGGTTTGCCGCGAAGTTCACTCCGGCATGGAACACCTACTATGCGATCTACTTCACGATGACCGGGCTTCACGGGCTTCACGTGATCGGCGGTGCGATCGTTCTTGGCTATTATCTCTTCTTCGGGCGCTCGATGTATCTTGTGAATCCCGAGTGGCTTGCGAACCGCGTCGAGGTCGGCGGGCTGTTCTGGCACTTTGTCGATTTGGTCTGGATCTTCGTTTTCCCGGTCATGTATTTGATGTAAAAACCTTTCCGCAACCCCTTTCCCTCCACCATTTTCCGAGCCATGGCTGATTCGATCGAAGCAATCCAGAAATCAAAACGCACCTACCTTCTGGTTTTCGGGGCGCTGCTGGTGTTCACCTGTCTGACGGTTGCGGTTGCGACCGTGCCCTTTCTAGATATCGGCGGTCACGGTTTCGATGCGGCGGACGCGGTGCTTGGGCTGCTGATCGCGTCGGTGAAGGCGGGGCTGGTCGCCGCGATTTTCATGCATTTGAATCACGAAAAGAAGGCGATCTACTGGATTTTCGGCGCCGGGTTCATCTTTGTCATTTGTCTCTTCGGGCTGACCGCCTTGGCCGAGGCCGATCAGATCTTCGACAAATGGTTTTTTCCTGAAGAAGAAGCTTCAACCCTCAAATAAGTAGTGAATTTCTGACATCCTGTGATTGCTTGCAGTGGGATCTCCAGATCCAGAACCAACCCCTCCATCCCATGTCACTCCGCGGATTCCATATCGTATTTGTCACCGTGAGCACGCTTTTGTGCCTTTTCATTGCACTATGGGCATTTGCGCTGGCGCCGGAGCCTTCAACCGTGGCGACCGTGGTGGGTGTGATCGGAATTCTCGGTGTGCTTGGGATCCCTGTTTACGGAGTCTATTTCTACAAAAAAGCAGCAAAACTCGTGCTTTGATTCGCCCGCCCCATCCAACCCAATCCATTCCCATGAATCTATTTCTCGCTTGTTCCACCTGCCGCGTCACCATGATCGAAGGCGGCGGAGATGCGGCCGGCTGGTCGATCTTTTTCCTGCTGGCCGTCGTGCTTTCCATGCTGAGCGGAATTTCGTTTTTAATGTTCCGATTGATCCAGCGCGATAAAGTGGCATTGGATCCATCCCTGTGTGATGATTACGTCCATCCCGAGCCGAGTCGCTGATTCCGCGTTCCAATTCCCGAGCCTTCCCCTTTATCATGAGTCCCTCCGAATTACTCGGCCTTCCTGAAAACTATGCCGCCCACGGCGGAGAAGTCGGCCACATGATGGACGTGGTCCATTGGTTCATGATCGCGCTTGCCGCAGGCTGGACCCTTTTCTTTCTATTCTGTCTCTACAGGTTCTGGCATCGCCGGAATCCGAAGGCGTCCTATGACGGGGTGCGCAGCCACTTATCCAGCCATTTGGAAATTGGTGTGATCATCATCGAAGCGGTGTTGTTGCTGGGTTTCGCATTCCCGCTGTGGGCCGATCGGGTGGACGATTGGGATAGGGTGCAGGAACTCAATCCCGACCGGGTGCGAGTCATTGGCTGGCAGTTCGGCTGGACCTACCACTATCCTGGCGCGGACGGTAAGTTCGGCCGGGTGGACCCCGCGTTGATTTCCGGTTCGAATGATCTGGGTATCGACTACCAGGATCCAAATGCGCTGGATGATTTCACCAGTCCCATCCTGAGACTCGGATTGAACCGACCCGCTGTTCTGAACATTGGCTCCAAGGACGTGATCCACAACTACGCGATCGTGCCCATGCGGATCCAACAGGACGCCATCCCGGGACGGGAAATTCCGATGTGGTTCACTCCGATCAAGACGTTGGAAACATCGGTGGTTTGCGCACAGTTGTGCGGCGAGGGCCATGCGAACATGGTCGGCACTCTGGAAGTGGTTCCGGCAGAGGAATACATCACTTGGTTTCAGAGTCAGACCGATGCTGCCTTGGAAGCCAACCAGAAGACGTTGCAAGCGGATCTCTGATTTGCAGTTGCATTCGCCGCCCGGTTCCCCTCGCCTGTGGGAGATGAATTTCACCGAGATCGACCGTGAGGATTTCCGCAATTTGCTGGACGAGATCTCCCGGACCCGGATTCCTTTCGGGAAGTTTGGCATCAAGCCCTATCCTCCCTCCGGAGCACCCATCATTGACCTGCCTGAGGAATACTTGCAGTGGTTCAAGGAACGGGGCTTTCCAAAAGGACGTCTTGGCGAGCTGATGGCGCAGGTTTGTGAGATCAAGGCAGTGGGAATGGATTCGGTATTCGACCCGATCCGCCGGGCGAGCGGAGGGCGTTTTCCCCTTCATGCCAAATGCCCCCGAACTTTTAACTTCGATGCATCCTGAGGATTCCCCGGTTCCCCGTCACCGGGTCTTCGTGATCATGGGAGTCTCCGGTTCCGGTAAATCCGTGGTTGCCCGTGAGCTGGGCTCGCGGCTCGACGCGGCGGTTTTGGACGGAGATTTCCTCCACCCCCGTGCGAATATCCTGAAGATGGCGGCGGGAGAGCCGCTCGATGATGATGATCGCGCGCCCTGGCTGGCGTCGCTGAATGATGCCGCCTTCGCGATGCAGCGGACACAGCTACTTTCGGTGATCGTTTGCTCCGCGCTGAAACGGCGCTACAGGGACCGCTTGCGGGAAGGAAATCCGAATCTGCGTTTCATCTACCTGAAGGGGAGCTGCGATCTGATCGGATCGCGAATGAAGGCGAGGAGGGGGCATTTTTTCAAGCCGGCGATGCTTGCAACGCAGTTTGCCGCGCTGGAAGAACCGGGAGAGGATGAGCCGGACGTTCTCGTGATCGATGTGGAGCCGACACTTGAAGAGGTCGTCGCAGCAACAGTCAGGGGCGTTCGTTCCCTGATTTGAGCGAGGGAGGTGGCGGCATCCCGCGGATGGCACGTTCCAGCACGGCTCGTGGTGCCATCCCCATTTCCCGTAGCGACCCGATCGATACATCGTCGTCGCGTTTGGCGAGTCTTCGGCCCGACGGATCGAGAATCAGCGGATGATGGAAGTAGCAGGGGACCGGGAGCCCCAGAAGCGCTTGCAGTAACCGGTGAACATGGGTGGAAGGCAGGAGATCCTCGCCGCGGGTGACCTGGGTGATGTTTTGAAACGCGTCGTCGACCACGACGGCCAGATGGTAGGCGATACCAATGTCTTTCCGCGCGAGAACGACGTCCCCCAGCAGGTTGGGATCGGCGGTTGTATCTCCGCGGTGAAGGTCGGTGAAAACAGGGCGACCCACGCGTGAGACCGCTTCGAGGGCGTCGAGTCTCCATGAGTAGGGAATCCCTGATTCCAGCCGTTCCTTCCGGATGGCGGACGCGAGTCGCCGGCAGGTGCCCGGATAAATGGGAGATTCCGGACCTTGCGGGGCACCCGCCATGCGTGAGATCTCCAGTTGGATTTCCCGCCGGCTGCAGAAACAAGGATAGACGGCTTCCTGTTGTTTCAGCGATTCGAGCGCGGCGGCGTACGCGGATGCGCGGTCGGTCTGCCGGATCGGCCGTCCTCTCCAGAGCAGGCCAATCCAGCGGAGGTCCTCTTCGATTCCGTCATAAAATTCCGGACGAACACGGGTGCGATCAATGTCCTCGTGGCGCAGGAGAAATTCCCCATCCGCGCGGCGTGCCAGTTCCCAAGCCACCCAGGCGGCATAGGCATGACCCAGATGGAGACGGCCGGTCGGACTGGGAGCGAATCTCGTGCGGACTGTCATTTGAGGAGAGTTTTGTGAATGGCACACTGGCGGGCAGCGGTTTCGCTTCAAGCGAGAACCTGCCATTTCCGGGCGCTTGTGAAAAGTTTCACAATCCACTTGAGGACGGCTGTGGAGGAGGGCAAGGTCCCTTCGATTCCCGCGCCATGGTCAGTCCTAATCCCAACGCCACCCACGCAGCCTACGATTCGAAGATCGAGGGCAATGTCATTTTCACCCAGGTGGACGCGGCGATCAATTGGATGAGGAAGAACTCATTGTGGCCAATGCCGATGGGCCTGGCATGTTGCGCGATCGAGTTGATGGCGACCGCATCCAGCCGTTTTGACATCTCACGCTTTGGCATGGAGGTGATGCGATTTTCGCCCCGTCAGAGCGATGTGATGATCGTGGCCGGAACGGTGACCTACAAAATGGCGCTGGCCGTCAAGCGGGTCTGGGACCAGATGCCGGAGCCGAAGTGGTGCATCGCGATGGGGGCCTGTGCTTCGAGCGGCGGGATGTATCGCAGCTACGCGGTTTTGCAGGGAATCGACAAACTCATCCCCGTGGATGTTTACGTTTCCGGCTGCCCTCCCCGGCCGGAGGCGCTGATTGAAGGGCTGATGAAGCTCCAGTCGAAGATCGAGGGGGAGGAATCCACCCTGGACCAGAAGCGCTCGATGAGAGAGGGAACGGCCTGACACACCCAAAACGAATCACAGAATGTCCGCTGCAGACGACGTGACCAAGCTCCTCGAGTTGTTCGGAGAGAAAATTTTCGAAACTGTCGAATTCCGTGGAGAACAAACGATCCGGGTGGAGCTGGGCTCGCTTCATGAGCTCTTGGCCAAATGCCGGCGGGATCTCGGATATGAGATGATTCTGGATATTTCAAGTTTGGATCATTTTGGCGACGACCCGCGATTTGAGGTCGTCTATGAGATTGCCACGCTGGACGACTCGAAGCACTTACGTATCAAGGCAAAAGTTGGCGAGGATGAAGAAGTTCCCACAACAGTCGACCTTTGGAAAGGAGCCGATTGGCACGAACGCGAGGTGTGGGACATGATGGGAATCCGATTCGCTGGTCATCCCAATCTCAAACGAATCCTGATGTGGGAGGGCTACCCATTCTTCCCGTTGAGGAAGGATTTTCCCTTGGCTGGCAAGCCTAGCGACATGCCGGATGTCGCATTCTCCGGGGTGGCGCCGCTCGAAGGCGGCCCATTCGTTACCCTCGCCGGTGCCGAGGATGTGGTGCGCCGGGAGCCGCGGGCCAGGTGAGCGATTCCAGAGCCACCTCCAGATGAGAGCGCTTGGCCATCCCGACCTCGCAGCGCGGGGAAGAGAGCTGGTTCGATGCAAATTTTGCTGGGCGGCGGTTTTTTTGATTTTCGCCATCCAAGGACTTGTCGAACTCGGCGGCGGCCACGATCGCTTGAGGTGGTGGTTCGAGACGTTCGGGTTGAGTCGCGCTGGCGTCTTCGGAGAGGGATCTTGGAAACCATGGAAACTTTTCACCTATGGATGGCTCCACGGAGGTTGGGTGCATGCGGGTCTCAACGCGCTGTTCCTCCTGCTGCTTGGCGCGCGACTGGAGTCAATCCTCGGTCCCAGAACCGTGGCGGCAACTTTGACATGCGGGATCGCCGGAGGGGGGATCGCCCACATTGCCTTGGAGCCTGTGAATCCCGGCGGGGGATTGCTCCTGGTGGGGATCTCCGGGGGCTGCGTAGCCCTGTTACTCTTGCAGACCACCTTGTCTCCGGAGTCGCGAATGTGGCCACTGCCGCTCTCCGGACGGAGCCTTGGCTGGGGAGTTTTGCTGGGCGAGCTCCTCTTGGCTCTGATCAATCCGGGGTTGGGCATTCCGGGATTGGAGGAGGCCGGGAGCTTCCTCGAGGCCCAAGGATTCGGGGATTGGTTTCAGATCGGCCATGCCTGCCATGCGGGAGGCGGAATCTGCGGGGTTTTGGCAGGGCGGTGGATCCTCCGTCCACGAGCGACGATTGTCCGTCTGCAACGGGATCGTTTGCGGCGTGAAGGGAAGGACCCGTAAAATCGGTAGAGGAAGGACAAGCCTCAGCCTTCGCCCAAACCTCGAATCGTTCGTCCGCCGCGGTTTTCACCCCTGCTCGATTCTGCTCCGCGGCCCGGACTCCGTTGGATCTCTGGCGGACTGGGAGCCTGCCTTGAAGCCGGCGGTGTGGTCCGCCGGGTTTCAGGCCGTGATTGGCGGATTTCCGGCCTCGCGGATTCCCGCGTCTGCGGACGCTGGGGAGCCTGTCTCAGAACTCGGCTAGGACTGGGCTGCGGTGTTGGCCGGATCGTGCTGCGCTGGACTGCCGGGGTATTGTACCCGGACGGGAGTCTCGACCCGCGAATCTCCGCGTCCCGTGATCTTTCGGTTGGCGAGGGGAAACCAGAGCGTGTGGAGGGACGGGAACTGCGCTGCGGGGCGAACCGATCCTGGTCCCGCACAGGCTGGGAAGCTCGTCCGCGGTCTTGGTAGCTCCCACGGGAGCGATCTGTCCCGCCCCGGACGGGCCCGTAATCGGGATTGGTTTGGCTACGGACCTGTCTAGCCCAGGAGTGTCGGGAATTGCGATAGGCGCCTGCCCTGTCATTGTAATCCTCAAGACGGGAATTCCGAATCCTGCTAGGAGGAGCGATTCGCGAATGACCCCGGCTCCAGCCGTGGGGGTGGGGAACCCCGATAACGACGGGTGGGCGGTAGCCTACCGGATAATAGCCGTAAAGGTAAGGGTCGTAATACGCCCGGCGATTATAGTCGTAGTAGCAGTAGGTGTAGGGATCGTAGCCCCACCGTGGGTCACCAGTTCCGACAAAAATAGTGGTGGAAAAGGAACTGCCGCCATATCCGTAGCCATCGCCGTAGCCTCCATATCCGTAGCTATCACCGTAACCGCCATATCCGTAGCCGCCATCATAGCTAGAGCTATAGCTCCCACCCACGGAAGAATAATAGGGGTCGTACGCGCAGGAACTGAAAGCCACCGCTGCCACAAGTCCGAGGGCAAGAGTGATCGACGAGCGAAGAATTTTCATCATCCGCGTGTGACGCGGGAGGCTCTTGGTTTATTCGCGCGAATTTTTGCCCCATTTCGGAACGGGATGATTTTTTGTTGGGGGTCCAAGACCCGCGTATTGACAGGATCGGCCATCCTCCCCTTTTTAAGGGCTCTCCGCTTATGAGTTCCAAACGTCCTTGCGAAAAAGCTCCCGTGCTCGTCACCGGCGGCGCCGGCTACATCGGCTCCCATACCGTAAGACATCTGGCGAGTGAGGGTCGAAAGGTGGTGGTTCTCGACAACCTGATCTACGGCCATCGCGAGGCCATCATCGATCCAAGCGTCGAGCTGGTAGTCGGAGAAGTGGGGGACGAGAACTTGGTGCGCAAACTTTTTGCGGATCACAAATTTGGTGCGGTCGTCCACTTCGCGGCCTATGCCTACGTCGGGGAATCGGTCACGGACCCCTTGAAGTATTACCGGAACAATACCGCAGAACCCCTGGTTCTCCTGAAGGTGATGCAGGAGGCCGGCTGCAAGGTGTTCGTTTTTTCCTCGACTTGCGCCACCTACGGGATTCCCGAAGCAATCCCAATCTGCGAAGCAAATCCGCAGAAGCCCATCAATCCCTACGGCCGCAGCAAGTTGATGGTAGAGTGGATCCTCGCAGATTGTGGTCATGCCTGGGGACTCCGCAGCGCTTGCCTCCGCTATTTCAATGCCAGTGGAGGCTCGGATGACGGATCGATTGGCGAGGACCACGATCCGGAGACGCATTTGATCCCGCGGGTGATGATGGCGGCGACCGGGGAAATCGACCATCTGGAGGTTTTCGGGACGGATTACGAAACTCCCGATGGGACCTGCATTCGCGACTACATCCATGTCGAGGATCTTGCCGACGCCCACGCCAAGGCTCTTGACTACCTTGCAAGCGGCGGAGAATCAATCCGTTGCAACTTGGGGACCGGGGTGGGAATTTCGGTCAAACAGATCATTGAGGCAGTGGAAAAGGCCAGCGGACGCCCCGTGCCTGTGAAATATGGCCCCCGACGTGAGGGTGATCCAGCGATGCTGGTGGCAGATCCCTCGCTGGCAAAGCAGGTCCTGGGTTGGGAGGCGACCCGGAAAGAGATCGACGAATCCGTCGGGTCGGCCTGGCGATGGTTCAACGGGCCGCAACACGGCCGCTTCCGGGCAAAAGCGGAGGTCATGTAGGGGCGATGTATTGACATTCCTGCTTGCGGTCCCACCGAATTGGCCCCATATGTTCACCCAACCCATCTGACAAACCCATGTATTCCTTTCCCGCGAAACACCTCACGATGCGATCCAGCCGCGGCTTCACTCTGGTGGAGTTGCTGGTGGTGATCGCTATTATTTCCATCCTGATGACCGTCGGTGCCATCGGCATCGGGGGAATGACCGGGGGCAAAGGCGTCAGCAGCGCCGTTGCAACCTCGGAATCCATGTTCGACGAAGCCCGGTCGATTGCTGTCGGAAGTCGGACGAGGGCGCGGGTGCTGGTTTCCAAGGAACTTCCGAATGCTCCGGAGAACGATCTGCGACGCATTTTGGTAGCCTATGAGAAGCTGAACGACCAAGGGGAGCCGGAACAGAACAACTGGGTGCTCTCCAGTCGCGGATCGGTTCTCCCCGACCAGGTGTTCTTCAGCCAGGATTACAGCACCGGAAAGTCCGGGACGGGCGGCCTTGAGACCATGACGCTCAGTGCTTCCTTCAAAGCCAACCAAGGCACCTATTTCTACTACGAGTTCAATAGTGAAGGCATTTTCCAGAATGCCGGGGCACGATTCATCGTCGGTACCGGCGTCAAGCCCGGCAGCGCCCAGAAGCCGATCGTGACCAAATCCGCGAATCGGGATTTCGGAGGATTTGTGATCTGGCGCAACGGGCGGACTTCCATTTTCCGGAGCCCTGAGCAGATGGACATGCCGAAAGAAGTCAAAGAATTCTAACCCATGAAGATCATTTCGAAAAACCTACGCGGAGGGTTCACCCTTCTGGAGACCGTCATCGCGATTGGAGTTCTGGCCGTTCTCCTGACCGGATTTCTGGCGGTCTTCGCTCCGGCCGCCGCCGGCATTCGGAAGTCCATCAACGTTCAAGAGGCGGACCGTCTCACTTCAGCCCTTGAACGGGAATTGGTCACGGTGCGCAAAGGCGAGGAGAGCGACTATCCGACCGGTTTTGCCAAGGCCTATGACTGGATTGAGAGTTCGGCGGACAGCGGGGAGGCGATTTTGGTCTACCAATACCGGGGGAATCCATCTTCCCTCCGTGCTGACGGAACCGCCGCTCCTGTCGAGACCTTGAACGGATTGCCGGGGGAGGCCTACATTGTCCAGCCAATGGTCCGGAGAATCAGTGACAACGAATTTCTCAAGGATCTGGCTGCGCTGGAAGGGGGTGTGTTTCTGGTTAAAAGCACGCAGCTCGTTTTCAAAAGCGGACAATTGGAGCAGGGGACGCCTGGAACCATTTCTGATCCCAATGGCTCCGGTGGAGGAGGAGGGTCGGTCGATACCTATCCGGAAGCGGTCATCGCTTTCGCCGCCGAATTCCACAGCATGCCGTCCCGGGCGCCTTCCTATTTCAGCGGCCCGGCCTTCAAAAGTCGGTTTCCCGAGTTCAAGAACCCGATTTTCACCCGTAATCTCGCCGTCCGACGCTAAAAATCCCTACGGGAAAAATCCATGAATCACGTCCCGAAACTTACAATGTCCAGGAAACCGAGGGGCTTCACCCTGATCGAGCTGATGGTGGCCATGGCCATTACGACGATCATCGTAACGGTTCTAGTTTCCGTCACCTCGATCGCCCTCGACACTTGGAACCGCAGCCGCGCGGAGGTGAGGGCCGCGCGTCAGGCGAAAGCCATGACAGATACGATGGCCCGCGATTTCGAGGCCTTGGTAACTCGCAAGGGCAACAACTACCAATGGCTTTTCGGCGACGGATCCTCCACCCCCCCGGGCGAAAATCTACCCAGCACGAACGCAAACGAGTTGATCTTTTTCACAAGTGCCACCGACCGGTACGAAGGGCAGATCAATACCGCGGAGGACGAGGGCGGAGATGTTTCCTGCGTTGCCTATCGGCTCGAATACAAGGATCCGATCACGGGTGACAATACCGGCTTCCCGACCTACGTGCTGAACCGCTTGCTCGTCGATCCGGACGAAACTTTCAACGATCTCCTCGGTAAGGAGGACTTGAAAACAGCTTTCAGCAAGTATTCGACACAACTTTCCGAAGCCGAAAACTTTGTTTGTGAGAACGTCTACCAATTTAGCACCACTTTTCACGTCGAGGTGATGTCTGATGGCGAACGGATCTCGGTTCCGATTACCCTCGGCAGCTCGAACTCCGGACAGACGGTGAGCGAGTTCAGTATCAATGGCGATGGACTTGGCGGTTCTTTGCAGGGGGCGTCGGGTGTCACTTCGGACGAGCTGAAGGCCGGGCGCGTGACTGCCGTGGAGATCGCGCTGACGGTCCTGTCCGATTTCGCGGTGGACCAACTGCGCAACCGCCGTTTTCCAACTCCGGCAGCCCAAGCGGAATTCCTTGCGGAGAACTCCTACCAGTATTCGAAGGTGGTGGAAGTCCCCGGGATGTGAGCCAGCCGGAGCAGGTCCGGGTTGTGATAGGCGTAGGCGAAAGGAGAGTGCCGCTCCCCTGTAAGCCGGATTCTGTCCCCCCCGCTCGCGCGGAGATCGACGACCATTTCTCTCGCTCCGCCGGAGCGGAGCGTCCCGCTTTCGCGGGATGCGACTAATACCCGGAGATCAACGGGCGGGCAGCCCTTCCCCTGTTCTGTCTTGCACCACGCGGGGTTTGCCATGCCACCGCGGTTGCCCGCGGTGCGGTGGGCTCTTACCCCACCATTTCACCCTTGCCTGTTCCCTTGCGGGCCATCGGCGGTATGCTTTCTGCTGCACTGTCCGTCCGGGTCCCTCGCGGTTCCCGTCCCTCACTTTCATGAGGCGCGTTGCCCTATGGTGTCCGGACTTTCCTCAATCCCGCTTGCACGGAATTGCGGCCGTCCGGGGAGCGGCCCGGATACGGTGACTGCGCCCTGCCTAGTTTCCAATCAAAAAGACGTCAAAAAAGAACCACGCAACCATGGCCAGTCCGACCACGATTTTGAATCCCATCCCCGCCAGCGTGCCTACTACGGAACCCACCCCCGACACCAAAGCGGGGCGTGTCTGAGCTCTGGCAAAGGCCATTTCAAAAATAATGGCACCGGCGAGAGGTCCGATCAGAAGCCCCAGCGGAAAAAAAAACAGGCCGACAATGCTGCCAATGAGAGCGCCGACCGCACCCCAACGGGTTCCGCCAAACCATTTTGATCCGGCCGCACCGCTGATGAACTCGAATGTCTGGGAGACTGCCATCAGGAGGGCGAGGACGGCGAAGGACCACCACTGCAGTCCGGATTCGTCCGCTCCCAACATCAATCGGTGGGCAATGGCCGCGATGAGTAAAATCAGATGTCCTGGCAAAATGGGTATGAAACAACCCGCCATTCCCACCAGCAGAAGGGATATCGTCACAAACCACGCGGCGCCGGTGCCCACTCTCTCCCACCAGGCCGCCATTGTGACTAATTCTCCCACGCGGGGTCTGATACACGCGGTCAGCATGTCCTGCAACCACGGGGGCTTTGGAGTTGAGTTGCGGAAATGGGAGCGTAATCTCCGGCCGTCTCCGCCATGAAGCATTTCCCCATCTTAAAAACTGCGGCCTTGCTGCTCGCGTCCTTCCCGCTGTCTCTTTCCGCCCAAGGTCCGGAGAGCATCATGGTGGTCGAGGCCCACTCCGGAAAAATCCTGATTGCGGCCAATGCGGCAGTGAAACGGCCGGTGGCCAGCTTGACAAAGATCGCTACGGCGGCAGTCGCCCTCGATTGGGCCACGGCGACCGAATCCGATCCCGGCATGCTCCCTATTACCGTTCCCGCCACGGCTTCGCTTCTCGGCGGCCCGAACCCGATGAAGCTCCAACCGGGGGACCAGTTGACGATGCGCGACGCGCTCTACTCCGCGTTGCTCGGCTCCGACAATTTCGCCGCGCTCACCATCGCCGACCATGTGGGCCGCGAGATTCTCAGCCGCAGGGGAGTCCAGGGCGACCCGGTGAGGGAGTTCGTTGTGGAAATGAACAAGCTCGCGGGGGCCTTGGGAATGTCAGACACACGTTTCACGAACCCCCACGGGCTTGATACCGGGAAAGGCGCCGGGATTTCCACGGCAGCGGATATGGCCAGGCTTTCGGTGGACGCCATGCGGCGGCCGGCATTCACGTTCATCGTGAGGCAGGAGTCACGGGCAGTGAGTGTATCCGGCGCCGAAGGAAAGCGCGGGTTCCGCATTCCCAATACCAATGAGCTGATTGGCGAGGTGGGAATCCTAGGGATCAAAACCGGAACCACTCGCGCCGCGGGACCTTGCCTGGCGACGTGCATCGACCGTGATCCACTGGTTCGCGAACTTGCGGATGGCACAAAAGGTGTCACTCCACGCCGACTGATTCTCATCGTCCTCAACAATCCGGACCGTTTCAACCGTACCAGATCCCTCATCAGGCAGGGTTGGCCGCTTTACGACAGGTGGATGGAGTCGGGAACCCCCGTCGCCGATCCGCAGCGCGAAATCCTCACCGTCCCCAAGCCCCGCTGATTGCGGCCGGCCGTCATTCTCGTTCAAACCACGTCCCATCATGCGCATCGGAATCCTTAACAGCGGCGGAGACTGTCCCGGCCTCAACGCCGTCATTCACGGAGTCGTCGGTGCCGCGGACCAGCTGGGATGGGAGGTCATCGGATTTCGGGACGGCTTCGAAGGTCTGCTTCCCCCGGGCGACTACCACGTCCTGAGGCCCCAGGATACCATCGGAATCCTCAAACTTGGCGGCACGATTCTAGGAACTACGAACAAAGGGCACTTTGCTGCCAAGATTGGTGCCGGAGACGTGGCAGAGGTTCCACCAGAAGTCGTCGCCAAAGCGAAAAGGACGATGGACCAGCTTGGCATCCGGGCCTTGGTGATAGTAGGGGGTGACGGCTCCCTGACCACCGGGCTCCAACTTTATCGCGAGGGCTGGCCGATCATCGGGGTGCCCAAAACCATCGACAACGACCTCAGTGCAACGGCAATGACGTTCGGATTTGATAGCGCGGTTTCCACGGTGGTCGACGGACTCGACCGACTGCATACCACGGCGGAGAGCCACAAGAGGGTGATGGTGCTGGAGGTGATGGGACGCCATGCGGGTTGGATCGCCCTGTGGGGCGGTATCGCTGGCGGTGCGAACGTGATCCTGCTGCCAGAAATTCCCTTCACGCTGCAGAGAGTGGCGGATTTCATCAAACAGCGCGACGCTCAGGGACATCACAGCACGCTGGTCGTAGTGGCGGAAGGTTGCCACATGCCGGAAGGAGGGCTCGTCACCGTGGATTCCAATTTCGGCGGTGAGGTTCGGCTCGGTGGGATCGGCGAGCAGGTGGCGGCTGCGATCGAGAGAATGACCGGCAAGGATACCCGCGCGTGCACTCTGGGACATCTCCAACGAGGCGGGGCTCCCACCGCACTGGACCGCATTCTCGGTATGCGGTTCGGAGTGATGGCGGTTAAATTGGCGGAAGAGGGCGCATTTGGGCGGATGGTAAGTTACCAAGCCTATCATGTGGATTCGGTGCTGATCGAGGAAGCCGTCAACAAGCTGCGACTTGTGGAACCTGAAGGGGAGCTCGTCCTCGCTGCCAAAGCGGTCGGGATTTGTCTTGGGGATTGATTCTTGGACCCTGCGGGCAATCATAAAGGGCACCCGCCACCATGTCATCCGACCCTCTACTCCAACTCCTCCGTCGCAAGGCCCGCATATCCCATCAGGAACTGGCCGAATTGCTTTCCACCAGCCCGGAGGATGTGATCGGACGGATTGCCGGATGGGAAAAGGAAGGGACAATCCTCGGCTACCACGCCGTCATCGACCCCGATATCGCCGGCGATACTTCCGTTTCCGCTTTCATCGAGGTGAAGGTGACACCGGAGCGGGGAGGGGGCTTTGACCGCCTTGCCATGCGGATCGCACGGTTTGACCAGGTGGTGTCCTGTTATCTGGCCAGCGGGGGATACGATCTGATGGTGGTGGTGGAGGGCGGGGATTTGCGCGATGTCGCCCGGTTCGTTTCCGAAAAGCTCAGCTCGCTCGACGGCGTCCTTTCCACCGCGACCCATTTCCGACTCAAAACCTACAAGGAGAACGGCTTTCTTTTCGAAGCCGAGAAAACTCCGGAGCGGCTGGCCGTGGCTCCTTAGCCCAAAAGAAAACGAACTTCGGAAATCTGGCAGTGAGGCCGCAAGCATCTGGATCTGCCGCACATTCTTGGATTGCGCCATGAAAGTCCGGCCGTCACCCTGCGGCTGACGCCGAAGTTGTGTTCCATCCGGGATGCGACGAAGCACACTCTCGTGGGAATGATGAATAAAGACATCGGGCAATCGTCCAAAGACGCGCAGGGACCGGTTGGACCCGTCGATTCGGCCGCGATTGGCGATCCCGACGACGACTTCCAGCTGGTAGCCTTGGCACAAAAGGGTGACATGCAAAGTTACGACGTGCTGGTGACCCGCCACAGGGGAAGAATTTACGCCATGATCCGCAACATGATCCACCAGGATGCCGACGCTTGGGACCTTTCCCAAGACGTCTTCATCAAGGCATGGCAGGCACTGCCGCGGTTCGAGTCGAAGGCAAAGTTTTCGACCTGGCTCTATCGCATCGCCCACAATACGGTTTACGATTTCACCCGGAAGCGGAAAATCGAGAGTGTCGGCGAACTGAATGATGAGATTTTCCAACGGGACCGGATCGATCCGGCCTCGATCACCACTCCTTCGGGCGGCGAGTCCCCGGATGAATCAATGGCCCAAGGAGAGCTGCGGATGAAAATCCAAGAGGCCCTCGACAAGCTCTCGGCGGAGCATCGTGAGGTGGTGGTATTGAAAGATGTCCAAGGACTCTCGTATAAAGAGATTGCCGAGGTGATGGAAAGCACGCTCGGCACGGTGATGAGCCGACTCTTTTATGCCCGTCAGAAACTCCAAGCATTGCTGAAAAATGAATATGAATCCAGATGAAGCAAAGCTGGCCTTATGGCTGGACGACGAACTCGTGGGCGAAGAACTCGCAACGTTCGAGGCCCGTGAGGTGACGCCTGAGCGTCTGGAGGCCCGCGAACGGGTGCGCGGATGGCGGCGCACGGTTGCGAAGGCTCTTCCCGAATCGGAGGAACCGCCTTATTCGGACTTTTTCAACAGCCGAATCTCCCGGTCCATCCGTGAGGGAATTCCCGCTGAGCCCGTAAAGCTTAAGAAGCAATCGCTTTGGTCGTCCTGGCTTTTGCCAGCGGCGGCATGTGCGGGAATGGTGTTTGCCTTTTGGGTCGGGAAAGCCTCCAGCGTCGGAACCGTTTCGGTGGCGGCCTCTCCTTCCGGACCGGCCTCGACCCAGCCGGTGGTTTACACGCCTGATGGGAACGTGAACGCCGAGTGGTTCTCAAGTGCATCTGCCTCCGCCACCGTCATCGTATTACAGGGTGTTACTGCGATCCCCGACTCAACGGATCTCTCGGAATCGGTGTATGTGCCTGTGAGCCGCGAGTCGGACTCCACCGCCGGCAGCGAAAATCCTTCCAGGGAAATTGGACGATGAATCTCCGATTGGCAGCTTTTTCAATCCTGGTCCTTTTGATGGCCGATCCGGCTTTCGGCCAAAACGATCCCGGCAAGGCAAACGTCGGCCGGATCGCGGTGGATGTTTACTACGCGACGAACGGGGATCCGGAGGTGGCAGGCCCAAAGGCTGCCGAGGTGGACGGGGCGGTCGCGACCCGTTTACGGAAAGAGTCCAAGCTGCGCTTCGACCACTATCGTCTCTTGGGACACGATACCCAGCCCCTTTTTAGAAGTTACGAGAACTGGGCCCAGCCGCTCAAACCGTCCGACGAGATCCTCATACGGTTCGAAGCTCGCAGCCGTCCTACGGTGGAATCGGTAAGGCTGGATCTGGAGTTATGGCTAAGCCGTAAAAAGATCCTTAAAACAGATGCTACGGTGGAAAAGGGTCGCCCACTTTTTGTGTTGGGTCCGGAATGGAGGGGAGGGCGGCTGATTATCTCAGTGGGCCTTGCGCCCAAGTGAAAAACAGGTTTATCGTCGGACATGAAATACTATTCCGTATGCGCGGTCGTATGCTTCCTCACCGGCTTGCTCCAGGCGGGTGAATTGGATTTCGACGCCAAGCTCGTGGAGGTCAAGGCTCCGGCAGATGCGAAGGTGGTCACTGCGGAGTTCAAATTTTCCAACTCCGGCACCGATGCGGTTTCCATCAGGAAGCACGACGCCTCCTGCTCATGCATGGCGGTGGAGATCAGCGGCGGGAAGTTGATTTATCAGCCGGGGGAAACCGGGACGATCCGAGCCAATTTCGATATGGGTAATTTCTCGGGATCGGTGGATAAGTCCGTTCTGTTGTGGCTCGATGACGACCCGCAGGACAAGCCTTCCGTTGTCCTGACGACACGGGTCGCGATTCCGGTCCTTGTTGCCGTGGAGCCAAAAACGTTGCAGTGGGATCTTGGGTCGGAGGGGTCTGCCCAGGTGATTCGAATCAAGATGAACCACGACATTCCGATCCACGTGAAGAGCGTGAAGTGCTCGTCCGAGGCTTTCAGCCACGAACTCAAGACCATCAAGGAGGGCGAAGAGTATGAAATTCGAGTTACACCCAAAGACCTGAACGCCCCGGGGCTCGCCATCTTGCGGATCGAAACGGATTGCGAAATCAAACGCCACAAGACCCAGCAGGCATTCGCTGTGGTCCGGCGGGCAGTGCCCGGACAGGTCCCGAATTCATCACCCTCGCCATGAAAATAATGGGACAACTGGCTGTGATCGTGGCTCTGGCACTGCTTGCGGCCGGGGCCACACTGATGGTCAAAGGTCCTCCGGCGCGGGGCGTCACCTGTGATCCGGCCACCCTGCAAGCCGATGAAGTATGCCTTGAAGAGGTGAAGGGGTTGGAGCCGTCGGAAATCCTTTGGGTGGACGCCCGGCCTCGGAATGATTGGTTGGAAAGCGGCCTGGCAGGCTCGCTGCTCTGGAATTTGGATCCACGTGAAGACGTCCAGCTTTTCGAGGCAACGGCGGCCGCCAGGCTGATTCACGGACCGAGGGTCGTCGTTTATTGTGGGGATGAGAATTGCGGCGCGAGCAGGCAGGTTGCGAAGCAAATCCGGGAGCTTGGTTTGGGAGGAGAGGTTTCTGTCCTATTCGGCGGATGGCGGGCGCTTCGCGAGGCCGGATTGGTCAAGGATTCCAGTTCAGGGATTTGATGTCGATGGCCTCCAGGTAAGGTTTGTTCGGATCGTCCTCGAGGTTCCACCTCAACATGACGGTGCACGGGAGAGCCCGGCCGTATTGGATGGTCTCATCCTTGATCATCTCGCCAATCTTGGAAAATTTGCTGAAATATGCCCTGGATATTTCACCGGGACCGTCGGTGGCCATCAGGCGGAGAGTCAGTTTTCGCGCACGATCAGGGACGTGTTCCTCGAAGCAGAACGCACCGGCACAGGCGATTACTTGGAAAACGCCACCACGATCCGTTTGCCGCTTTGAATAGGCAAGCAACCGGCCTCCATAGAGGTCCAGAAAAGGATCCGCCACGACCTTGGGAGGTTCTCCGTGCCGTGTCCGGACGAGGATCGTCTGCGCATCGGATTTGCCGTCACCCTTATCAAAATCCACTTGGTAGTAGACGTCGACCAATTGCTCGATCGCGTTGGATTCCTGGCGATCAGTGGAGATGTAAATGGTGGGGGGGAGTGGTCCGGCAAGAACCGAATCTGCCAGTAGTTCAGGGGGAGTGCGGGTTTCGATCAGCGGCATTCGTTCATCCAAAGTAACGGCAGAAAGGAATTTTTCCAAGGTACGGAGGGCGGCAATAGCCGGAGCCTCCCGTTGGGAGAGTCCGGCAGGATCCTTCAGCGCGTTGGGGACCAGCAGCACTACCTCAGAATCGGGTGATGGGGTGGAAGCGGATGGTCCGGGTTCGATATTTTCGTCGGTATTCGGGCGGGTGGCAATCGGAGAGGGGGATCGTGCGGGAACAGAGTTGGATTTTCGTTCAAGCAACATCACGATGGCGGTTGCGATCACGACAAATACGATGATCAGGAGAACAGTGATCGGTATAAATGGCCGGCGCGGCAATCGCCCGGAGTCTCCGGAAATCACCGTTTCGTGCAATCGACGGGATGGCTGGATCCGCTTTCCTCTCGCGTCGTCCGAGCGGATGTGACGCGGGGGGAGTGCGCCATCTGTCGCCCGCGTCTTTGCAGGCGGAGATTCGGGAATGGGATCGGGAATGGGAAGAAGATCGGGCCCGGGCTGCGCGGATGTTTTGCCGGGATGAAGCGTGTTTGCGTGTGGAGGCCTTGCGGAAGGCCCGGGCGCCTGGATTGTGGCGCGGCAGGACGGGCAGGGACCGACTACACCCGCCAAGGTATCCGGAACAGTCAGCTGGATCTGACAAGATGGACAGGCGAACGAAAACATCACAGGCACCTTCAACGTGGCCCGATAGCTACGTCGGCAATGTTACCCCGTCAATGCGGCAGCCTTGTTTGGGGACACGGCTGGAGCGGCGTAGTGGGTCGGCCGAAGGCGTTATGCGGCTTTTCTCAGCAGAGCTACAAGGACCCCCTGTATGATCAGTTCCCGAGCTGGAATGAGATCGGGGAAATCCGGATTTTCCGCCCGGAGGAAGGGCTTGGATTTTTCGATCACATAGCGTTTCAGGGTTGTCTCTCCGTCGATCAGCGCTGCAACGATGTCCCCTTTGCGCGGCTCTTTGAATTCCAGGATAACGGTGTCGCCATCGCAGATGTGGGCTCCAATCATGGAGTCGCCCCGGACCCTGAGCGCGAATGTTTTCGAATGGCGGGGAATGCCCAGGGTGGAAATATCAATGGAGATGCAGCCCTCCTTTTCCTGCTCACTGCTTTGGGCCATGCCCGCTGCGATCCGCCCATAAACCGGAATGTCGATGATCTCTTCCCGGTCGAGTTCCTCAGGAAAGATCACCGCCCTCGCCATCCCTGCGCGGCGTTGGATCACACCCTTGCGCTCCAACGCCCGGAGGTGACTCATGGCGGCCGTCTGGCTGGCAAAGCCGAAGGATTTCTGGATTTCCCGGGTGGAAGGCATGATTCCCGTCCGCCTCTGAGAGGTGCGAAGGTAATCGAGAATCTCTTGCTGGCGGGCGGTAAGTTGGGTTGACATCGCTGAACAGTGTTCCTAAGAACAAAGCGGAGCCTCTCTGCTGTATCAAGAAAAAAGATCAGCGGGAAAATTCGGTCCGACGCAAAGCGGCATGCGCTGGTCAAGCGGAGGACGGCACGATAGCGACGGGCCGTGGCAGCGGTCCCAGTTCCAATCCAAAACCCGCGGGCGACCTTTGCCTGGCTCTGGGTTGTATTCTTTTTTCATGGGATGACCCCGGGGTTCTGGCTTCCGGCCCTGACCAATATCCTTCGGGCCGAAGGCTTGGATGGATGGATTGCCACCGCCTTTGTCGTCCCGCCGATTTGCGCGTTGGTGTCGCCATTGGTGGGAGGAGCGCTGGCCGACCAAAGGATTGCCGCGGACCGGCTTTTCGCCTGGTCGTCGATGGTGGGGGCGATCGCGATCGCCGGTGCCTTCGGGTGTCTGCAAGCGGGTTTCGACCCGGGGTGGTTTATCCTGCTGCTCGCAATTTACTCGATCGCCTCGGGCCCGACCTGGGGACTGCTCGCAACGATTTCCCTCACGCATCTTGCGCGAAAGGAGAATCAGTATCCTCAGGTGCGACTGGGAGCTACGCTGGGCTGGATGGCGGCCGGGGTTGCGACGAGCTATGTGCTGAAAGCGGACACGAGCCCGACGGCAGGATACGCCGCTGCCGTTGCCAAAATGCTGGCTGCGGTCTGCGCATTGTTTCTTCCGCGAACACCGCCTCTCGGGCTGTCGCGGTCGTGGCGGAGTCTGGCGGGCCTGGAAGCGTTCCGCCTGTTGAAACAACGGGACCACTGCGTGTTCTTTTTGGTGACGGCGTTGTTCTCGGTGCCACTGACGGCGTTTTACATGTATTCCCCGGAACATCTCAAGGTTTTGGGGGACGCCTATCCGACTGCGACAATGACAATCGCCCAATGGTCGGAAATTGCGGCGATGCTGGCGATTGGCGGAGTGATGACGAGATTCCGGATCAAGACGCTGCTGTCGTTCGCCCTGGCGTTTTCGGTAGTCCGTTTCGGAATGAGCGCTTATGCCGGATGGAGCGGGCTGATCGGCTGGCACATCGGCGGAATCGCATTGCACGGGGTTTGTTACACTTTCTACTTCATTACGGCGCAGGTGTTCCTGGACCGGCGGGTGGGAGCGGATCTCAAGGGGCAGGCACAGGGGCTTTTAGGGTTGGTTTCAGCAGGGCTGGGTCCGTTGGCGGGTGCCCTTTTCTGTGGCTGGTTGCACGATTCTCTTGTCACGCCGGACGGCGAGGGGTGGATGAGCTTTTGGGCAATTCTGGCCCTTTTGATCGCAATCTGCCTTGGGATTTTCCTGCGATTCTACCGCGGTCAGGCGCGCCAGGCGGAGGACGGGTAAGGTCAAGCGAGTTGGGCGGCGAGGCGGATGGCGGCAAGCATGGATGATGGGTCCGCGATGCCTTTGCCGGCGATGGAGAAGGCGGTGCCATGGTCGGGGCTCGTGCGGGGCTTCGGCAGGCCCAGGGTGACATTCACGGCGGTATCGAAATCGAGCAGCTTGAGAGGGATGAGCCCTTGATCGTGATACATGGCCAACACCGCGTCATATTCTCCGCGGGCGGCATCGCGGAAGATGGCGTCGGGAACCGCGGGGCCGGAAAAAACACCGGTCTTGCAGCGGTTCAGGATTTCCACCGCCGGGGCGATGATACGCGCTTCCTCGTCGCCGAAGGTTCCGCTCTCGCCGGCGTGAGGATTGAGGCCGGCGATTGCGATGCGGGGATGTGAAATCATGCGTCGCTTCAAAAACCCGGCGGTCAGAAGGCCGATGCGGACGATGCCCTCCGTGGTGAGCAGGCCGGGCACGGCGGCCAAAGGCTCGTGGATGGTGGCGAGGGCGACAGTGAGCGTTGCGCCACTAAGCAGCATCCCGTAATCGGAGACGGCAAAGGCGTGGGCGAAATATTCGGTTTGGCCCGGAAATGGAAAGCCCAGCTCGCGCAGGCCAGCCTTGGAGATCGGACCGGTGACGACCGCGTCCGCGCCGCCCGTCTTGAGGAGGCGGACCGATTCATCCAGCGCCTCCAACGCCGCGGCCGCGGAGCGCTGATCGGGCCTGCCAGGAATGCCCGCGGCGCGGTCGCCGATGATTTCGATATTCACGTTAGCCGGCAGGTTCCCGGCAGCGAGCGCGCGGTCGATGACTTCGGGGCCGATACCGGCGGGATCTCCGAGGGTGATGACGATCTTGGGCACGCTCAACGATGCGAATCCCAAGAGCCCCTGCCAAGGAGTGAAATGTGGGGAGAGAAGGTGATTTCAAGAAGCTTGCGGGTCCTGCTGCGGGGCCCATAGAGTGCGCATCATGCTCAAAGCCTGTCGGATCGCCGTGATTTTCGTCGGATGCTGGATGTTGACCCAGTGCGCGGGCACCTCGACGGGATCCGGCAACATGGGCGGACCTACAGTGGAAGAGCGGCAGGCCCGAATTGCGAGTGAGCCGACGGGGGACTTTTTCTATGGTCGGCGCTACTATGTGGAGAAGACCCGCTTCTGGGGTTATTTGAGGAAACCCCGGCAACCGTGGAGCCGGGCGAGACTGGTGATTTTCCGAGAGGACAGGAAGAGGAGTCCGGACCGGCTCCCTGAGGCGGGTCCGGCAGGAGCGCAGTACGGCTTCGACCAGAATTACGATTACCGGATCCGGGGCCACTACACGGGAGCTGAAGCCTACGATCCCAACAGCAACCAGTTCCTGCCCGAGTTCATGCTGGCGGGGTATGAAGTGATCGATCGGCAGCCGGGATGGTTGTTTCGTCCGGACGACCGCTACAACCGAAATCGAGTTACCCTCTTGCCAAGATAAGCGGCGGCTGAGTGCCGGTAGGCAAGCTCGATAATTCCGGCCGGAATTCCCTGGAGCCAGTTTATGAAACGATTGCTACCCGCCGCCGTCCGGATGGGTCGGACGACGGCCGGAATCGAATTTGACGGGGATGGGAGGGAATCTCTCCCGAACGGGTCAGACGTATGAGGCCTCCACCCGCTGGGCGACGTCACGGTAGCCGTAGTCAATCTCGTAGATCTGCTTGAAGCAATCGAGCGCAGCGGTGCGATCCCCCATTTCCTCGTGGATGACCCCTTTTTCGTAAAGGACTTCCTTTTTCGTGTTGTCCATCGCGTGCAAGTCCGCGAGAGCGTCGGAAAGCTGTTTGATGGAGAGGTCGAACATGCCCTTCGCCTTGAAGGTCCGGCCAAGTAGCAGAAGGACTTTGGTGCGGATATGGGGGTTGCGGGTGGCCTGCTGGAGATGGGGAATGGCGGCGCTGTGGTCGCCGGAATGGTAGAGCGCGCTGCCCAGTTCAAAGCGGAGCTGTGGGTCGGTCGGGTTTTGATCGACCCGCTTCTGTGCGTCCTTGACCTGTTCGGCGAGGCGGTCCGCCTTGCGGGCTTGAAGTGCGGCCCGAAGTTCCTCGTTGTCCGGATCAGCCTCTACCCCGGCCTCAAGGTTCTTCATATCAGCATCGATCGCGCGGTCGTTCATGGCCGAGGCCTTGCTGGCCAGCGCCACGTCCCCGCTGCTGAGGGTATGCGCCCAAGAATAGAACGTGTGGGCGTTGTGCCAATCCTCGAGCTGCTCGTAGATGTTGGCGAGCTCCTTGGCGACCGAGAGTTGGTTGGGGTCCGCATTGTATTTCCCGATGATTTTATCACGGCGTTCCTCGAGTTGCTCGCGGGTGAGGCCGGAGCGGGAAGCTTTCTCCAACTCCTCGGACTCGGCGGCGTTGCGCATCAAGGTGCGGGCGTCCGCATTCTCATCCCACTTGCCCTTCTGCATCGACGCACGAGCGGAGGAATCCTTGGCACCCTTGATGGCGACGGAGTCGGTCGGAGCGACCTTGACGATGTCCGTGTAAACCTCTGATGCGAGAAGGGGCTGCTCGCGAGTAAGGTAATATTCGGCGAGCTTGTGAAGCAGCTTGGTGTTCTCGGGATTACCTTTTCGGACCGTCTCGAGTGCGAACGCGGCAGTTTCGAACATCTCCAGCTTCAGACAGGTATCAAACAGCAGATCGTTGGCCTGATCGTTGAAGGGGTCCTTCTCCAGCTCCTTCTCAATGAGTGGCAGGGTACCCAGCGGATCCTTTTTGGCTTGGCTCTGCAGTTTCATTCCGACGCCGCCGGACTGCATTCCGAAGAGGCCCGCCTTCTTTTTGGAATTCCCGGCGAGTTGGGTTTCGCATTTGCGAAGCAGCTTGCGGCCGTCGAGAAACTCCGGACTGTCCTTGAGGACGGCCTGAAGCAAACTGATGCCGTAGGTGAGGTTTGAAGTCTGGACGGCGCTGAGAGCTTTCAGCCAAAGTGGCTTGAGGTTCGGCGGCAGCTCTTTTTCGGTGATCTCTGGCATGACTGGAGGTGCGGTTTTTTGCGAATGCCACGGGCGCGGTGGCGTTGTTGCGAAAAAAGTGGCGTCTGGCCGACAGCTTGGCAAGCGTCCGTACGGGCGGAATTGACCTGAATGCGGAGTCAGAACCGGTTTTTTTGGACTTGTCACCCCTGCGGGCTTCTGCCGGAGCGAGCGCTCGGAGGGTCACCGAGTCAATCCACCGCCGCGAGGGGCGAAGTTCCTTCTTGCACCCAATCTCCACCGCATTACCATGATCTCAATCTCGCGGAGCTTCCGCGGGACATACCAAACAGGGGCGATTGCCCCATCATGAAAACCAAACCCGTAACATAGAAACAAAATGAATATGCACAAGAAAATCCGACCCGGCTTCACCCTCGTGGAGCTCCTCGTCGTGATCGTCATCATCGCGGCACTTGCCGGCCTCACCGCTCCCATGGTGATCCGCCAGCGCAAGAAGGCCGACCAGACCGAAGCCGTTAGCAACGCGCGCCAAATCGGACTCGCACTGTTTGAATTCGAGACGGAATACGCCTCGTTTCCCGACAGCGATACCGCTCAGGAGGTAAACGACCGGACTGGCTCCCCGCTGAATCTCGGCGGCACCACTTCGAACGATTACTTCCGCCAGCTCATTGCTGCGAACTTCACGCAATCCGAGAGGATGTTTTACGCGAAGATCCCCGGCAGCCGGAAGCCGGACGACAACATCAGTGGCACCGACGCACTGAAGCAGGGCGAGGTCGGCTACGCCTACCTTACCAACAACAATCTGGGGTTCAGCAGCGCCGGGAATTCCTCCCGTCCGATTGTGGTAACCCCGCTCTTGAACAATTCCACCAACGGCAAGTTTGATCCCGGTCCCTTTGATGGGAAGGCGATCGTCCTCCGTATGGACAACAGCGTGACTTCGCTGGACATCCGTCAGGATAACAACGAAGTCAATCTGGGTGGCGCCAATACGGGCTTGACCACCACCGGCCAAGACACCGTCTGGGGCAACCTCGACGGTTCGGTCACCATCCGTCCGCCCGATCTGCGCGGCGGTGGCGGCGGTGGCGGTGGCGGTGGCAACACCGGCACTGGCAGCCGTCTGGTGGACTGATTCGGCAGGTAATCTGAAACTCTAGCCGGAAGGTGCCTCGCGCGCCTTCCGGTTTTTTTGTTGCCACCCGGCCGAAACCGCACGACCGGATCCGCGGGTATCCCCCAATCCACTCATGTCCGATTCACTCCCTTCGCGAGCGTTCCTCCCGTATCCGGCTTCCACCCTGAGTCCGCGGATCGTCCCCACCGACCTCAGTTCATTCAAGTCCCGGGGAATCTCCGAAGTCGAACGTGACTTGCAGCAGAAACTGTTGGAACTGCGCGAAACCTACCTTCGCGCCATCGACCATTTCAATTGGAACAAGCTGGTTTACGAAGCGGAAATCCAGTTCGAACCGGTCACCGGAGAAACCTACCACCTCTATGAAATGCGGGGCAGGCGGACGCTTTCGATGGTCGGTCCGGACGAATGGCCGCATCCCCATCTGGCCACGGTGCGGCTGAATGTGGACCGGCAATGGAATGTGGTCGCCACCGGGCCCGGAGTGGACCCCCAGCGCCTGTTCGGCAGTGGGCTCGGGACCGTGTCCGGGATCTAGCGGCTGCTTCGCAGGACCGGCGGGACCGGGGGAGGCCTCGCGGCCATTTCTTCCCTCAGGATGGACACGGCCTTTTCCAGCTGGGGATCGCGACGCGCGGCTTGGTCGGCTGGGGTCAATGGAACCGGATGGCTGGGCAGCGCGCCATTGAGGTCGAGGTCCAGACCGGTCTCCGCGTGAAACCAGCCCCGGAAGGGAACCTGGAGGCGGCCCGCTTCCGGAATGGTGGTCTTTCCCGCGGAAATGACGCCACCTGCGGTGGCAACCCCGATCAGTGGGGCCCGGCCGGTCTGGTTCATCGCGTGGCAGAACACTTCCGCGTTGGAAAACGTGTTCTCGTTGCAAAGGACCACGAGCGGCTTGTCCCAGGATGGCCGGGTCCGGCGGTCATTGGGATACCCGCGCGGGCCGTTGCGGGGAATGGTAAATGAATGGATCGGTTGGGTGAAAAGCTCCAGCAACTGGTCCGCCACACGGCCGCCGACATTGTCCCGCAGGTCAAGAATCATGCCCTCATGATCGAGTGAGGCCAGATAGACGTCCCGCTCCAGCCGGAGGAAGTCCTCACGATTCATCCTGGTGAGTGGGAAATAAGCGACCTTGCCCGTCCCTTCCGCTTTGAGGGCGATCTCCGCCTCCCGCTCGGCCCGATCGAGGGCACGGGCCCGCGGATACGAAATGCATCGCAGTTCAATTGTCCTCTCCGAGCCGTCGAGGGCGCGGATGACCACAGGCAGCGGCTTGTCTTCCGCGCCGTTGAAGAAGCGGTGAAGGGGCGTCCGTGTCGTAACGTTCTCACCGGCGATGCTCCGCACCACCTCTCCCGCGTGTGGTGCGCCTGGAATCGCCGTTACGGGCGAGCCTGGTAGGACCCGGCGGATCAGAAGCGACCCTTCTTCGGTGCTGTCGTCGAAAACCAATCCCGGATGCAGGGTGGCATCATCCTTCTCAACCGGTCCGGGCACATTGGGCCACGGCCGGAGCACCAGCGTCAGATGGGATGCGTTCAGTTCTCCCAGAAGCTGGTTGACCACGCGATCGAACTGCCGCGAATCGCGCGCCCCGGCCGCGGCATTTTCGTATTTTTCCCGCATCGCCGCCCAATCCCAACCGTTCATCGCCGGGTCGTAAAAGCGTTCGTGGAGAGTCCGCCAGACCTTGCGGAAACCCACCCGGAGAACGTCTTCGCGACGCCGGTCGGTTGTCAGGGAAATCGGGAACCGCACGCTCTTTCCATCCTTCAGGAGAGAAGGGGTGCGATCCGTTCGCCAGACCAAGGTGCCATCGGGGCTGACACGGATCGGAATGCCCCGTTCCGCGGCAATCGACTCCATCTTGCTCCCGGAAACCGGCAAGCGGTAAAGGTTCGTGTTCGACGCCGTCCGGCTTTGAAACAGCAGCGCGGTGGAATCCGCAGTCCAAATCACGCGGGTCGGCTCCAGTCCGCGGGTGGAAAGCTGATTTGCCCGCTCGGCCATCCGCTGGAGCGTCGTGTCATCCATGGCCGGCGAGAGTCCACCATCTCCAAAGTCGATCTGCCATAACTGCGCGCGACCGTCACCTCCCCGGCGCGAGGTGAAAGCGAGCCGGCGGCCGTTCGGCGACCAGCGGGGGGATCCGTCGAACGACGGTTGACGCGTCAGATTGACCGGCGGCCGGGAGGCATCCGCCGCAGCGATCCAGACATCACGGGTGGAATGCCGGTCTTTCGCGGCGAGGGCCAACCATCGGCCGCAGGGAGACCAGTCGAATGTCGGCTTGTCCCACGATTCAAAAACCCGTTGATGGTCCGCGCCATCAGCCCGGGCGGTAAGAACAATTCCGGTGCCTTCGACCCACGCGATGCGGGAGCCATCGGGGCTGATTCTGAAGCGGCTTTTCGAAGCAGCGCCAGACGTCACTGGCATCTCGTCCGCCAGACCGGAATCCCTCAGCCGGGCGCGGAAGTAGTTGGCATCGAGACCGTCGTCCCGCAGGAAATAAAGCCATTCGCCGTCCGGGGAAAAACGCACGCTTCCTTCGTCTTCACGCGATTCGGTTAGCCGAACCGGTTTGTGGCCCCGCTTGTGGATTCGCCATAGATCGCCCGCGGAGGAAAAGACGGATTGCTGCAGATCCGCCGTGAAGTCCGCATCGGCCGTCCCGGACACCTTGCGGATTTCACGGGAGTGATCGGCTAGTTTCTCATCGGTCCACAGCTCGAGCCTGACCGGAGCGGCATCCTCCGCCGGGCGGTATCGGAACACTTCGAGCCCCCGGCGAAACACGAACGTCGAGCCGTCACCGGAAACCGCCGGGAAAACCACGCCGTCGCCCGCAAAGGCGGTGACCATCCGGTCCTGCTTCCGGTCGTCACGTCTCGACCACAGGTTGTAGGTGCCGGATCTGCCGGAAACATAGTGGAAGCCTCTCCCATCCGGATCCCACATGGGGGATCTGGCTTCCGTTTCCTCCGCGATCTGGCATTCGAATTCTCCCGAACGCCGGTCGAACAGCCAAATCTGTGAGGCGCGGGAGCCGCGGTAACCCTTGCGGTAGATTTGCTCGCCACCCCGGCAGAACAAGATTCGCTGGCCATCGGGGGAAATCGCAGCCGAGTGGCCGGTTGCGTCGAAAAGGCGGCGCTCCCTGCGATCCTCCGTCAGGTCGATTTCCATCACCCGGGTGGCGCGGTGCCCGGAACTGTCCCGCAGGCCGCGGACCAGGGCGCGGCAACCGTCCGCCGAAATCGATTCCAAGGCGTTTCCTTCGGTGTGGTGGGTGTGTCTGCGAATTTCCTCTCCCGCTGCGGAAACTGAAAAAACCTGCAATGATCCGCTGCGGTCGGACGAAAAGTAGATCCGTTGTCCATCCGGACTGAAACGCGGATAGGTGTCGCGCGCGGGGTGCCCGACCAGACGCCGGGCCTCGCCACCATCGGCAGGAGCGAGCCAGAGGTCGTTGAGCCATTCGAAGACCATGGTCGTTCCATCCGGCGAGAGTTGGTGCCAGGCGCTCAGGCGCAACGGCTGGGCGTCGTCCGGCATGTCCGCGGCTGCGGCGGAAGCGGCGGTAAGCGTGGCGAACAGAAAGCCTCGGAAGGACTTGAACCTCATGGCCGGAAACAATCCGGCGCGCGCGCGCAGAGCAAGCGCAATGGTCATTCTTGCAGGGGGAATTCCGGTCGGTATTCTCGCCGCATGGATGCCACTTTCCCCGTCTCCCCCCCCCGGGCTTGGGTGGAGATCGATCTTCGGAGCCTGTGTGAGAATCTGGAGGTGGCGCGGAGCAAATCCGGCAGGGCGGTGATGGCGGTGGTCAAGGCGGACGCTTACGGTCACGGCCTTGAGGAAATCGCCCGCACGCTTGCGAGGGCGGATGTCTCGTTCCTTGGTGTGGCGAATGTCGGCGAAGCCCGCCGCGTTCGGGATGCCGGGGTCGAAACGAGGATTTACTTGCTAGGGGCGACCTGGGCGGAGGAGCGGCCGGAGATCGTCGCGAGGGAGTGGACACCCTGCGTTTCTTCCATCTCCGAGGCGGAGGATTTCAACCGCCTGGCCGAGTTGTCGAACAAGCGTCTCAAGGTCCATCTCGCGGTGGACACCGGCATGGGGCGCGGCGGCTTTGTCGCGGTCGGGCTGGCGGAGACGCTCGCAAAACTGGAGAGGCTCGGACATCTGGAGATCGAAGGCATCGGCTCGCATTTGCCCTCGGCGGATGAGGACGAGGCTTTCACGCGAGATCAGTTCGAACGGTTTGGCGCGATCGTCTCGGAACTTGGGGGGGCGCCGCGGTTCCGCTGGATTCATTTGGCAAACAGCGCGGGGTTGTTAGGTTACCCGCCGGGCCCATGCAATCTCGTGCGGCCGGGCCTGATGCTCTACGGCGTTTCGCCGATCCCCGCTTTTCAACGGAAGCTCCGCACGGTGATGAGCCTCCGCTCGCGGGTGACGCTGGTCCGCATCCTGCCCGCAGGGCACGGCGTTTCCTACGGTCGGGAATTTGTCACCCGGCGGCCCACCCGTGTGGCCACGGTAGGAATCGGCTACGGCGACGGTTATCCGCGGGCGGTTTCCGGAAAAGGGGCGGAAGTGTCGATCCGGGGTCGTCGCTTTCCGATTATTGGCAGGGTGACGATGGATCAGATTATGGTGGACGTGACCGGCGACGAGGTCGTGGCGGAAGGTGACGAGGTGGAGATGTTTGGAGCGAATCTCCCGGTGAGCGAGATTGCCGCGAAGGCGGGTATGATCGTCTGGGAGATTTT
>JBBSJY010000011.1:0-43206 GCA_038256845.1 Verrucomicrobiales bacterium | reverse complement strand
TGATGATCGCGAACGTCTTCAAGTTCCTTCAGATGGGTTCGCCACTCGGTTTTGTAGATATGGAATCGGCCATCGGCAACGTTCACTGGAAACGTCCTGCTGTCCTTTTGTTTGTTAAGGAAGGTTTTGGTCCTCACGTTTTCCGGAACCACCCCGTGATGGCCGTCGCCCCAGTGGCTGCGCATGACGTACCAGCGTTCCGGATCGATGCCATCCGCCCGGGTTTCCTCCATTGCGACGACCGCGTCCTGCGGGAGGGCGGGAAGCTCGCTTGCGCCGGAAGAAGTGGTGGCAGGGGCGAGGATGAGCGACCGGCGGATCATGATGTTGCTTACGGGATTGACGGGTTGAGTCCAACAGAAATGGGGTGGGTCGGAGCCGGAGGGATGACCGGTTGCGGGACGGCGGGAGTTCGTCGAAGATGGGCGTGCGATGGAAGTGATGGAGCAGGAAGCCGAAACCGGGGTGCTGGCGCATGTGGGCGAATGGCCGGAGCTTGGGACCGCCCACGATCACGCGCTGGTGATTCTGGCGATGAATCTGGACTGTGAGTTGATCCAGACGGGGGAAGGAAATTTCTCGCTGCATGCGGAACCGGTGCAGGTTGAGGCGATTCTCGCGGAATTTGAGCTCTACGCGGTGGAGCAGGTGGCGAACGTGTCCGTGCCGGAGCCGCCGGAATCACCCACCTACCCGTGGGGGATCGCCTGGCTGGTGGCATGGATCGCCGTGCTGTGCGCGGTTTTCCTGATGCAGGCGCAGGACGTGACACTGACCGGGCGCTTTGCCAATACCAGCGAGGGACTGGTGGCGGGGCGCGAGTGGTGGCGCCCCTTCACGGCGCTTTTCCTGCACGCCGATCCGGGGCATTTGTTAGGAAATGTGGCGATCGGAGGCATCTTTTGTGTGATTGTCGCGCGCTCGCTCGGAGCGGGTCTCGGATGGCTGCTGATCCTGCTGGCCGGGACCTTGGGGAACGCGCTGAATGCCTGGTTGAGGTTTCCGGACAGTTTCGCATCGATCGGTGCATCCACGGCAACCTTCGCCGCGCTGGGGATTCTTGTGGGAGACGCCGGCGGAAACGCGTGGAGATTCCGATCCGCCCGCGGACTGTGGGCGGTCTTTATCCCGGTGATTGCCGGATTCATTCTGCTCGGGTGGTACGGCTCCGGGGGCGAAAATACGGACGTGGCCGGGCATTTCTGGGGGTGGCTGGCAGGGGTGACGCTTGGCGCTCTGTCGGTCTTCATTCGCAAGAATGTCGTTGCCGTGGATTCTCCGCCAATACCCGGCTGAGCAAAGGGAACGTCCTGCCCAGCCGCTGGAAATCGGTCCCTTTTACTGCGGGCGCAGATCCATCTGGCAGTCGCGATCCGGGTCGACGGCATCGCCGGTTTGATCCACGGGGTGAGTGAAGAGGTGCTGCCAGACGTCTCCATAGAGAAACTTGCCGTCGGGTCCCTTCGGGCTGTTGCCGCCTGGAACTGGCGCGTTGTGGGCGCGGCCCGGATCCCCTTCCACGTCGGCATTGGTGACGAGCCGGCGGGAGTTTCCATAAGGAGGCGCCGTTTGATCGATGTTGATGACAGGACCGAAGTCGTGCAGGCCTAACAACTGCCAGGAGCGGCAGTAGTGGTCACCGGTCCAACCGCTGTCGAGAACGTGGGTGAAGCCGAAGAATCGTTCGGGCGGGGTGGCGGATGGGAGCTTTTGCCAGACCTCGAATTGGTCCCGCGGGCCCGAGAACATGACGACCCGTGCGACTTTCTGATGCTTTGCGAATCGGGCGGCGGTGGTCGAGCCGTGCGAGATGCCTGCGAGAATGACCTTATCCCAATCGAGGCCCTTGCCATCTTTGGCGAAAAACTGGCTCCAGTTTCCCTGTGGATTCTCTTTGTCCAGCCAACGGACGAACTGATGGGAGCGCTCCATGATGCCATCGGGTTCGGGGATGGATACGGCCTCGCTGAAATCCTGACCGGTGGCGGCTTCCAGACGGATCTTCGAGAGGAAGAGGTCGTCTTTCGGAGGTTCCCCGCCGTAGAGCTTGCCGAACCAACCATTGGCATAGTGGACCTGGATGGCGTGGAGGCCGTAATCGGACACCCGTTCGAAAAGGCCGCCGTTGTGCCCCATCAGCCAGATGACGAGTTCCCCGCGTGAGGCAGCCCGGGTATCCACCGTGGCGTGCTGAATGTCCTGCGGCTTGCCGTCTTTCTTGAACACGAAGCCGATCTCCGGGTGCTCGCGTGTCCGTTTGTCGATTTCGCTCGCGCGGGCGCGGAGCTGATAGCGCTGGGGTTCGGGATCCTGATAGGCAGAGGGTTGGGCGAATGCGGGAATTATCAGGACGGCGAAGAGAAGGGGGCGCATGAACCGATCAAAACGCCGTCAGTCTCGGCCGTCTATCGAACAAGTGGTGATAGTCCGTCGGTCACGATACGAGAATACCCCGGAGCACGTGCGCACCGGGGTATTCGCGAAACAGGTTTCGGAATCCGCTTCGATCAGCAGGCTCCCTTGGGGGTTATTCTTCGATGCGGTAGAACTCGGATGGTTCGGAAGCTTCGGAAGCAGGAACGGTCGCCTGGCCCACACCGCTGGCGTTGGTTTGCGGCATGACCGGCTCCGTGAGCGGAGCGAACGGGGTGGCGAGATCGGCGGACTTGGTGACCTCGTAGGTGGTTTCAGGCTCGCCAAGGAAATCGATGATGAAATTTCCGCCGGAGTCGCGGGAGACACCGGTGATCCGCAGCTCACCCGAAGGTGGGGAGAGAGACTCATTGGTCAGGGCGTAGAGGTGGTGGCTGCCGCTACCGACATTCGCGCTGGAATGAATGCTCGATTGAACCACGAGTTCGGTTCCTTCAGCGACATAGGTATAGCTGATGTAGTAGGCCGCGTTCCCGTCACCCGAAGGGAGTGTGATGTTAGGACGGTCGAACAGAAATGCTCCGAAGGGTTGCTCCACCGTGGCTCCATTATTGTAGAACAGGTCGATCGGACGGCCGGAACCATCCGTATCCCAAATGCGGCTGTAGAGACGGAGTTCATACGATTGTCCGGGGACGAGGCCGGTGAGGGTATAGTTGGCGGCTCCGCCCGGACCGGCAAAGGTGTTGTAAGAAAACCCTCCCAAAAGCTGGCGCAATCCGGCCCCGGTTGAAGGATCCAATCCGGGGACCCAGTCGCCGTTGTTGGCCGGGATATTGCCCTTCAGTCCACCGCCGATCACATCCCAGGAGAAATTCGAAGGGGTGATCAAATCGGTGAGAGGCTCGAATGCGACTTCGTTGACGGTTGCCGCGCTGCCGCCGCTGATCAGGTGGGTATAGGTCTTGCTTGCGCTGATGCCGGTGCTGGCGTCATCGGTAAGTTCGACAATTTTGAAGGCGGGGGGAAGTGGCGGCAGGCTGGCGATATCGTTGGGCTCGCTGCCACGGTCCACCTCGAAGCCGTCTCGGGCGCCGTCGCCATCTGAATCCGTGAGGGTCGGATCGGTTCCGGTGTCGGTCTCGACATTGACAAAGACGGTGGAGTTGCTTTCGATCCGGTCGTTGATTCCGTCGCCATCGGTGTCCGCGAGGGTGGGGTTGGTAGGCGGGCGGCTTCCGGCGCCTATGATTTCCTCGCCGTCGTTGAGACCGTCGCCATCGGTGTCGGCGAGGATCGGGCTGATATCGGGAAAGCCGGCCAAGCTGAAATTGTATTCCTCCAGGTCGTTGATTCCGTCGCCATCGAAATCACCGGTTCCGGCGCCGGGACCGGGGCCGGTGGCGAGACCATCGAGGTCGGTCAAATTGCCGGCGAAAGCGAATTCCCAGGTATCTGAAATTCCGTCGGAGTCGTCGTCTTTTGTCAGGTCGAGGACAAATGCCCGCTCGACCGTCGCGCCCGATTCCGAACCGGTGCCGCTGACGCGAACGAAGTATTGTGAACCATCAAACGAGTTTTCACCGCTGAAATCGAAATCGCCGACCTGGAGTTCATTGCCGACGACTTGAAAGAGGCCGTTATTGTCCGACCCTTCGCCTGTCACGAGTTCAAACGTGGCGTCCTCCGCGCCGAGCGAGAAGGTGCCGACGCTGAGGGTGCCGATCAGGCCGCCTTGGCCGAGGCCTGAGATGAAGGAGGTGTTGTCGATCGCGATCTCAAGATCCGCTGGGATGGTGGAGACGCTGTAGTTGTCAATGAGTGAGCCGAGCTGATTCGTTTCCAGCTCCATGTAGAGCGCGCCGTTGTTGTCGTCCCAGGAAAACTGGTTCTCGGAGACCCGGACTCCATCGACGGAGGCTCTCATCCGGACGATAGTGCCGTTGGCAAACGAGTCGAAGGCATAGTCGATCGTCACGTGGCGGCTGGATGCGGTCGCGGGAAAAGTTCCGCCAGGGCCGAGGTTGGCGCTATTGTCGAAGCGTTCGGTGCCACCGTTGTTGCGGAAAAGGATGCCGAAGTCGGTAGGCAGGTTGTTGACCCGGGTGCCCGGTTCGCCGGTTCCCGGGAAACCGACGTTGAAAGCAACCCAGTTGGTGGCTGTGGTATCGGTCGGGACCCAGTCGAACTCCACCCGCAGGCCGCCTTCGGCCAGGATGTCGGTGCCGGCCGTGCCGCTTGCCCAGTTGTACCAATTGATGTCGTCGTGAAAGCGTAGCCGGCTTCCTCCTCTGAGGGATACCTGCTGGTTGCTGATGTGTTGTTGTTGTTGAGCGGATCGGAGGAACACGGTCTCCGCGAGCGTGCCGCTGCGGCGGTTGGTGACGCCGTCGTCGAGGACCAGCGGAGCCCCGTCGAAATTGGTTGTGTCCGCGACATCAAAGCTGTCGGAGAACAATAGTGTCTGGGCGGAGATCGAGGCCGGTATGAGGCTGCAACAGAAGGCGATGGCGATGGGAGGTTTCATGGGATTTGGAATGCCGTGGGCAGGGCCGCAGTGGCCGCGGATCGCGTGGATCCAGTCACGGAAAACCTTCCGCGGGGATCCGCCACGATTCCGGAACCCTATCAGCCGATGACGGGAGGTGAACAACATTGTATTCCCAATTTCTGCCAAAAAAGAATCCGCGGGCACCTGAGGCGCCCGCGGAACTTGAGTCGATGGAGGAACCTGCCTTCGGCTTACAGGGAGAAGGCGATCCGGTAGAAGGCCCGGCCTTCGGGTGGCGAAGGGTCCGAAACCTCGATGACGCCCGAGGCGGGAGCCACCACCGTTTCGATCATTTCCCATTCATCCGGCTCCAGGGTGGTGGAACGCTCGAATACGTAGGTGTTGCCCTCGACTCCGGCGAAGGTGCCGGTGACCGTGCCATCTGCCAGAACCAAGGTGAGTGACCCTGCCGGTGCGGGAGCTTGGTCGTTTACGGTGACCGTCACCGTAGCGTCTTCCGAAACTCCGCCCCAGATGCCGTCATTCACCGTGTAGGTGAAGCTGTCCTCTCCGATAAATCCGGCGGGTGGCGAATAGGTGATGATCCCTCCGGACTCCGTGATGGTTCCGCCTGCTGCGCTGTTGGCACTGAAACCCTCAAGTTCGAGGGAGTCGCCATCGGCATCCGTGTCGTTCAAAATGAGCACGAACGGGTCGATTACCAGCGGCGAGTTGCGGGTGGTTTCCGCAATATCGTCGATCGCTACCGGATTCGCGTTGGTTACGGTGACGATCGCCGGTTCGCTTTCGACCGAATCGACGCCGTTGGACACGATCACCTTGTAGGTGCCGCCCGAATCGAGATCCAAAATCTCAACCGGCAGTGACCGTTCGGAGGCACCTTCGACCACGACATCGTTCCGATACCACTCGTAGGCGAGTGGCGCGGATCCGCTGGCCCCGACCGTTAGGGTGGCCACTCCGTTATGCGGGCCGGTCCTGTCGGCGGGTTGGGAGGCGATGTGCGGTGCGGTATTGGCGGGAATCATCCCGATCGCTTGCAACCCTGCGATGCGCAGTCCCGTGAATCCGGCGGCCGCATCGGAATTGTTCACCACGAAATCGAGCGTGTTCACGCCGGCTGTTAGCCCGGGAGCGTTATCGAAATCGATCACGAAGGGCTTGGGACCGCCGAAGGTGTTACCTTCCGTGTAGCTCAGGCCCACCACGTCCACGCCGTTGATGCGAATGGCAAGGCCGCTGTTGTCCGTGGCCCAACTGCCATCGATTCTAACGGTCGCCACCTCGAATCCGGTGAGATCAATTTGGGTCCGATAGACATAGGTTCCAAATCCTTCCGGGCCGTCAGTGCCCTGGGCGGCCGCCGCCGAGGTGTCCACGCGCGGGCCGATCCATTTCGAGGTGCCCGAGTTCGGAAGCCAGGCTCCGGGAAGGTTGGACTGTACGAGGGCGACGGTCGACTCGAGGTTGTCCGGATTGACGGTCAAGGTGTAATGCGGGTCGATTTCACCGTTCGCCAGTGGTTCACCGTCCTGCCCGACGCCGGTGGCGAAAAGTCCCGGGACATTTTCCAAAACCGTTAGCGTCGCGGTTTCGCTCGTCGTCGTGCCATTGCCGGTGATCGTCACCGAGTAGTCGCCTGCATTGGAGAAATCGACATTGGACAGTTCGAGGATGGGGCCGTTCGCGCCGATGATATCATCATTGCCGAATTTCCACTGATAGTCGAGGGGGCCCGAGCCGGATACGCCAACCTGGAAGGTGGCGCTGTTGCCGGTGCCGGCGGAGGCATCGACGGGCTGCAGCGTAATGCTGGGAGCAACCCCGAAGAGAGGCTCGGCCTCGCGATTGCTGATGCCGGTCACGTGCACGGGAGAGGTGCCGTTGAGCGCGGAACTGGTGATGGTAACTCCGCCGGAGTCGTCGGCCGTATAGCGATACTCAAAACGGATGCCGTTGTTGGGGCCGAATTCGTCTTGATCCAGCAGGGTTACGCCTTGTCCGGCTCCTCCGCTGAAAGCGTTCACGCGGCCGCCTACCGCTTCCCAACCCGTCGAGTAGATGGTGAAGACATAGTCGGTGCCCGGGGTGAGACCGGAGACGAAGTGGACTTCCGGGAAGCCGCCGTGGATGAAATCGCGGGACATCGCTTCGCCGTATCCGTCGATGAAGTTGTTCACGTCGCTTGCAAAAGCAAGGGGGATGGCTGCGATGTAGTCGTCAGTCACCGGGTTGACGCCGGCGACACCGTCGAAGATCACGCCATTGATATTGACGTCGGTTGATGAACCCAGGTTCAGTGCATGGGTATAGGCGAAGCCCGGATCCACGCCGGAGCTTTCGTCATCAAACCATTGCTCGGTGGTCCAAACCACCTCCGGCGTGCTGGCAACGGTTTCCCGGTTGCTGAAGGCGCTGGTGTGAAAGGTGCCGTTGCTGGTCGGCGGATAGGAGATGGTGACCGGCGTGGCCAACTCGTCGGTGGTGTAGGTGTAATGGACCGCGATGCCGTCTCCTTGGCCGTATTGGTTAAGGTCCACGGTGAGAAGGTCACTGTCGGGGACACTGCTGCTGAAGGTGGCCGCGCGATACGGCGTGGCGGAATCCGCGGCATCGAAGCCGATGCCGAACGCGGTGAAAACGTATTCGGTATTTGGCTTTAGGTTTTCCAAAGTGATTCCGGGCGAACCTCCGTAACGGAAGTCCTTGGCGAGATTCGTACTGTCGCCGGTGACATTGTTTGGCGCCCGGTTCGCGAAGATGGCGTTCAAACCGGAGAGGGTAAAGCGGCCCGCGGCACCCGCTTCCCGGCCGATGAACGGCACTCCGTTGACGGTGACGCCCGGATTGCTGCCGAAGGAATAGGCGTGGCTGTAAACGAATGCGGGGTCGATCCCGGAATCCCCGTCGCCCGTCCAAGGCTGCACTTCCCAGTCACCCGATGATTCGGCGATTTGGAAATCGTCGACAATCAACGTGTGGTCGCCGGCGGGCTTGGTGTTGGTAAGTGTGATCACCTGCTCGGTGGCGGTCGCGGTGAACTCGCATGCGGCGAACCGATAGGGCATCGATGCGGATCCGGTGATTTCGGTCCGGCGCACTTCCATCGTCACCGGTTCGCTGGTGCCATCGGTGGAGAAAACGAGAAACGGCGAGTTTCCCGCGGCTGCGGCGGGATCGGTAGAGTTGCTGCGGGCGCTGATCCGGAAGGTGACCTTGTAGGTTGTTCCGACGGTCAGGCCGGTGACGGTGGTTCCCAACGAGGCGGCGCCGGTGGCGCCGCCCTGAATGAACGCGACATTGGATCCGTCCGGGATGATCCCGTTGTCGGCAAACGGGGAACCGTCCGCGGGGTTGAGTCCGACACGATCCGCCGGAGTGCCGGTCCACCCTGTGATCGGTCCGTTGCCCTCAACGGAAACATAACCGGGGAAGCCCGTGAAGGTATCGGCCTCGAAACTGGGGTTTGGAATGGTTTGACCTGTCAGCGGTAGCAGAGGCAGGAAGAAGGTCGCAAAGATCTGCGCGGGTATGGCTCCGTGGGAGCGTTGTTTGGTTTTCATGAATTTTGGTGATCGTTTTTCGGACGGGGTGTTTTGAAAAAACGGGGCCGTCGGCGGACATTGAAGCGGAAATCGGCCCTTCCAGATGAGGACTCGGGCTCCGAGTCCTTGGCCGGGTTGCATTCCGACAGGAGTTACGCGAACAAGCTGCCGACGGCCGTTCCCTTGCCATCCTCAGTGGCATAGAACGGGCGCTTTTCGATATCGAACACGGCTGCGGGGCTGATGCCCATGGCGGTGAAGATTGTTGCGTGAAGATCGGTGATGGTGACGGGGTCCTCGATGGCGACCAATGGCCTCTCGTCGGCGGTGGCGCCGTGGACGTGGCCTTTTTTCATGCCGCCGCCGAAGAGGACGACCGAGGAGCCGCCGGTGAAATGGCGGTGCAGGCCGTAGTGCTTCGGGTCTTCGAGGGTATCGGACTTGGCGGTCGCCTGGTCGCGGGCGTCGGATCCGGGGGCGCCCTCCATCATCATGTCGCGGCTGAACTCGCTGGCGATGATGACGAGCGTGCGGTTGAGCATGCCCCGTTCCTCAAGATCCCGGATCAGGGCGGCGATGGGGCGGTCAATTTCCTTTTTGAGCCGCGCGGCGGTCTCGTGGCCGTTCTCATGGGTGTCCCAATGGATGAACGGGATGTATTCGGTGGTGACCTCAATGAAGCGGGCACCGGCCTCGGCGAGACGGCGGGCGAGGAGGCATCCGCGGCCGAAACGGGATTCGCCGTATGCATCTAGCGTCGCCTTGTTTTCCAAGGTCAGATCGAAGGCCTCTTTTTCCTTCGATGCGAGCAGACGGTGGGCGTTTTCGAGCGACCGGAGCATGGATTCCTGTTGATGATCGCTGAGGAAATCGCGCTGCGGATTGCTATCTATCAACTTCTGATAGAGACGGTAGCGGTTGGCGAAACGTTCAGCATCCATGCCTTCCGGGGGGCGGACGGAACGGGCGGCCTCGTCGGGGTCGGGCAAGTTGAAAGGGCCGAACTCAGCGCCAAAAAATCCGCCGGTGGTGAAGGCCTTGAGTTCCTCGCTTTCGCCGACGCCTTCGAGCCTCTGGCCGATGTTGATGAAGGCGGGGATGACCGGTTCGCGCGGGCCGAGGATCCGTGCCATCCATGCGCCGATGTGGGGTGCGGCCACGGTCTGCGGCGGGACGTAGCCGGTGTGCCAATGGTACTGGTGGCGCGAGTGGAGGATCGTGCCGAGGTCCGGCTGGACATGCGAGCGGATGAGCGTGGCCCGATCCATCAGCTTCGCGATTTCCTCCAAGCCTTCGCTGATGCGCACGCCGTCGAGGGAGGTGTTGATCGCAGGAAAGGTGCTGAGGACGCGCTCGACGGGAAGGCCCTTTTCAAATGGCTGATAGGCCTTGGGATCGAAGGTTTCGGGTGACGCCATTCCTCCGGCCATCCAGAGCAGGATGCAGCAGTCGGCCGTTGGCTTCGGGTGTTCGACCGCAGCATCTTCGGCACGGGCGCGAGGGGCGCCGGACATGGCGGCAGCCAGGCTGGAGGCGGAAAGCGCTTGGATGAAGCGCCGGCGAGTAAAGTCGGATAGAGGAGGCATCAGTCAGCGGACGAATTGGAATTCGGGCAAAAGCAGGACCAGCCAGAGGAGGTCCTCGATGGCCTGGGCGTCGGGTCGCGGGCCGAGGGCGTCGGCCAGCGCGGATTTCTCGCCGGGCGTCGGCGGGCGGGAGAGTGCGTGGAGAAAGATTTGATCAATCAACCGGCCGGTGGCGCGACTTGATCCGGAAAGGCGCTCGGCACCCTGATGGAGCAGGTCGGCGAGGACCTCGCCGTTGGCGAGATCGATGGCTTCGAGGGTGGTGATATTGTCCGGCCGCATGCTGACGATTTGCTCCCTATTCGGGCGGCCCAAGGCTCGCATCAGCAGATCGGCGGGGACCAGGGACGCGCGGACCATCGGAAGGTTCTCCGGATCAAGTCCCGGCTCGAGACCGGCGGAAAATCGGCTCCAGACGGCCGGGTTGGCGAGAGTTGCCGCCGGTCGCCAATCGCGGGGGGTCTGTTCAAAACGGCCGGCGTCATTTGGCAGGGTGGCCGACCATTTCCAGTGGGGTCCCGACGCGACAACGAGCGGATCGGAGTCTGGAAATTCGATGTGAAGTTCGAAAATGACGCCGGCGGGATTGGGAGATTGGCCGCCGTTTCGGGCAGCGACGACGAGAGTGTTCCGGCCCTGTTTGAGCGAATCGATTTCAATGCTGTTCGGTGCCGGATCTCCATCGGTGGATGCGACCGGACGGCCGTTGACGATCACGGAGCCCTCGTTGTCGATGATAAAGACGGCGCGGGCGCGGGTGGGCGCGGCGGGGAGTGTGAAGTCGGTGCCGAGGGCGATCGCTTCTCCGGCGGGGGCGGCTGACGAGGCCTCCGCGTAAGACCAGATCCAGTCCGCGGTGAGTCCGGAAGACGTGGCGGAAACGTTCCGGCGGATGGCTTTGTGTGGCTGGTCCGGAGCGGTGCCGGTGAGGGTCCAGACGGCATCGACGAATTGCTCCGCGGTGAGGCGTTTGGCAAGCGGTCCGCGGAATGGGGCATCCGGACCGGGCTCGTTGCCGGAAATCGCCTGCGACTGATAGATTTCCGAAGAGGCGATATAGGCGAGGGCCTTGCGAAGGTCATAGCCGTTGTCGGCGAACCGGACGGCGAGATGATCTAGCAGATCCTCGCTCCACGGCGGCGAATCCATGGAATCGACCGGGTGGACGATGCCGCGGCCCATCAGCCGGTGCCAGAGGCGGTTGACGAGGGTGCGGGTGAAACGGCCGTTTTCCGGATGCGTCATCAGTTTCGCCAACTGGCGGAGGCGTTCGGGCTGTGGAGCTGCGGGATCGACCGTGCCGAGTTCGGGGAAGATCCAGGCCGGTTTGGCGAATTTCCCGGTCGGAACGTCGCAACGGGCGATCTCGAGCGGTTTCTCCGCATAGATCGCGGCGAGGCTGTACGCCTCATCGAGTTTCCAGCGGTCCACGAAGCTGTCATGGCAGGACGCGCATTTCATGTTCAAACCGAGGAAGGTCTGGGTGATGGATTGGGAGAACTGGACCTCGCGGGTCTGGCTGGCGTTGACCGCGCCGCGCCACTGGATGCCATCGATGAAGCCTCTCGAATCCTCGCCAGGCGGTGCGATCAGTTCTTCCGCGAAGCCGTCGTAAGGTTTGTTAGAAACGAGGGAATCATAGAGCCATTGGGATATCTGGCGGCGACCGCCATCGATGTAACCCGTACCTTGGTAATCGTTCCGGAGGAGATCGTTCCAAAGGGTGAGCCAGTGCTCGGCGTAATCGCTGTCCCGTGCGAGGGTGCGGTCGATCCATTTGCGACGCTTTTCCGGATCGGGGTCGTTGACGAATCCGGTGACTTCCTCGGGTGTCGGCAGGAGGCCGATCAGGTCGAGTGACAAGCGGCGGATGAAAGCCGCATCGCCGAGCGGTTCCGGACGGGAGACCGAGTGGTCTTGGAAATACCGGTCGATGATGCGGTCGATGGGATGTTCGCGGCCTGCGGTGACGGGTGGGAGATCGGGCCGGCGCGGCGCGAGGGGCGTTTCATAGGCCGACTCTCCGAAGGTGAACCCCGGCTCCCACAGAACGCCTTCCGCAATCCATTGGCGGAGGATCGCCACCTGGCCGTCCGGCAGGCGGTCGCCGTGATCTTCCGGAGGCATCCGTTCTTCCTCATCACCGGAGAGAATGAGCTCTAACAGGTAGCTCTGGTCGGGGTTTCCCGGTTCGGCGTTTTCAAGAAGATCGTCGCGTGTGTTGATCGAAAAGCCGCCCTTGCTGGCCTCTCCGCTGTGGCATTCGGCACAGTTTTCCCGAAGGATCGGGACGACCTGATGGGCGAAATCGATTTCCGCCCCGGCGAAAGGGAGGGTGAGGAAAAGCGCGGTCAGGATCCGGCGGGCGGGAGACATCATCATTGGCCGAGCATATAGGCGAGGAGGTCCTTGAGTTCCTCCGGGTTGAGGCGGTTGATGAGACCGGCGGGCATGGGCGAAATCGGGGAGGGTTTGACGTCCTTGATGTCGTTGCGCTCGATTTCCATGGTCTGGCTGAAATCGAAGGGGCTGGTGGCGACGATCCAATGCTCGTCCTTTTCCTCGATCATCTTGCCGATGAGCTGCGAGCCGTCGCGGCGGGTGATCAGGTCGAAGGCAAATTGGTCGGAGACGACCTTGCTGGGATCGATGATCGCCTCGGCGAGATCGCGGATGGTGAAACGGCCGGCGACGGCGCTGAGGTCGGGTCCCGCGGAGCCGCCTTCAGCGCCGAAGCGGTGGCACGCGGCGCAAAGCGTGGCCTTGTACATCCGGCGGCCGTTCTCGAGGTCGCGGCCCTTGAGCCCGTCCGCAGCAAGTTGCTCGACCTGGTTGACCGTCCACTCACGGCCGGGCCCGACCACCGGAGGAAGGTCGGCCAGAGACTGGAGGACCGTCGAGGGGCCGAATTTCCCGATCTGCTCCCGTTCCGCGGGAGTGGCATTTTCCATCGTCTGATTTCGCAGGTCGGTGATGAAACCGGCATAGCTTTCTCCGCCGCTTTTTTCCAGCAGCCGGTCGAACCAGGCGAAGAACCGCTGGCGCTCGTCCGCGGTCCAGGGACCTTTGACGACGCGGAGGCAGTAGATGTAATGGATCACCTGTTCGGGCGGGAGGTTGGCGATCATCTCCACCACCGCGCTGCCGTAGCCGGTGTTTCTCTTCGCGAGGTTCAGCCAATCAGGGGCGGGAGTCG
Organism: Verrucomicrobiales bacterium; assembly: GCA_038256845.1. Classification (GTDB taxonomy): domain Bacteria; phylum Verrucomicrobiota; class Verrucomicrobiia; order Verrucomicrobiales; family Akkermansiaceae; genus Luteolibacter. Next base: position 29,994 of record JBBSJY010000011.1, on the reverse strand, counting down.
GGCTGGCGACTTCCATCAGGGCGAGGGTGCGGCCCACGATGCCGGGTGCCTGGAGATGACTCAGCACGCGGCAAAGTTCCCGGTTGACCATGGGATCGTTCGAGGGGAATTCCGGGTCGATTTTGGCAAGGATGCGTTCCCGTTCATCGGCGGTGGGTTCACCCAAGCGGATCATGGCGAGTCCGCAGGCACGGAGCCAGTTGATGCGTTGCTGGGTGTCGAGGGATTTCCAATCGAGGCGGTCCAGCGCGGCGAACACATTGCTGCGCTGCGAGGCGGTGCCGGTGCGGGCGAGCGCCATGGCGCCACCGATCGTTTTCCATGGATCGGTTTCGCGGGAAAGGCGCTGGGTGATCGCCGACGGGCCGACGGTTTCCACGGAAAGGCGCGAACGATAGCGGGTGATCCGGTCGGGGGAGCCCATCCCTTCCCAGGCACCCGCGGTGTCGACGTGTTCGAGCGGCTTCGCCTTGGCAGGCGGGATCGGTGTGACATCCTCGGAACCGGTGTAGCTGACGCGCCAGAGCGCCGAGCCGGTGCGACGGCCGCCCGTTAGAAAGTACATCGAGCCATCTTTGCCGATGATGGCATCCGTGAGCGGGAGTCCGGTGCCGGCAAGGAACTCCTCGCGCTCGGCGGTGTATCCCTCGCCGCTGGGAGTCAGATGAATGGCGTGGATGGTCGCGTATGTCCAATCGAGCGCAAAAAGAGCTTTCTGATAGCGTTGCGGGAATCGCGCGCCGGCACCTGATAGAAATCCGGTGGGCGACCCCGGGCCGATGTCGATCTGAGTGGGCATGCTGTCCTCGTAGTAGACAGGCCATTTGCCGGTGCCGTTGCGCCATCCGAATTCCGAACCGGGAACGACATGGTTGATCCGGGTGGGCCGGTACCAAGGCATGCCAAAATCGTATTCCATGTCCGCGTCGTAGGCGAAGAGATCACCTTGGTCGTTGAATGCGATGTCATACACATTGCGGAAGCCGATGGAGAACAACTGCCAGTCCGTCCCATCCGGTTTGAAGCGGGCGATCCATCCTCCGGGAGCCATGCGGTCACGGGCGTGGCCTTTCGCATCCGGCCGCCGTGGCAGAAGGTGGTCCTCCGCCCAATTCTCGGGAATCAGGGAGCTGTCAAACTCCGGGACGTCGGTGTGGTTGCCTGCGACGAAATAGATCCAGCTTCCGTCCGGAGATGGAACCAGCGAGTGGGGGCCGTGCTCGCCGCGACCTTGCATGGCCTTGATGAGCTTCGGTTTGTCCGGCTCACCGTCGCCATCGCTATCGGTGACTTGCCAGACGCCACTCTGGTCCTCGCCTTCATTGACCGTGACGTAGAGGACGTCCCGATGCCAAAGCAGGCCGTGGGCTCCGCGGAGGGGGATGCCCGTCGGTTTGACTTCGGTGTTCCCGTCCGGTTCGGTCGGGGGAGTGACGAGGTAGATCACGCCGTACTGGTCCGCGCAAAGCAGGCGGCCCTTTCCATCCCGGGTCATGGCGACCCAGGAGCCTTGGGTTTTCGGGACCCGGTAGAGGCGTTCGAGTTTGAACCCCGGAAGGAGTTGGTAATCGGCGGTGAGATCCTTGGGGCCGCTCTGACCGGATTCCGGAATGATGACCTCTCCCCACGGCTCATCACCCATGCGGCCCACGACCACAGCGGGTTTCCACGAAGGGTCGCGAAAACCGGCGTCGCGCCAGCCGTCCGCGCTCTCGGTGCCAACCTGCCAGCCGGCGTCCGAGACGAGGTGGATCGCACTCCCGTCCTTGCGGGTGGCGTTGAAACTCACCGCGAGTGCGGCCACACCCCCTTGATTGCGACCTTCCACCGCGAGGACGTTGACACCGCCCGGCCGGAGGTGCGGGGTGAGATCGTAGGCGGAGGGGACCGCCCATTCCCCGGAAAATCCGAGGTCGTGGCCGTTGAACCAGACGCGCTGCCAGTTGTCGCAACTGACGGTGACCGAGGCGGTCACCACATCATCCGGGACCGGAAACTCGCGACGAAAAAACGCGCGTTCGGTGTCGTTGGGCGCGGAATTCGACCAGATCCAACGAATCTCCGGGGTCTTTCCGGGATCGGCGGAAGCGTGAGTGGAAAAGGGAAGTGTGGCAGCGAGGAGTGCGATCAGACGATGAATCATGGTGACTGTGGGAAAGCTGGGTGTGACTTATTCGGTGGCGGCCGCGGGATCGGATGCGCGGTAATCGGGAAAACCCATCACGCTGGGGTTCCGTTTACCAGCCTCCTGGACCACAAAGTAGACGCTGCGTGCGTTGGGGTTCTGCTGCCAAGTCGTCCGGCAGATCGGGCGCAGGCGCGGATCGTCAATCGGATGGTAGGAAAGTTCGACCGGATAGGATTCATTGCCGTCCGCCGGCGCGTCGACGATCGTGCGGGAGTTCGGGTTCATCGCCAGGCGTTGGCTGCCAAGGATCCCGCCGACGCGATGGGCGGTGAGATTGAACCAGAGCATCTGGCCGCGGCGAAAGCGGTCCATCGAGGCGTCGATCACCTGGATTTTTACCGGGGCGACGGAATTCTCCGGGTCCGGGCTGAGCAGGAGGTAGCAATGGCTGATCTCCGCGGCAAGTACCGCAGAAGGCGCGGCCGGATCGATCGCCGCCGGATCTTCCGGAGGAGCGGGCAACAGCCGGAGAGTCAGCGCACCGGCCGGCAGGGGGTAGGGCTCGGAGAAATTCATCTGCGGCAGGCTCACCTTCTGGGAGCCCTTGCCGTCGAACAGCTCCAATTCTTTCGGAGCATCGGGCGGGGCGCCCAGGAAAAGAATCCGGCAGGTTCTGGAGGGATCCGCCCGTCCGGAAACGAGGGTGGCCAACAGGGTGAGAATCAGGAAGGGGAATCGCATTTCAGATAGGAGGGGTGACGTGACACGTCGCGCGGGCGGTGGAAGCCGTCAAATTTCGGAATCGTGGAGCCAGCGGAATGAAACAAGTTGGAAGCGTCGGCCGAAGGTCCGGTTGGTCTCGCTGGTGAGGGGTGTGATCGTGTCCGCGGCATCGGCGGCGTCCACAAAATCCCGGGTGCGCCGGACGACGGCTTCGCAGGTGGCGCGGGCAAGGATGCGGCCGCTGGCGTCCCGGGCATCGCCGTAGGCGCGGATGGTGAAAGTGTCATCCCGGGCGGAAAGGATGGGGGCCAGCGGCCGGAGGACGTCGGCCTGGCGGGTCCAGCCGGGCACTCCGTAGGCGCCGTATCCGATGGCCGCTTCGGGGAATTTGTATGCTTGCGCGGGGTGGCCCGGAGGCTGGGCCAGCGACGGGCTGGAAAGATCCTGGACGGTTTGGTACGGATTCGAGCCGGCATCCGCGGAGAGTTTGTTGAGAGCGGTCTGGATGGCGCCTGCGAGGGCGAGCTCGCCGGTAGAGAGCTGGCGATTGACGAATTCGGCGAGGGAAAGGAATGGCCCGCGGAGGCGGACCTGGATGACGATTTCCTCGGCCAGCCGGTCGAGGATCTGTTCATCGAAAACCTGATAGCCGCCGATTTCCGGGTCCGTGTCGCCGAAGCTGGCGTTGGAGGCGCGGGTGTCCCCGGCGACGTTGGTCCGGGTGAACGCGTAGTCGGTGGGCTCGGAAAGGGCGACGTCCCATGTATTGCCCGACGATTCGATGTAGGGGATCTTCTGATTGCGGGCGTGTCCGAGGAGGGCCCGCCACGCGGTGACGGAAGTGGAGTTCACATTGAACATGCCTTCCACCTCAAAGCGGGAGGCGATTTTCCGCCAGGCCGCGCCGTTGCCGACATTCTGCGAATAGAGGGATTGGGGATTATCGGTGGCGGTATCCTCGGCGATGGGGCGGTAGGCGCGGTTGGCGAGCGGCTCCTTGCCCTCAATGAAGTCGGAGTAGGTGTCCTGTAGGCTGGGACCGGCGGGGCCGAAGGTGTTGGGGTTGGGAGCGATCGATGACAGGAACCAATCGTCGAAGAGGAGATGGTTCGCGCAGTAGAAGTCGTCATGCTGGAGATTGACGGGCAGCGGGCTGTCGCCGGGGTTCGTCACCGCATTGGAGGGGAGGAGGGGGGTGGCGTCGCTGTTGCCGATGATATTGAAGGCATACGGTGGGATGGGATTTTCATACCTCAGGTCCCAGTGCTGGAGTTCGGCGAGCGAGGCGATCGGCCGCAGGGGGATGCCGGCGACCACGCAGCGGCTGACCCCGGTTCCGCTTGTAAATCCGGTGACGATGTAGCCGCTGTTGCCATCTCCGACGTTGGGAAGAACGTCGCTGCCAGCGGCGCTGAGCGCCTCGAAGCTGAAATCGAACGGTGAATTGACCGGGTGGCGGGTGCCGCCGTATTGGCGGGAAATGGTAGGCTCGACCTCGTCCTTGCGGCCCATGGCGGTGTAGTTGACGAGCGGGCTCGATTGGACGAATCCCTTGGCGGAGAGGTGCGTGTTGCTGGTCATCCGCGCACCGAAAATCGTCGTCAGAAACGGCCGTGGATTACCGATGGTGGATGCAAGCTCGCTGGCGGTGACACCCCCGAGTCCCTGGATGTTCGAGTAGACCTGCCTCGCGAGCTCCGGCGTATAAACCATCCGGTAAACAAGGTGACGCCTGTTGTCCTGGCGAAGCATGTCGAGATAGACGCCCACTCCGACCGCAATGTCGTTGTAGGCGGTGTCGAGGGCCACTTCAACGTCGATGCTGGTGTTGGTCGGAGCCGAACTCTGTAGGACGAAATAATGACCGCCGGTCGGTGAGAATCCCGGAGTGAGGGGGAGCCGGGCTCCGGTATTGGCGTCGACCGGGGCGCTCTGGTGGCTGAAAACGCGGGTTTCGCCCGGCTTGAGCGGTGCGGCGGTGGAGATGGAGTAGTTGAGCGAACTTTGGGTGGAAATGGGCCCGTAGTTCGTGCTGCCGTTGGTCAGACTGCGGAAGGGGGTCTGAGTGCCATTGATGGTATAGCGCAGCGCCGTCGGCAGCGGCTTCGGAAAGTTGAATTGCAAGGGAGTCATCGGAATTTCCACGTTGTAGGGATTCCAAATCGTGATGACGGGGTTGAGCAGCAGGCGCGGCTGGAGGCCGGCCCCGGTCACGGCCGCGGAGTGGGACTAGACCCCTTGGACGCGCGCGATGACGGGGAGGACACGGACCTTGTGGAGGAAATTGAAGTGATTGGAGTCGTCGATTGGATACGATGCCGGATTCATCCGGCTGACGCCGCCCGCGCCCATCACGCGTTTGTAAGAGGTCACGTAATCCTTCAGGTTTTCCCAGCTGGCAACCGGACCGTGGCGGTAAATGGGCGGATCGGCGCCACTGCCGCGATAGGCGGCCCATGGGTAGAGCATCGACCTGGCTGCGACGGGATTTTGGCTGGTGGGTTTGGCGTAGGTGATGTCGCGCTCGGGTTCCACACGGAAAAACGGAAGATTCGAAGCGCCGATGAGATTCCAGTTTTCGGTGGCGAGGGACATGTCCTTGCGCCAGCCGCCGGTAGCGGTGTTGGTAAGCAGGCCGACCGAGCTCGTGGACAGGTCGTGGAAAAATTCCTGGGAGCCGCGGATCCCGGCCTCGGCCGCTCCGATGAGATCGGTTTGGCCGAGAGAGATGGCGTTTTCTGCCAGTGCCGGCTGGGTGATGAGTTCGTCCAGCCGGAAGGGAGCGGGATCGGCGGTCGAGTGGGATTGGCTGTGGACGGACCAGCGGGCGAAGGTGTCTTCCGTGGGTTCCCGGATGTCTGGCAGGCGCGCCTTTTGGTTTTCGCCGCCGATCCACCAGGCGATGCTGCCGGAGCCGGCTCCCTGCCCGATCTCCGTCGGCTCAAGATGGATCTGGAGGGTCTCGCGGTTGCCGCCGGAGCCGACGGAGTTTTCTCCGACCAAGGGGACGGTACGGCTGCCTTTGGCGGTGGACGGGGGGGCGGTGGTGGTTTCGACCGAGGTGAGCCAGGCGAGAAATCGGTCGCGCTTTTTCGCGTCATAATTGCCCGGCGAAATCGGTCGTCCGGCGAAGGGACCGGTGGTTTGGTGGTTGGATCCCTCCCAGCTTTTCCAAACCCCGAGAACGGGCGGGTTGGATTCGTCCAGGATATCCGCGCGCGCCGTGACGCGGGTATCGGCGCCGGCGTGCTTCTGAAGCTCGCCGATGGCGATGGACAGGGCCATCCGGGCGTTGGCGCGGGCGCGGGCGGAGGCTTCGCTCTGGCCGCTGGTGCGCAGGGAAATGGAGGAAAGGCTCAGAAGGCCGATTGCCAGCACCATCAACAGGATGAGCATCGACATCGTCACCACCAACGCGAAGCCCTTGGGAGGCGTGCGGCGGCGGATGGAACGAAAACGATCGCGCATGGTTGGGATCGACACTATACGCCAGCGGATTGGATTTTGCTCGCTTGATTTGCGGCGGATCGCCACTGGCCGGGCGTGAGGCCGAAGTGTTCCTTGAACCGCCGACAAAGGTTTTTCGCGTTGCCGAAGCCGGCCTCGATGGCGATCGGTTCCAGTTTGAGGCCCGGTTCCATCAGCATTTGTGCGGCAACCTCGATCCGTCGGCGGGCCAGATCCTTGGCAATCGTGGTGCCGGTGGCAGAGCGGTAGGCACGGTAGAGTGTGCGGACCGACATGCCGGACTCCCGTGCCAGCACGGGGACGGTGATCGGCTGGGCGTAGTTCTGGCGCACCTGCCGGATCACGCGTGCGATATTGTGTTGGTTGGCTGCCGGAGCATTGATTTCGCCGGCGAATTCGTGGTGATTGTCGAGCGATTTCATGGGTTTGGCCCGCATCGCTCGGAGCATGCGGAGTTCCGGACTGTAAGGCGGATCGCCATTTTTGGATACCTATGGGATCACATAGGATTCCGCACTTCGCAGCTTCTTCCCAATTTAAAGCCTGAGATCATGCAGGCGGTAGCGGGGAATGGCCCTTGTATTTGAGAACCGCCTCGGTGCGCGTGCGGACGTGGAGTTTGCGGTAGATGTTTCCCAGATGGAAGCTGACGGTCTCGATCCGGATCCCGAGTTCGTGGGCGATCTCCTTGTAGAGGTAGCCTTTGGAAAGCAGGTCGAGCGTTTCCGTCTCGCGCTGGGTGAGCTGGAAATTTTCATCCGGAGCGGGTGCGGCCATTTGGAAATGCCGGACGACCTTGCGGGCGATGCCGCTGGACATGGGCGAGCCGCCGGCCAGCACGTCGGCGAGCGCCTCGAACAGGCGGGAGTCGATGTCCCGTTTCAGAACATACCCCGAGGCCCCCGCGGCGAGCGCCTCGAAAACACGGTCGGCGTCCTCGAACACGGTGACCATGAGAAACTGGGTGTCCGGGCAGAGCGGCTTGAGCTGGCGCACGAGTTGGATGCCGGACATCCCGGGCAATTGGATATCGACGATCGCCGCATCCGGAGGATCCGACTGAATATTCGGGATCGCGGTTTCGGCGCGGCCATAACAGCCTGTGACCCGCCATCCTTCGGCCCCGGAGAGGGTTTCCGAGAAGGTTTCACGAAGGATTGAATCGTCCTCGACGATGGTGACGGTGCGCTGGCGGGAGTTCATGGATTTTATCTGGCGGCGAAATGGGTGCGGCTCGGAAGCACGCAGCGGAAATGGGCGCGGGTGCCTTCCCCGGGCCGGGAATTGATGATGAACCGGCCCCCGAGTTCGTTGAAACGGCTGGCGAGATTGTCCAGGCCGTTGCCCTCGTGAGGGATGGAAGGATCGAAGCCCCGGCCATTGTCCTCCACCGAGGCGACCAGCTCCCGTCCGTCCAGATGAAGCCGGAGCACGACCTCGCAGGGACCGGCATGTTTCAACGCATTGTGAAGCGCCTCTTTGACCGCGAGGGCGAAATGATGGCGGAAATCGGAACCCAGGGGGAGCGGTGGCAAATCGGGCGGGATGGAGATACGCAGGTGGGCGGGGGAATCGCGGAAGAGCTCTTGGGCAAGCGCGGCGAGATGGCCGGCCAGGTGGTCGAGCGTGTCATTGGCGGGATTGACCGCCCACACCAGCCCGTCCATGGCGTGAACGAGATCGCGGGCCGTGGATTCGAGCCGGACCACGTGTTGGCGCGTCTTGTCCGGATTCCGATCAAGAGATTTGCGTACGAACGCGGCAGTCAGCGTGAGGGCGGTCACGCGGGTGCCCAGATCGTCGTGCATGTCTCGGGCAATCCTCGAGCGGTCGCGCTCGACGGCATTCTGCAAGGCCATGGCCGCCAGGCGGTGGCGCGCGCGGCGGCGGTAAATGGCAAAGCCGAGCAGGCCGGTGCCGAGAAGCCCGGCGATGACGAGGCAGCCAAGGAACCACGGCCGTTGCCAGATCGGCCGCTGGACGGTGACCGGAAGAATGAGCTGGGCAGTTTGATGGATGGGAGGACCGCCGACCCCGATCGCACGGAACGTGTAGGAACCTGCCGGGACATTGAGATAGGTTGCCCGGAGGGAGGCACCCGGGATCACATTGTAAGCTTCCAGCCATGAGACGGTGCAAATCTCGCCCTCCCTTTTGGGGGTGACGGCGAGGGTCCGGGTGGTGGTCCAGAGTGCGCTGTGATCCTGCTCGGCGTCCAGCAGGCCGAGAGCCTGGTTGTCGGCACGCAAAATAAGACGGGCGATCGCGGGCTCGGTGCCGCGGCGTTCCCAACCGGAGGGCACTCCGCCAATCTGATCCATCCGCTCGCCTTTGGAAAATGATCCGTCCGGCCAGAGGTTTCCTCCCACCCGTCCTGAACGGTGGAGACTCAGATCATCGATTATCCAGGAGCCGGTGGTATCCGGCGCTCCCGATGAAAAGGCGACGCGGATGCGGCGGGTGTCTCCCGGCACGAAAAGGGCCTCCTCGCGAAGCTGGAGGCGGGCGTCCAGAACGTCGCTCTGCCAGCCCGGGCTGGAACCGGAAGCGGCCATGACGGTGCTGGCGAGGATGCGGTTCTCCGCATCGAGCATTTCCCAGGTGACCGTCATTCCCCGAGCGGCGGGTTGCCAATCGCCATCCATGCCGTCGAGCCGGCATTTCACGGCGAACGGATTGGCCGCGACGCCCGGAAGAAAGCCGAACTCGAAATCCAACCGGTGAAGGCCGGGACCGAGCGAGAGCGCCTTTCCACCGGTAGGAATCGCTGTCGGAACTCCGCCCACGAGCACCTGCTTGAGCATGAGACGGAGGCCGGAGGGCGGGGGAGGAGGTTGTCGCAGCCGTCGGATGGCCTGCTCCCTAAGATCCGGCGCGACGAAGAAAAAGTCTTCCGGATCCCGGGCGATGCTGCTGATGCGGACCTCATCGATCCAGCCGGGGAAATTCTCCGACGGTCCGAGAAGGTTGAATTTTCCCGTGTTGCCGATGGCGAAGTCGCCCAAGCGGGCGCGGAGGTTGGCGGAAAGGGTGCCGCTGCCGATAAGGTTGGCCTTTCCGGGTCCCGAGCCGATTCGCGTCCAGTAAAGCTTCAGATTGTCCGGCGAGATCGCGCTGCCGTTGTAAGTGACGGCGACATGGAACCAATCGTTGGCTTCTAGCGCGTGGGTTCCTGTGAGCGGTAGGCTTGCCAGGCCGCCCCCTTGCACCGAGTCGCCGTCGAGAGGAACGAAAGAGAGGAAACCGGGTTTCTCGATGCGGAAAATGAAGACCCGGTTCTCGGCTGCGTCGTCATCCATGCTCACGATGTCCGCAGCCAGTCCATGGGCTTCGTGAGGCAGCGTTTCCAAGCGCACCACGGCCTCGATGGTGAACGCGCCGTCCGGGCCGGCGACGGGAAACGGCGAATCCACATTGTCCGCCGTGCCGTGGTCGAGTTCCGGCTTGGCGAGCAGAATCGGTCCGTAAGGACGCGGCAGAATCCTCACCTGACCGGGGCTGCCGAAGTAGACGGACGAACCGAAGCCGGGCAGGGAAGGCTGCGCGGCCGCCGCTCCGTTGATCAGACCCAGCAGCGGGGTCGGGCTGGTTCCCGTGTCTTTGAAGGGCGGGCCGGCCTCGTCGAGATGCCACAGATGGAGCGTGAACTCGTCGGCACTGTAGGGGTGGAATTCGGAGGGCGGGGCCGCGGCAACAAGGGAACTGCCGACCAGTCCGGCAATCATCCCCATCGCTGCGATACGGCCGGACATGGGGGGATTAGCCAAGATCGGAAAGTGCGAATCAAGCCCGCAGGTGGCAGGCGTTCCGTCAGGGGCGCGAGTTTTCAGGGATGGAATGCGAAGCGGATGAATCGCCGGCCTCCCCCGGCAGGCGGGGAAAGGACATAGGTAAGACGATCGCGCTCCGGGCTTCCGGCGAGCCGGGTGTTGGCGATGAGGGTGACGCCGGCGGGGCTTTGCCAGCTTTCTAGATCGGTTGATGATTCGGGCATCACCCGGCCCTGAGCGCTTGCCGAGATATCGACCGAAACAACAAGGGTTCCGTCGCTTCCCACCTGGTGGACCGGCGCGAGATGGCGGTCGGGCACGCGGGGATCTCCTCCGAGAAAATATTCGGCCAGGGTGTTGAAGCCGTCGCCGTCCCGATCCTCGTCATCCGCGTGACCTCCATTGGCCGTCTTCCAATCGTCATAAGCCACGGTGTCGCCGGTTCCGGGGCTGCCTCCCATGGTCCCGCCGGCCCGCCAGTTGCGCGGGTCGGCCGGGTCCGGATTGGAAAACGGATCGATCAGTGTGAGAGACCAGCCGTCGCCGTCGGCTCCGGTCGGCCAGGGTGGTGCGTCCCCATAAGCAAAAGACTGGATCACGCCGCCGTCGGCACGGCTTAGCGTCACTGTCTCACCGCTGTTGGACAGGTTGTCCGGGTAGCCGCCGTAGGTGTCCAAACCCTCGCCGTAGGCCGCGGAGAATGCGGCGGGATCCTTCACGATCAGGATACGAGCCCCCGGATTCAGGAAGGTGCCGACCGGGAAAGTGAAGGTAATGCCATCGGTGAAGGAAACCCCGCTCAGATCCAGCGTCGCGGTGGGAGATCTGTTAAGCAGTTCGACAAATTCGGTCAGCTCGGTCCCGGCCGGATGGTAGAGTAGTTCCGAAACGACAAGTGTCTCGGAAGTCGGCAAGGTATGGGTTACGGAACTGGTGATCGTGACGCTGTCGGAGCCAACAAGCTCCCCCCCCGCGTTCCTTGCTTCCAAGATGATCAGGTTGGCTCCGGCGATCACCGGCACGCCCACACGCCAGGTGTTCGCGGACGTCCACTCCACATCGAGCGGAACGCTGGAGCCGCCGAGCCGGATCTCCCTGACATCGACCCATCCGGTGCCCTCGAGAATGACCGGACTGTCCGAACTTCCAAAATCCGCGCCACCATTGGTGGTAAGTCGGAATTCGACCCGGGCGACATCCGAGTTGATCGAATTGAGGATGAAATTCGAGCGGGTGTTGATATAGGAAAGGTGGCCGGGAAAATTTTGCTCCGGCAGCAACGCGCCGAAATGGCTGGACCACGGTGCCATTCCGGATTGGCTGAAAATCGTTGTGCAAAGGTAATGAAGATGGCCGAGATAGGCCCGCCGATACGCCGGGTTATCGATCAGTTTCTGAAGCTCGTTGTTCTGGAAAATCGGCCGGGTGGCATCGTATGAGAAGTCGTGATCATGAGGGAAATACAGCATCCGACCGTCGGCGGGCCGTTGGTAAAACTGCCCGTTGTGTTGGGAATTGGCAAAAAAGGAATCACCGGCCCCGCTCGCGCAGGCGGCGGCGAGAGCGCCCAGCCATTGGTCAACATCGATGATGTCGGCGATGCCCTGCTGGAAGGCCGCTCCGGATAGGCTGAAGTGCCGGGCCATTTCCATGACTCCCGAATAATTGTCCGCCTGTTCGTTCGATTCGGTGAGATAAACCCATCGGTAGCGTTCCTTGTCATCCCCCAGATCTCGGATCGGCGTGCCGACGACACTGTCGGGCACAGGCAATTTGTAGCCGTTCGCGTCGGCGGTGGTGGGATAGTAGACCAGTTCATATTTATGGACGGTGCCGTCGCTCCCGTTTTCAAACTGCGAATCGAGGAAATCATTTCCATAGCGCGCAAGCTGGAGGATGGCGCTGGAGCTGTGGGCGGGGTCCGGCGCGATCACTTTCACCAGATCATTGTATTCCGCCGGGATGAAACCGGAGGAGGCGAGCATGTGGTCGTAGAGGATTTCCTGGCAACCGGTGATCTGTCCTTCCGAGCGGTCGATGGCGATGGTGCCATGGATCCCCCGGAACAGGTCTCCCTTGTTGAACCCGAGGTTGAACCCGACCCGGGCCGGCTGGGGCCGTCCGCGCTGGCTGCTTTTCAGGCGGACGCCCACGTTGTAATGAATTTCCCGCTCGTTGTAGATGACGGTGCAGCCGATGCGGCCGTTGCTCATGAGATTGTTGGTCTGATAGAGAAACTCCCTGTCGTCCGGATCCATGATGATGCGGATGTTGTGGAGGCCGTTGGAATCGGCAAGGCCATCGTCCACCTGATAGAACGCGTGGGAATCCGGTCCCTCCGCGGGGAAATAGGAAAGAGCCGGGGTCGCCGCCGCATCCGTTGCGGAGATATGGAAACGGACGACGGCCGCGGCGCTCTGCCCGGGCAAGGTGGCGGTGAAGGTGGATCCGTCGGAAGAAGGCGTCATCATCGTTTCGCTGGACGGGCCTCCGGCGACCGAGTGATGCAGGATGAGCCCGCCCATTCCATCCGGATCGCTGGCCTTGGCCGTGACGGTAACCGGTTCACCCGGCAATGGAACGGCAGGGCTGTGGGAGAAACGGGTGAAACCCGGACCGAGATTGGATGCCGCCACGGAGTTCGCGAGGCCAGGGGTGCCAAGCGGCCCGGGCCGGGCCAGGGTGGTGGTCTTGGCCAGGCGGTTGAAGTAGAGGCGGGTGTTGAGCAGATTGATTCCCCGCAGCCAGCGGGACCGGAAGGAAATCCGGTAGGTGCGGCCGTTCACGATCTGGCGGCCATTGGCGAGCGTGGTTTCCACATGATTGTGCATGTGTTCCGTGGCCCCGGTGGCACGTAGGTGGAGCACGTTGTTAGATGGATTTTCCGGATCCGGAACGATGGTGGCGTCCCGATGGTTTCCGAGGAAGCGCCACGCCGAGGTCCCGGATTCAAAGTTCCCCCCTTGCACCAGCGGAATGGCGGCGCCTTCGGGGTCTTCAATGACATGGATGTCATCGATGAGAATTTCTCCGCCGTCCAGCAGCCCCAGCACGAAATCCTGCCACTGTCCGTCCGGTCCCACCGAACTCGCGGTGGCGACGCCCTGATAGCTGTGGCTTTCCCAGAGATGCCTTTCTGATTCGTCGCTTGCCGCCCAGGATTCCGGGATGGAGTTGTCGGCATGGGGATTGCGGAGTTCGAGGGCGGCCCCGTCCCCATCCGCATCACCGGGCCAGCGGCCGCCATCGATGTAGGGGACGATGTCGGCCGGATTGTTGAAGGAATCCCGCAGGACGAGCGTTTCGCCGCTGCGCGCGAGGCTTCCGCTGTAAGGCCCGTAAGCGGTGATCCCGGAATGTCGGGCGGGATCACGCGCGACGATCAAATGGCCGCCGGCGGCGAGCGACGAGCCTTGCGGAAAGGTGAATGTGATGCCTTCCGAAAAATTCCACCGGGATAGATCGATCGGAACGTCACCGCGGTTGTGGAGCTCGAGCCATTGTTCGTCGGATTCCCGAACGGGGACATCGGGCGTCCCCGGATCGGTCGTAATGATGCCGGAAAGTTCGAGGCCGAAGACCAGATCGCTGCTGTTGATCGACGTTTGATGGACCTGAACCGAGATCCGGTTGCTGCCGGCGCCCGCGGTTCCAGGTGGGATGTTGACGTTGATCGGGCCGGCAACGCCGGCAGTGCCGACTCCGCTAGTGGCGACGGTCGAGGCTGTAACGGCACCCGCCGGCATGTTGTGGCGGTAGATTTCCACACCGTTGAGATAAAACACCGCGCCGTCGTCGATGAGATGATTCCAACGCAGCGCCTCCAGATTGGCGGCATCGGAGGCGGTGAGTGTAAACTCGGTTTCGAAGTAATAGGTGATGACGCCGGGATCACGTGTCAGCGGATCCGGAAGAGGAGTGCCGATCGGCACCGGCAGGGAGTTCGGGGAATAGGCATGGATTCCGGGGCCGGACTGCCAAGCCCCGCCGACCGGGTGATTGGAGTTGGCCCATGAGCTGCCGAGATTCGCTCCGGACGCATTGTAACGCCAGGTGGAGTGGTAGGGGAGCAGCGGAAGAGTGACGATCGTCGGAGGAACGCCGGGAATCGCGGCAAGGTCGGGGGGGTGATAGCAGATCTCATTGATTACTATGTCGTGCTGGAGGTCGAAGGAGTTGGCCGCGCCGGGAGTAGGTGCCGCTGGAAAGATCCATCGGTCGGGATACGCGGCGCTGCGGCCGCGGAGGCGGTTGGTGACCACCCTGGCATCAAGGATGGCGCCATTTGGAGCGAGCAGCCCGATCTTGTCCCCGGAGAGCGGCCGGAAACCCAGCTCGGCCTCGTGGATCGCGATCCGGGAGCCGGCCGCCATCTCGACCGGACCGGAGTTGAACTGTGCGGGTGTAGGGCCGTCCGCGGCTATCCCATATCCTTCGAGATTGGCGGATGTGGAGCCGGAGTTATGGATTTCAACGAAGAAATCGGCATCGCCCGCGCCGGAGATTTCGTGGAGAACCAAGGATGCCTGCGTGTCGGGACCGGCGGGCGGTTCCAACACGTCGAGATTCGCCGAGAAAAATCCGGAGCTGTCGCCGGCGGACGAGTGCAATGAGACCGCGAGGACGTTCGTCCCGTTTCGAAGCGCATCTGCCGGCAGTTGGAGGACTCCGCTGGAAGCGGGTGGAGACACGTCCTCCAATGCCGCGGTGTCGTGTGCCGGTGGGCCTGCGGGCAGATTGCTGCGGGCAATCTCCTCGCCGTTGAGATAAAACACGGCGCCATCCGCCAGCGTGTGTTCGAGGCGGAGCTGCGAGGTGTCCGGGTTCCCGCTGAACGAAAATGTCTGGCGGAAATAGCGGGTGGCCGTCTCGTTCAGTTCCGTCCGCACCGTCCCTCCGGGAAACTCCGTTTCCAGACCATATCTCGCTCCGAGATAGGCACCCGCGCTTTGGAATTCTTCCTCGGAGAGCGCACTTCGGTAGACAAGGATTTCGGCGATATCGCCGTTAAAACCCCCATCACTGTCGGCGGCATGGCGGCCGATCACGATTGGCTGGGGGGTGAGTGGAACGCCGTTGTCAGGGGTGCTGGCTTCCAGGGTTCCGTCCACCCAGATTTCAAAGCGGGACGCGCCGGGGTTGCGGCGGACGGCGACGACCTGGAAATCCCCGGTGGAAATGGACGTTGTGGAAATGGGTCCGCCGAGTCCGCTGGAATCGTCATGTCGCTTCTGGAATCCATATTTTCCGTTGACCGCTTTCAGCGAAACCAGCGGGGAGTCGGCGGAGGAAGGGTCCCGATCGAAAAGATAGGCGCCGCTGCCATCGTTCAGGCCCCCATTGGCCTGGGTGGCATTGGCGCGGCAGACGATGAAATAAACGAAGCCGGTATTTCCCGGAATCCCAGGGGAAAGGGAGGTTCGGAATTGATCGTTGCCGTCGAACCGGACTGCGGGTTCGCCGGTGGGTGTGGCCGCGGTCTGAAAGGTGGGATTCCCCCCTGCGGTTGCGTTCTGGGCGGAACCATCACCGGTGTGGCTGTCCGGCCATGTGGGGAATGTGGAAGCGTTCGGAACGCCGGTGATCGCCCCGGCGCGGTAGCGGGCGGCAAGCGGCGCGGTCACCGTCAGCGTGCCTGTATCAATGCCGCTGCCAAAGGGGCCTTGGCCCTGCGTCCATGTGACATCGTCGTAGGCGGCGAGCAACCAGTTGGCTGTAGGTGCGGCTCCGCTGTCGTGGTAGCGCCAGACCGCATCGCCCGAGATCAGCTCGTGGAGGATTGGCCCGTCGGCAAGAGGGTGGTTTTCCGTGCCGGGCGTGCCGCCGGGTTTCGCCGAAGCGTTCCAGTTCTCGGGTGCTGCGGAGGCGGTGCCCGGTCGCTTTTTGGCCAAGGTCGCGCCCAGACCGTCGGCAGCGACCGGCCACACGCCGTCATCGCCGTAATCGATCCGGTCCATCAGCCTGCCGGTGGGGCTCACCAAATCGATGGTTTCGCCGCTGTTGGAAAGATTCCCCGTGAATGGTCCCAACACTCCGGAAACCCCGGAGAGTGAAGGATCTGCCGGATTCTTGGCTACGACCACAAACCCGCCGCCGGGGACGATGGTGCCTTCCGGAAAGGTGAATCCGATGCCATCGGAAAGTGACCAGCGCGAAAGGTCGACGTTGACCGCCATCTGGTTGTGGAGCTCGACCCACTCGCCATCCTGTGAACTCCCCGGATTGTAGAGGACTTCGTTAAAAGTCACCACCGCATCGGGCGCATCCGCCCACAACCGGCATGGGAGCAGCAAAAGCGCCAGGGCCAAGGCACGGGACAACGTAAGGGAAGGCATCAGGGTTTCTCGGAGGATGGGCGTTGGGCCGGAGCCGAGCAACCTAGGGCTTTCCATAGGGGGCGCAACGCCCCCATCAAACGCCCGCCGAAGCCGCGGTCTGTCGCCTGCGGCAAATGGGACCTGGCCGCAAACCCGGGCGGACCTGGCCGATACGGATGGGGAAGCGTTGAAAGACAATGTCGAGACCGTGACTGGAATTTGGATCATGGTCGAAGATACAGGTACGGATCCGCCGTCCTTCCCTGCCACGCCGGACTGGAGACCGAGGGGAGGAAACGGCCGCTGCCCGCAATCGGGTGAACGGCAGTGGACAATCGCGCCCGGGGTTTTTAGGGTGTTCTCACCATGAAAGCTTACCTCGATCTGATGCGCGACGTTTTGGAAAATGGCGAGCGGCGCGCGGACCGGACAGGGACGGGAACGGTCTCGGTTTTCGGGCGCCAGGCGCGTTATGATCTGCGCGAGGGTTTTCCTTGCCTGACCACGAAAAAACTCCACCTGCGCTCGATCATCCATGAGCTGCTGTGGTTTCTCAAAGGGGAGACGAACACGCGCTATTTGAAGGAACACGGGGTGACGATCTGGGACGAATGGGCGGATGCCGAGGGGGAGTTGGGCCCGGTCTACGGCAAGCAATGGCGGGCGTGGGAGACCCGCGAGGGTCGCGCGATCGATCAGATCCGCTTGCTGGTTGATGGTCTGCGGGGGAATCCGCAATCGCGTCGGCACATTGTCTCGGCCTGGAATGTCGGTGAAATCGGACGGATGGCGCTGCCTCCTTGCCATCTTTTGTTCCAGTTTTACGTTCACGAAGCGGCGGCGGGGGGGCGGCCGGGACTTTCCTGCCAGCTCTATCAGAGGAGCGCGGACCTGTTTCTGGGAGTGCCTTTCAACGTCGCGTCCTATGCCTTGCTGACGAAAATGGTGGCTCATGTGTGCGATTATGAAGCGCGGGATTTCATCCATACGTTCGGGGATGTGCATCTTTATTCGAACCATCTGGAGCAAGCGGAACTCCAGCTATCGAGGGACGTCCGCAGACTTCCGCAACTATGGTTGAACCCGGCGGTCCGGGAAATCGACGGTTTCTCGTTCGATGATATCCGTCTCGAAGGATATGATCCCCATCCGCACATCAAAGCTCCGGTGGCCGTTTGATGAACCTAGGAAATCCAGCATCGGGAAACCAAGTGAAAGGCGAATTCCGTCTGACGGCGGTGGTGGCAATGACGGCGGAACGCGTGATCGGGCGAAACGGAAAGCTGCCATGGCATCTGCCGGAAGATCTGGCTTTTTTCAGAAAAACCACGCTGGGACACACCGTCGTGATGGGACGAAAGACTTATGAATCGATCGGCCGACCGCTGCCGAAGAGGAGAAACATCGTGCTGACACGGGACCGCGACTGGGCTGCGGAAGGTGTGGAGGTGATTCACGATCCGGCCGACCTGGGAACGCTTCCGGATTTGGAAGGACCGGTGTTTGTGATTGGCGGATCGGAGATCTATGAGGCGCTCCTACCCCGGACCGATGAATTGTTAGCCACTCATGTGTTCGGGGAGCACGAGGGGGACACATGGTTCCCGGCATTCTCGGATGTGTTTTCAGAGGTGGAGGTATTGGAGCGTCATACGGACTTCGAGGTAAGGCGTCACAGCCGGCCTTCCTCCAGGTCATAGACGTCAAACCATACATATACCGGCCGTTCTTTCGGGACGTTTTCCTCGATGTAGGTTTCGAGAAACTCCTGAAGCTCGTCGGGCATCTCGCTGATGCGTTTGGTGCGAAGATCGTTGTTCCACTTGATGACTTCGATCCGCTCTTTCTGTTTTGCATGCTTCCGGATCCATTCGGCCATCTCGTCGTCGGAGGCGCCTTGGGCGGCTTTGGACTTGAATGCCTCGGAATCAATTCCGGTGAAATCGAAGAACAGCCGGTCAAGCGGGCAGTCGAAATGATACTCGCCTCCGGTGCCGGCAAGAACTGCGCGGCACTTGTCGAGGGTCCGGCAGGCGATCACGTAGCCGCCGAGCGATTCGCGGGGGCTGCGGGGGAATTCCTTGGAGAGATCGGGGGCGAGCAGTTTCACGTTTTCGTTCATGACCGGCCAAGATAAGCGGCGGCGGCGGGTTGCCAAACCGCAAAATCACGAGCGCCGTCAGGGACCGCGACGTGGCAGGTGCCATTGGGGGTTTTCCTCCAGGCGCTCCTTCATTTCCGGGAACAAGCGCCCGGCCCGTTCCGCCATGTAAGGATAAAGGACGATCATCTGGAGCTGCATCGCTCCGAAAAACAGAAGCGCGAAAATGGCGATCCGCAGCGGGTGCAAGCGCGCGGCGATGACCCGGTGGCCGCCCACGTGGTCCCAGAGCGGGTTACCCAGGCGGCGGGCGGTGAAAAAGCTGAGCACCTGGCAGAAAAGCGCGAGGAAACTCCAGCCGAAGCCGATGCCCATGACCAGGACGCGCACCGATCGCCGGGTGGACGCGGCGAGACTGAGCGACGTGCCATCCACATTCCGCACGCTGATCCCGAGCAGCCATTTTCCGGGTGTCGTGCCGAGGTAGTGGAGCAAGATGCTTTCCAGAATGAACCAGGGGACATACTGGAGGACCATGACCCACGGGCTGTCGAGCGTGGCACCGATGTCGCGTCCCAATCCCCACATCGCGAGCCACCAGAAGCCCGCGAAGAGGATGAGATCGAACCATCGCGCCCAGAAGCGCCGGATCAGCGTTTGGGGTGGAAAGGCGGCACTGCCGTCAGCGGATGTGGCGGGCGCGCTCGGGGTCGGCGAGGGCGCCGGGTCTTGCGGGGGCGGGTCGTGGTCCGTTTCCCGGCTCATATCCGGATTTCCGGAGGATTTCTCGAACTCGCTGCGGAAAAGTTCGATTTCGGAAAGCGGGCGCCATTCGCCCAGTCCCTCGTGCCAGGCGGGAGTGGTGGGGTCGATTTGATTGTCCTCAATCCGACGCCGGATTTCGTAGTCGTGAATGGGGCCGGCTCTTTTGCCGTCGCGGATGATCCAGATGTCCATGGGGTCAGAGATTCCGCAGGGATTTGGCCGCGTCGCTGCGGGCTGCGAAGAAGGCGGGAACGAGAGCGGCGAGGGAACAGAGGATGAACGCCATCAAGGCGATGACCGCCTGTTCGACCGGGTCGTTGTGGGCAGGTAGCACGCCGAAACCCGTGAAGGAAGCGGAGAAGGGGTCGAAGCCGAGTCCTCGGAACACCGATTGCAGCGGGCCGCGGAAGTGGATGACCACCCGGCCGAGGCCGACGCCGAGAATGGCGCCCAGAAGACCGAGGATCATGCCCTGATAGAGGAACACCCGCACGATCTGGCCAGGGGCCGCGCCAAGGGCTTTCATCACGCCGATCTCACGACGTTTCTGGATGGTGACCGTGAACATGACCGCCATCATGGAGAAGGCGGAGACGAGGACGATGAAAGAAAGCGCGAAATACATCATCACGCGCTGTTGGTTGATGAGGGCGAAGAAGGCTTGGTATTGCTGGCCCCAGGTGAGGAGGGACCAGCCGTCTCCAAGGGCTTGGGCGTAATCGATCACGACTTGCTCCGCAGCGTAGGGGTCATCGAGGCGCAGCGCGATCCCCTGAACGGCCTCTTCGAGGCCCGCGAGGCCTTGGGCGAGGGGAAGGGGAACAAAAAGATCGGGCGTCACTGCCATTTGCGAGGCGAGATAGACGCCAATGACTTCCGCCTCCTTGGGTAGGACAAAGGTTTTGAGGCCTTTGAGGATCTCCGCATCCATCTTCTCCTGATCGGTCGTATTCAACTCCGCGACCGCCTGTTCGATGGAAGCCTTGTCTTCCGGTGCGAAGCGAAAGATCTCCGCGTCCTCGGGCTTTTCCGATTCGTCCATGGCGAGCAGGATTTGCTCGATGAGGACCCTTTCCGGCTCACGGATGGACTCTTCGTAGAGGTCCATCAGGGTCGGATAGACACTGCGGTAGGTTTCCGCCGGTAGAATCTCGGTGCCATTGTCCTCGGTCCAGCCGTCCGCAAAGCCGGCGGTGACCGTGGTCCACTCTGCGGGGAACGCCTCACGGAGCGGAGGATTCTCCGTCGCCTTGTAGGCGTTCATCACTGCTTCGAAATTTCTCGTCGAGTAAAGCCGGATCGTGTCTCCCACGCCCAGCGCCAGCTGCTCTGCGAGGGTGGACGAAATGACGACGCGGTCGTCGATTCCAAGGTCGGCGGTGGAGCTGGGGTGGCCTTCGAGATCGAGCATTGCGGCGATCCCCTCCACCTGGGTCGCATCCGAGGTATCGATCCCGCGGAAAAGCACGGGACGCTGCCAGGATTCGACGTCGATGATGACATTGTCGGCGACGTAAGCGGTGGCGGCTTGGACGCGGGGGAGCTCCAGCGCCTTTCCAGCCACTTCCTGCCAGTTTTCCATTGGTTGCTCGCCGACGCCATCCGGATTCTGGCGGAGCAGGATGTGCGGGGTGAAGCCAAGGAGCCGGTCCTTCACATCGCGCTCCAGGCCGGCGTAAACCGCCATGACGACCACCAGCACCAGCACTCCAAGCAGCACGCCGACGAGTGAAATGAGGGTGAACGAGGACAGGACCGCACGCCGGGGGTTGAGGTAGCGGCGCGCCAGGAGCAGGCTGAAGGATTTCCGTTTGATGCCGCTTGCTAAACGCTGGGGCGGGCGGGGGCAAGCTTGGCCGAGCCTTTTCGACGAGTCCGGGTTTGCGGGGCCACACCGTCTCACCGCACTCTGCAACCGCTGATAATCCGGCGGTCCGGAGGCTTATCGGCTGTTAGTGAAAAACGGCGGGGGCGAGGGACGTTACCAGTAGGCCTGTCATTGATCCGCATGGTCCGCATCCTCCACCGCTTCCTTCCCATCCGTCCTTCACGGGCCCTGTGCGTCCTGCTGCCCCTGTTGATTTTGTCCGGCTGTTCGACCGGCCACTGGAGCGGCAGGGCGGACAAAGAGGTCTACGGAATCCTCAAGGAGAAGCAACTCACCCTGTTCGGCGAGGCCATCGAGTTCGACATCACCACTCCTCACTCGACGACGGACGCGAGCGAGGTAGAAGCGGTGGCAATCATTTCCGATCGGAAGGACGAAACGGCCCGCCGGATCGACCTGGACCAAGCCTTGGAGCTGTCCGTCGCGAACCGGCGGGAATACCAGAGCGAGAAAGAGACGCTCTACCTGACCGGACTCGCGCTTACCCGGGCCCGTCACGATTTCAGCCCCCGCCTGGATGCGGGGTCGGTGGCGTCGTACGACACCTTCACGCAGCCCGCCACGGGTGGGCAATCGCGGGTGGAGGACCGGCAGGCGAGCGTGCGAAGCCAGGCGGGATTCGACATGCTGCTGCGCACGGGTGGCCGGCTGGCGGTGGATCTCGCCCAGGACATTTTCCGGTTTTATGTCGGCGGCAGCGGGAACGCACCGTCCACAAGGTTTTTCGCCGCCAGCCTGAACCAGCCGCTGTTGCGGGGGTCGGGTGCGGTGGCGACTGAGAATCTCACCCAGAGCGAGCGCGAGGTGGCCTACGCGATCCGTGCGTTCTCTCGTTTCCAAAAGAACAACGCGCTCGACGTGATCACGGATTACTGCCGGATCCTACAGGAAAAGGACCGCGTTCGAAACGAGTATTCGAACTACCGCAATCTGATCGCCTTCACGGAGCGGGCGACGGAGCTGGCGAGAGACCGGCTGCCGCGGTTCCAGGTCGATCAGGCCCGGCAGGACGAATTGCGCGCCCGTGACCGTTACATCCGCGCGGTCAATTCCTACCGCACGCGGACCGACAATTTCAAAATCCCGCTGGGTTTGCCCATCGGTGGCGAACTGATGATCGACGACAGCGTGCTGCGGACGCTTGAGAAGGCGGGTCTGACGGCGGTTCCGCTCGACTCGGGCCAAGCTCTCGATCTGGCCATCGAGCACCGCCTGGACCTGCTCAATGACATCGACCGCTTCGAAGATGCGAAGCGCCGGCTCAAAGTCGCGGCCCAGGCGTTCAAGCCCGGCTTGGATCTGTTTGCCAGCGTCGACGGGACCAGCCGCGGGGCCGGGAATCGCACGAACTATTCGAATTTCGACGTCGACGCGTATCGCACGAGCATCGGCATTGATCTGGATCTGCCGCTCGACAATCTGGAGGCGCGTAATTCCTACCGGCGGGCGGAAATCGAATTCGAGCGGCAACTCCGGGCGCTCTCGCTTGCACTCGACCGGATCCATTCCGACCTGCGGGCGGGTTTGCGAGGGCTGGAACTCGCCCGGCAAAGTTTTGAAATCCAACGCAGTGCCCTGCAGCTCGCCAACCAGCGGGTGGAAGCGGTGAATCTGCTGCTGGAAACCGACCGCGCCGAAACGCGCGATCTGCTGGAAGCCCGAAACGACCAGCTCGCCGCCCGCAACGCACTCACTTCGGCGCTGATCGATTACCACCTCACCCGGCTGAATTTCCTGTTCAACCTCGGACTCTTTGCACACCAGGACCAGCGGTTTTGGATAACTAATCCAGAATTTTCACTTTCCCGTAGTAATATCCGGACGGAGGCATCCGTAGGGGATGGCGCTGACACGTTGGTTACGCCCGAGGAATTGTTCCAAGAGCCCCAACCCACGCCAGAACCCGAATCATGAACCAAGATCCTTCATTGAAACGGAAGCTCATGCGTCCGAAGATCCTTGTCCCCGCGGGAGTTGCGTTTGTTGCTGCCGTGACCTGGCTGAGCCTACCAGAGCGAGCGGCCACTGAATCCGGTGGCCCGGCCTACTACGCCGCCGAGCGGGGGCCATTCACCATCACCCTGCCGACCGGCGGGTCATTGGAAGCGGTCAACGAAGTCACGGTCAGGAATCTCGTTCCGGGCCAGACGCGGATCATCTCGCTCATCAAGGAGGGAACCTTCGTCAAAGAAGGAGAGCTTTTGCTTGAACTGGATTCCGCGGATATCGAGAACCGCCTCTCCGCGGCGGAAATCGCGTATCAGCAAAGTCTCTCGAACGTCGCCGAGCAGGAGGAGCGGGTGGAGGTGATGAAAAGTGAGAACATCATCCGCCTTCGCGACGCCGACCTCGCGGTGGAGCTGGCGAAGCAGGATCTCATCAAATACAAGGATGGCGAGTGGCCGCAGCTCCGGAAGAAATCGGAGTCGGCGATCACGCTGGCCACCGAGGAACTCCGCCGCGCCCAGGACCGGCTGAACGGCACCCGGCGGCTTGAGGAGAAGGGCTATGCCACGCCGGCGGAACTCATCGCCGATCAGCTTGTCGTCCAACGCCGCGAGATCGAGTTGGAATCCGCCCAAGAAGAGCTGCGGCTGCTCGCCGAATTCGATTATCCGCGCCAGCTCAAATTGCTGGAAGCCAATGCGGAGAATACGGTGGTCCGTTTCGAACGCACCCTCCGTCAGAATGAAACGCAGCTTGAGAAGGCCATGTTGCAGATGGACTCGTCGAGTGAAACCCTAGACCTCCGCCAGACCGGTCTGGAGGAATTGAGGGAGGCACGCGCACACACCCGGGTCTACGCGCCCCAGGACGGTCTGGTGATCTATCAGAAAGCCGACCACTGGCGGCAGGAACCGATCGAGGAAGGCAGCAGCGTCCGCGAGCGCCAGCAATTGATCTCATTGCCGGATGTTTCGAGCATGAAGGTGCGGGTGAATATTTACGAAAGCCAGATCAGCCTCGTGAAGCCGGGCATGCGGGCCTATGTCCACCTGGACGCGCTGCCCGACCGACGCTTCTCCGGTGAAGTCCTCTCCATCGCCACGATGCCGGAGCCCGCCCGTGATAACAATCCGAACCACCGGGTGTACAAGGCGGAGGTCCTGGTGACGGATCCCATTCCCGATATCAAACCCGGTGTCACCGCCCGCGTCGACGTGCTGGTGGCGGAGCTGGAGGATGTGATCAAAATCCCGCTGCAGGCGGTGGTCGGCATCGAGGAACGACAGTTCTGCTTTATCCGCGAAGGGGCGGCCGATGTGCCGGTCGAGGTCGAGGTCGGGCTCTTTGACAGCCAGTTCGTCCAGATTCGGAGCGGATTGGTGGCGGGGGATGAAGTGGTGCTCGCTCCGCCTGCCACCACCCGTGTTCCCGAAGCCGCGGAGATGCGCGGCGGGACCCAGACGCCAGTGAAAACCGAAAGCGCGAAGGTCCCGGAGGCTGAATTGGTGACCGGAGCTTGAATTCCATTCACAATCGATCCGAGATGTCTCAGGAACCGGTCATCCGCATCCGGGGCTTGCAGAAGGTCTACCGCCTCGGCGGTGACGCGGACGTTGCGGCTCTGGCAGGAGTGGATCTCGATGTCGCGCCCGGCGAGCACCTCGCGATCATGGGATCGTCCGGCTCGGGGAAATCGACCCTGCTCAATCTGCTCGGCTGTCTCGACCGGCCCACCGCGGGCAGCTACTTTCTCGGTGGCGACGATGTCTCGAAACTGGATGACGACGAGCTTTCGCAGGTCCGCGGCCAACGGCTCGGGTTCATTTTCCAATCCTACAACCTGATTCCCCAACTCACGGTTCTGGAAAACATCGCGGTACCGCTTTTCTACCAGGGAAATGAGACCGCGGAGGCGATGGCGCGGTGTCGCGAACTGGCCGCCATCGTCGGACTCGGCGACCGCCTGGGCCACCGGCCGAAGCAACTTTCGGGAGGTCAGCAGCAACGGGTCGCGATCGCCCGTGCACTCGTGAACGATCCGCTCCTGATCCTCGCCGACGAACCGACCGGAAACCTCGATTCCTCCACTGAGAAGGACGTTTTGGCCCTGATCGACCGTCTCAACGACGAAGGCCGCACGATCGTGATGGTCACGCACGATGAACACGTCGCGGAGCGCGCGGATCGCGTGATCCATATGAAGGATGGTTTGATCGAACGCTCCACCCTCGCCGCAGCCGTCAACTGAACCATGTTTCTCAGATTCCATCGCATCCTCCTGCTCGGGGTGAAGAACCTGTTTCTCCACAAGGTCCGCTCCGTGCTTACCATGTTGGGCATCGTTTTCGGGGTGGGATCGGTGATTGCCATGCTGGCGGTCGGGGAGGGGGCGTCGCAGGAAGCCAGCCGATCCATCGAGAGCATGGGCAGCGCGAACATCATACTGGAAAGCGTGGAGCCACCGAAGAAACCGGAAAGCGCGTTGTCGGGGCAGCAACTGCCGTTGTGGCGGCAGCAGTATGGCCTCACGGAAGGGGACCGCGCGCGCATTGCCAGCACCATTCCCCATGTCTGGCGCGTCCATCCGGAAGCCGAGCAGACCGACGAAGTGACCAGCCCGTCCGCCCGCGTCAGGGCGATCCTGCACGCCACCCGCGCCGAAGCCCCGGATGTGCGCAACATCCGCCGGGTGGAAGGGCGGTTCTTTACTTCCTTGGAACACGACCGGGCGGCACCGGTCTGTGTGCTGTCGCCCTCGCTGGCCCGGAAACTCTTTCCTTTTGGCGGGCCGCTCGGGAAGACCATCCGCATTGAGGCGGACTATTACACCGTGCTCGGCGTCTTCCGTCCGGGCAGCGATGACGGCGGGGAAGAGGCGGCGGAGGAAACCGCCGCGGCACGCGAGGATGTGGTCTACCTGCCCCTCACGACGGCCAGAACCCGCGTCAGCCACTTCGTTTACAGCCGGACCGAATACGATTCCCTGGTGGTCTGCACCGAGGGCACGGAGCACGTCCCGGGGATCGGCGAGGCGGTCGAGGCGCTGATGGATCACTCGCGGAAAAGCCGGGACTACCGGACCATCATTCCGCTCGAATTGCTGGCGCAGGCCCGGCAGACACAGCGCCTGTTCAACGTCATCATCGGATCCATCGCGGCGATCAGCCTGTTGGTGGGAGGCATCGGCATCATGAACATCATGCTGGCCACGGTGACCGAACGGACCCGGGAGATCGGAATCCGCCGCGCCCTTGGCGCGAAACGGAGCGATATCATTTCGCAGTTTCTCGTGGAAACGGTGGTGATTTCGCTGGTCGGCGGCCTTTTTGGGGTTGCGATGGGGCTGGCGATCCCCGGGATGATCACCGCCCTGACGAATCTTCCCACGGTCGTAACTCCTCTGTCCGTCGGGCTGTCGGTGGTGATCTCCGTCCTGATCGGAGTGCTGTTCGGCATTTACCCGGCGCGCCGCGCGGCGAGCTTGGATCCGATCGACGCGCTGCGGCAGTGAGTCCTGACGGCCCCGATGGGTTGCTTTGCTTGCGGGCGCTTGAAACGATGGCGGGAAACGGCCCGTTTGCGGGCGAGGAAATCGGCCGCTTGACCGGTTGGCGCGGAGTTCCCAAGGTCCGGGGGAGATGAAAGCCCTGCTGCTGACCGCGCCGTCGTCGTTCGAATTCACCGAGGTTGCGACCCCGGAGCCGGGAAAGGGGGAGGTCAGGATCGACATCCGGGCCTGCGGGATTTGCGGCAGCGACATCCATGGGATGGACGGACAGAGCGGGCGCCGGATTCCGCCAATCGTGATGGGGCATGAGGCGGCGGGGGTGATCGCGGAACTCGGGCAGGAGACGGGCGATTGGAAGGTCGGGGAGCGGGTGACCTTCGATTCGACCGAATTCTGTGGCGGGTGCCCGGAATGTTTGGCGGGAAATGTGAATCTGTGCTCGGATCGCAAGGTGTTGGGCGTGTCCTGCGGCGATTACCGCCGCCACGGATGTTTTGCGGAGCAGGTGGTGCTGCCGACGCGGATTTTGCACCGCATTCCGGACTCGCTTTCGTTTGAAAAGGCCGCCTTCGCGGAGCCGGTTTCGATCGCCTTGCACGCGGTGAATCTCGCTCCGGCGACGACGGATGAACCGGCGGTGGTGGTCGGCGCGGGGCTGATCGGTCTGCTGGTGGTGCAGGCGCTGCGGGCGCGCGGGTGGAATGAGGTGATCGCAATCGATCTGGACGACGGCCGGCTGGCGCTGGCGGAAAAGCTGGGGGCGACGAGGACTTTCAACTCGAAGGAGGAAGGGCTGGCTGCGCGGCTGCGGGAAATCTGCGGCGGCGATGGCGCGGGCGTGAGCTTCGAGGTGGTCGGCGCGGGCGCTCCGGTGGATCTGGCAATCCGCAGCGTCCGGAAGGGCGGAACGGTGGTGCTGGTGGGGAACCTGCAGGCGAGCGTGCCGTTTCCGCTGCAAGAGGTGGTGACGCGGCAGATCGCGCTGCGCGGCTCGTGTTCGTGCGCCGGCGAGTATCCGGAAGCGATCCGGCGGATCGAGGACGGCTCGATCCAGGTGGAGCCGCTGATGAGCGCGGCGGCGCCGCTGGCGGAGGGCGCGGATTGGTTCGCGCGGCTGGCCCGCAACGATGAGGGCTTGTTAAAGGTGATCCTGAAGCCCTAACAATCTTTCCCGACAGATGCCTGCTTTCGATCTAACCGGACAAACCGCCCTCGTCACCGGTGCCAGCCGCGGCCTGGGGGAACGCTTCGCCCTCACCCTCGCCGAAGCCGGCGCGGACGTCATCGTGACCAGCCGCTCGCTGGATTCGCTGGCGAAAATCGGTGCCCGGATCGAGGCGCTGGGACGGCGCTGCGTGCCGCTGGCGCTGGATGTGTCTTCGTTCGATAGCATCCGCGACGGAATCGAAGAGGTGCGGGCGAAGGTGGACAAGATCGATATTCTGGTGAACAACGCGGGTTGCAACGTGCGCAAGCCGGCGACGGAAATCACCTGGGACGATTGGAACCTGGTGGTGAACACCAACCTGCGAGGCACGTTTTTCGTGGCGCAGCAAGTGGCAGCCCAATTCATGATTCCCGCGAAATACGGGCGGATCGTGAACATCGGCTCGGTCACTTCCGTGGCGGGGTATGCCGGCCTCGCACCGTATTGCGCGAGCCGCGGCGGGACGAAGCAATTGACGATGAGTCTCGCGGACGATTGGGGCGTGCATGGCATCACGGTGAACTGCCTCGCCCCGGGCTGGTTCAAAACGGCGCAGAACGCGGTGATGTATGAGGATGCGGAATGGGTGGCTTATCTGAGCGACCGGATCCCGCTGAAGCGTCCCGGCCGCACCGGCGATTTGGACGGTCCGCTCCTTTTCCTGGCCTCCGAGGAAAGCCGCTACGTCACCGGACAGCTCCTGCTGGTGGATGGAGGCATTTCCACCGGTGCCACCCGCGCGGTGCCGCGCAAGTAAACTACCCCCCCCCTTAAAAACCCCCTCCCATGCCAAACCCAATGCTTGCCCTCACCCTCGTCGAAGGGTGGCCCTTCATCGTTCTCGCCGCGAGCGTCGGGTTCATCGTCATCGCGATTACCAAGCTGAAATTGCATCCGTTTCTGGCGCTGGTTCTGGCGGCGATTTTCGCGGGCTGCCTGGCGCGGGTGATGCCGGAAAGCACCGCGAACGCAGATGGTGAGGTGGTGATCGGCTCTCTAACCAACGTGCTGACTCTCATGCTCAACGGGTTTGGCGCGACGGCCGGCGGGGTGGCCGTTTCCATCGCGCTGGCATCGATCATCGGCTTCTGCCTGATGGAGAGCGGCGCGGCGGACCGCGTGGTGAGGCGGTTTTTGCAGGCCTTCGGTGAGAAAAACGCCGGCGCGGCCCTTCTTGTTAGCACGTATGTGCTCTCGATCCCGATTTTCTTCGACACGATGTTCATGCTGATGGCTCCCTTGGCCAAAGCCCTGTATGTGCGGACGGGAAAGAACTATTTGTTATATGTCTTGTGCGTGTGCTGCGGCGGTGTGATCACCCATTCGTTGACCGTCCCGCACCCGGGGCCGATCGCTGCCGTGGAGGCTTTGAAGATCGATGTCGGCTTGTCGATTCTGGGCGGCATTTGCGCCGGAATCATCCCGGCGTTCATCGGCTTCGGAGTCGCGAGTTTCCTTACCTCCCGGATGACCGTGCCGCTGCGCGAAACGCTGGGGACGACGAAGGAGGATCTCGAGGCGGTCATCAACAAGCCGCTCTCGCAGTTGCCGACGCTCGTGGGCTCGATGATGCCGATCATTTTGCCGATCGCGCTCATTAGCTTTTCGTCCATCCTGAAGGTGGCGGATGGGGGACAAGTGGAGTGGCTGGGTCCGCTTCTCAACGCACCCGCCGCGCCGGGTGAAGTGGTTCCGGTGCGCCAATCCATCGGTTTGCGGGAGGTCGTGGACTTCCTGGGTGACAAAAACATCGCGCTCTTTATCGGCGCGTTTCTCTCGATCGTGCTGCTCGCCCGCCAGCTCAAATATAATACCGCGACCATCGGCAAAGTGCTGGGGCCGCCGCTGGAAACGGCGGGTGTGATCATTTTGATCACTTCCGCGGGCGGAGCGTTCGGCTTCATGATCCGCAGTGCGGGTGTGGGCGGTGCCGTGGAAAGGTTGTCGGACGGGCTGGGTCTCAGCCTGATCGTGCTATCCTACATTCTGACATTCATCATCCGGGTGGCTCAGGGCTCGGCGACGGTATCGATGCTCACGGCATCGGCAATCATGTTCCCAATGATCGAAGGGGGCCTGCCCTATCATCCGCTCTATATCTTCCTGGCGATCGGCTTCGCATCGTTCGCGGCCTCGTGGATGAATGACAGCGGGTTCTGGGTGGTGTCCCGT
>JBBSJY010000010.1:0-43363 GCA_038256845.1 Verrucomicrobiales bacterium | reverse complement strand
TGGTGTCGGCGCTGCTTGAGCCGCCGACCCTTGCGACCTGCCAGTCGCTCAATCCCGTGAGAGCCACCTGGTTTCCAACCATGCCGGTGCCGGTGATCGTGATGGATCCGCCGGAAGTGGGAAGTCCGTCGAAAATTTCCGCATGGCTGCCGGTAAAGCTGATGGCGGCGTGCGTGGTTGCGAGGGCAAGCAGTGAACAGGCGGCGAGGACGGGCAAGGTTGGTTTCATGGTGGGGATCGGGATGCGCAGGTTTTCCCGTTCCCCGACCCACCCAACAATCTCCACCGGGTGACAGGTGCGTCACGCGGGCGAATCAAAACCCGACCTCATGCTCCTGCCAGCCAGTCGCCTCCGCCGATGAGCGGATAACGGTCGGCCGGCCCACGCCATTCCCAGATCCACGCATCCGCGGTGCCGCCCGCGGCGAGGATGACGGTCGCTTTCACCCGCCGGTATTCCGTCCCTTCAATTTCTCCTGCGGAGAGCCCCTCGAACAGGTCAAGGGCCTGCAACTGATCCGTTGAAACAGCGAAGACCTCGCCTGCGATGGGGACACCGCCCGGGTCCAGCACCAAGCCCGGATACCAATCGATTCGATAGAGCCGGCCCTGAACCGTTGCGGCTCCGATCGGATCCGCTCCGTCCATGCGGAAGTGATTGGAGCCGCCCCGGCGAAGCGTGCCGTAGACAAACACAAGTTCCCGCTGCGGGTCCATCGGCGCTAGGCGCGATGGCCGATCTCGTTGTCGAGCAATTGCTTCAGATCATCCAGGCCGGTGCCGATTTCGGCGGAAATGGAAATCACCTCCGCCTTCGGAAACCGTTGGCGGAAGATTTCCAGATTTTCGGCAGCGCCATCGAGATCCATTTTGTTGGCGATCACCTTCCAGGGGAAACGCGACAGCTCCTCATCGTATTCCTTGATCTCGCGGCGGAGAATTTCCAGATCGGAGATGGGATCGCGGCCTTCGCTACCGGCCATATCCACCACGAAGAGCAAAACGCGGCAGCGGGTGATGTGACGGAGGAATTCGTGGCCCAGCCCGCGATTCTCATGAGCGCCTTCAATGAGGCCGGGGATGTCGGCGATCGTGCAGCGGCGGTAGCCGGAAAACTCGACGACGCCGACGATCGGCTGGAGCGTGGTGAACGGGTAGGACGCCACCTTCGGTCTGGCAGCGGAAAGTTTCCCGAGCAGAGTGGATTTCCCGGCGTTGGGAAAGCCCACGAGGCCCGCATCGGCGATCCGCCGCAGCTCGAGATAGAACACCGATTGGTCCCCGGGAGTTCCGAGGGTGTGCTCGGTCGGTGTCCGGTTGGTCGCTGTTTTGAAATTCCAGTTCCCTTGTCCCGGTTCGCCCCCCTTGCAGAGGACGAACTCCTGGCCGGTATCGGTGAGATCGGCGATGGGCTCCAGGTCGATGCCTTCCTCGCTCCGCTCAAACTCAACGGCTTCCTGCACGTTCACGGCGTTGCTGCGGTACACAACGGTGCCGGGTGGGACCCGGCCGATGACGCGCTTGCCGCTTTTGCCGGTTTTGCGACCGCCCGCTCCGTTCT
Organism: Verrucomicrobiales bacterium; assembly: GCA_038256845.1. GTDB lineage: Bacteria > Verrucomicrobiota > Verrucomicrobiia > Verrucomicrobiales > Akkermansiaceae > Luteolibacter. The sequence continues at coordinate 41,802 of JBBSJY010000010.1, read as the reverse complement.
TGCCGTCCTCCGCGACCAGCTTCGGATCGTAATGATACTGACGCAAATTGTCGGTGGAGGGATCGACCACGAGGACGACATCCCCGCCCGCGCCGCCATCCCCTCCATCGGGGCCGCCGCGAGGAACGAACTTTTCGCGCCGCCAGGAGACGACACCATTGCCGCCGTCGCCGGCTTTCGCGAAAATCCGGATGTGATCGATGAACATTGGCGCAGCGTCACCACGGCCGCGCGGCCGGTCAACGCCAATGGTAGCCGGTTTCCTTTCGAGGCGGCCGGATTTTTCTCTTCCTGACCGGGGACCATCTGCTTCACTCCCGTATGAACGTTCGTCTGGCGGCCATCGCGCTCATCCTCACGTGCGCCCTCGCACCCGCACTGCGGGCTGCGGGCAAGGCGGGGGAAAAGGCAAATCTTTCGTTTCATCTGGAGACCGAAAATACCCAGAATCCGAAAATGATTTTCGCACAGGACCACAATGGCGACATCCGCTATTTCAAACGCATGCCGGAGATCTCGACCCGGGACGTGGTGGCCTTCACGCCGTTTCCCTCGGACGATGAAAACAGTTACGGCATCGTCTTCCAACTCAACAACGCGGCCACCCGCCGGCTCGCCGCGGTCACCTCGTCCAACCAGGGCCGCTGGCTCGTCGCCCAGGTGAACGGCCGGATTGTTGACGGAGTGTTGATCGATGAAGCCGTGAACGATGGGTTCATCGTGATTTGGAAAGGCATCAATCTCGAGGACATCGGGCAGTATGATGCCGCGGTGCCACGGATCGGTGCCAAGAAGCCCAAGAAGAAGTGATTTCCGCATGTCCCGGTTTTTATCCTGCCTCCTGGGTCTGATTGGGGCGCTCCAAGCCGCCCCGATCGATCTCCAGCTTCCCACCCCGAACCGCCACTTGTTCAGCGGAGAATTTGATCGCTTTTACATGTACGTGGACCGCACCTTCGAAGGCGAGGTCAGCAAGCCCTGGGAAGGCGGCTCCTTCGGATATGTCCGGACTCCCCTCCGCGTGGGCACGGAGATGGTCCTGACAAAATTCCACGAGGGAATCGACATCGCGCCGGTGAAACGCGACAAGACGGGGAATCCGCTCGATCTCGTCTCCAGCATCGCAGACGGAACCGTCGTCCACGTCAGCCCGCTGGCGGGCCGCAGCAATTATGGCAAATACCTTGTCGTCGAGCACCGGTGGGAGAATTCCTCGATCTATTCCCTCTACGCCCACCTCGCCGACATCACCGTCCAGCCGGGCGACACCGTGAAAGCCGGCTCCGTGGTGGGACAGATGGGCTATACCGGTGCCGGGCTCAATCGCACGCGCGCCCATTTGCATCTGGAATTGGCATTTCTCATGAGCACCCGCTACGAAGACTGGCACAGCGCAAGAGGAGGCGGGATGAACTATCATGGACTCTTCAACGGCATGAATCTTTCCGGAACCGAGGTCTCGCGGTTTTTCCTCCAGCAGCGGGAAAACCCGGAACTCCGCTTCAGCGAATTCGTCGCCGCTACCCCAATCTATTTCCGGGTCACCGTGCCTTCGACCGGCACTCCGGATTTCTTGAAACGTCACCCATGGATGGGCCGGGGTTCCCTTGGGACCGCGAAGTCCTGGGAAATCAGCTTCAGCGCCACGGGACACCCGATCGATTTCACCGCCAGCGAGCGGCGTGTGACCAGCCCCATCGTCACCCACGTCCGGCCCTCTGAAATCCCCCACCGCCATCTCACCCGCGGTTTGGTAATCGGCGAAGGAAATCAGGCTTCCCTCTCTACTGGCGGAAAGCAGCTCGTTGCGCTCCTGACAGATGATTTTCCCGCCGCCCGGCCGTAGGTTCGTTCCAACCATGTCCGATTCCATCCTCACCAAACTTGAGAGCCTTGGCCTTAAGCTGCCCGATGCTCCAGCCCCCGTCGCCGCCTACGTGAATTGCGTCCGCAGCGGCAACCTGCTTTTTCTGTCCGGCGGGCTGCCGATCGATGGCGACCGCAAAGTCCTCGGCAAGGTGCCTTCCGTCGTCTCCATCGAGGAGGCCCAGGAGGCCTCCCGCATCATCATCCTCAATCGGCTTGCCGTCATCCGCGAGGAACTCGGCTCGCTCGACAAGGTGAAGCAGGTCGTTTCCCTCACCGGTTTCGTAAACTCGGAGCCGGATTTCTTCGCCCACCCGCAGGTCATCAATGGGGCTTCCGAACTTCTCGTCGAACTGTTCGGTGACAAGGGCCGCCATACCCGCACCGCCCTCGGGGCCGCCGCCCTGCCACTGAATGTGGCAGTGGAAATCAATCTCGTTGTCGAAGTGGAGTCGTGATTGCCGCCTGATCGCCATGCCCGTCTGGACCGACGCGCACAACCACCTCCATGATCCGCGATTGGGGGATCCCTCAGAGGTCCTCGCCGAAATGCGCACCTGCGGAATCTCCCGATGCGTGGTCAACGCGGTGGTGGAGGAGAATTGGCCGATCATCGCGCAACTGGCCGCGGAACACCCGTCGATGGTCTTTCCGGCCTTTGGCATTCACCCGTGGGAGGCCGACGGAGTGGCCGTAGGTTGGCAGGATCGCCTGACGGAAATTTTAAAAATTTATCCACATTCCTCTGTCGGCGAATGCGGGATCGACCGATGGGTGGATCATCCGTCACTGGATAGCCAGCTTCCCGTATTCCTCGACCAATTGCGGATCGCGCGCGAGTTGGATCGTCCCATCACCATTCACTGTCTCAAGGCATGGGGCCCGCTGATGGACGCATTTGCCCGGGAGGCACCGCCGTCGCGATTCCTGATGCATTCCTATTCCGGGTCCGCGGAATTTGCCCGCGAACTGATCCCTCTTGGTGCCTATTTCTCATTCTCTGGCTATTTCCTTCACGAGCGGAAATCGAAGATGCTCGACGTTTTCCGCGAACTTCCCCCCGAGCGGATTCTGCTCGAAACCGACGCGCCCGACATGGCTCCGCCCGAGGCAGCAATCACCCATCCCCTGCCAGAAGCTCGCAACCACCCGGCCAATCTCCCCGCGATCGGAGGGGCCTTGGCGGCCGTTTTAGGCACATCCACTTGGGACCTCGCGGAACTGACGTCGGCAAATGCGAGTCGTTGTTTTGGGTTCTGATCCCTTGTGCGGCTCTCTCTGAGCGGATAAAACCATCCATGGACCTGTCCGAATTCCGCAAAGAATACTCGGGTGTGCCCCTCCGGCGCGCCGACATGGACCCCGACCCGCTGAAGGAGTTTGCCAAATGGTTCAAACATTCGACCGATTCCGGACTTCATGAGCCGAACGCCATGACCGTCGCCACGGTGGACGAGTCAGGCAGGCCGTTCCAGCGGACCCTCCTGCTCAAAGGGGTTGTTGCGGGAGGTTTTGTTTTTTTCACGAACTATAACAGCAGGAAGGCTGCCCACATCGCTTCCAACCCCTCCGTCTGCCTGCTATTTCCATGGATCGGTCTTGAGCGTCAGGTCATTGTCCAGGGCCGCGCTGAAAAAACCAGCGAGGTGGAATCCATCGGGTATTTCGCTACCCGGCCGCGCGACTCCCAGATTGGTGCGTGGGTGTCAGAACAGAGTTCCGTCATCCCCTCGCGCGAAAACCTCGTCCGGAAGCTCGACGAACTGGCAAACCGGTTTGCCGACGGCGAGGTGCCGCGGCCGCCATTCTGGGGCGGGTATCGCGTCATTCCTGAGACGATCGAGTTCTGGCAAGGCGGGCCGGGGCGGCTCCACGACCGGTTTCTCTACCGTAGGGACCCCAATGGCTGGGAATTGGACAGGCTTTCCCCGTAAGACAAAACATGGGAGTTCCGAACCCAAATCCCTCTCTCACAACCATGAATCACCCTGCCTGCGCCGGCGTACTGGCTCTCGCGTTCCTGCTCGTTCCCGCCTGCGGCCTCCCCTCACAGTCGAAGGAAAAGGAGGAGGAGGATACGAAGCCGGCATCGCCCTCCCCCACCCTTGTGGGTCGAATTGCGTCCCTTCCCGCCGACCGCCGGTTCGTGCTCATCCAAAGCTATGGCGGATGGAGTGCTCCCGTAGACAGCATTCTCACCACCCGCGGCCCTGATGACCGCACTGCCAACCTCAAGGTCACGGGCGAGTCTCTCGGACAGTTCGCCGCGGCGGACATCCAGTCAGGCAGCGTCGAAATCGGCGATGCCGTCTATCTCCAGCCGGTGATTCCAAGAACCCAGGATGCGCCACCGGCAGCGGCCACCGATGCCCTCCCCGCGGACCCGAAAACCGGCCCCAAGGGCGAGGATCCTACTCCGGAAAATAATTAAGATTTCCCAAACTCTTTGCTTTGCAAATCTTCCGCAGATCCGTAGTTTTAAAAAGTCCCGCCGAAAGACAGCCATTGTTCGAAATAATTTCATTTTGGAGTTGATTACTATCCGGCCCACCGGGTAGCTTCCACTTCGCAATGGCTGTGCTCCCTTACATGTCCCAAAACATGAACACTACAACCAGCCACAATGAAACTGAGCACATCGAACGCCTCGGGCGCTTCGGCCAAAGCCGATGCGGACCGTCTTGCTGACTTCGTCCTATTCACACAACGAAGCTGCATTCTGAACCTATCCACGGAACTCAACAAAGGAAACGTCTCGTTCCCCCAGTTCTTCCTCCTAACCTACCTGTCCAGCGAAGAATATCTGACCATGTCCGACATCGCGAAAAAGATGGGCCACTCGACTGCCGCTGCCACCGGCTTGGTCGATCGGTTGGAAAAACTGTCCTATGTCGAGCGAGTGCACGCCGCGGAAGACCGTCGCAAGATCATGGTGAGAATCACATCGAAAGGAACCGAATTGGTCTCCAAGATGCGGAAGGAAATCGCCACCGATCTCGCAGGAATTCTTGCGGGGATGGATGAAGATGAGGCGGAAACAGTCGAACATACGAAGCGTGCCATCAAAGGCCGCGCGATCGCGTGATCGATTGAAAATCCCCCCCAGATAAACCAACTTGGCGAATCCACAGCGCCTCCGTTACGGTCCCCGCGTGACGGAGGCGTTGTCTTTTCTCGATTCGATCAATTCCTTGCCCGGCATCCGCGCCTCATGGGTGGGACGCGTGCCGGACCTCCCGTTGGCCGTCGGACGGGATGAGGCAATGGCGCGATTGAGGGGTTATCATCAGCAGGCAATCGACACATTCGCGGGAGAAGCCGCCCCTGTCTGGTGTGCCGAACAGGTCCATGGAAATCGCGTGGAAATCGTTCCATACATCTCGTTTCCTGAAACTTACGAAAATTTATCTTCTGTTCCTCATACCGATGGTCTTGTCACCGCCCAGCAAGGCATCGTCCTCTCCATCCACGTGGCGGACTGCGGGCCGATCTGGCTGGCGGACCGGGGGACCGGTGCGGTCGGGTTACTCCATTCCGGCAAGAAAGGCACCGAAGGGGACATCTTCGGAATGGCGATCCGAAAAATGACCGCGGCATTCGGCACCCGTCCCCAGGACGTGATCGCGGTTCTCGGGCCGTGCATCCGCCCGCCGGATTACGAAATCGACTTCGCCGCCGAGATCAGCCGTCAGGCGAGTCGCGCGGGAGTTACGGCATTCCACGATTGTGGGCTCAACACCGCCAGCGACCTGGAATCCTTCTACAGCTACCGGAAGGAACTGGGAAAGACTGGCCGAATGATGGCTCTTATTACCCGCGATCCGTGAATCTGACTCTCGAAGCCCCTGCAAAATTGAACCTTTCCCTGCGCGTCGTCGGAAAGCGCCAGGATGGATTTCACGAAGTTATCACCCATATGGTCAAATTGCCGGGTCTGCACGACACCTTGGAGTTTTCTGCTGCGGGAGCATTTCAATTCGTATGTGACGATCCAACGGTGCCTTCTGACGGACAAAACCTTGTCGTCCGCGCAGCCCGGGCCTACGAAGCCGCCACTTCGCGGCCTTGCCGGCAAAAAGTTGTATTGAGAAAGAGTATTCCCCACGGGGCCGGGCTTGGTGGAGGCAGCAGTGATGCCGCCACCACGCTCCTGGGCTTGGAAAAGTTGAATCCCGATCCCTTGGGGGCCGGGCGTCTGAGCGAACTTGCGGCAGCCTTGGGATCCGATGTCCCGTTCTTCCTTCACCCAGGCGCGGCCATCTGCACCGGTAGGGGAGAAACGATAAAGCCCGTTGAAGGCCCTCCCCTGCGGGTCCTGCTCCTCAAGCCCGGATTCGGAGTCGCCACTCCAGACGCCTACGGCCGATGGTCGGGTGCGAAGGAAGTGCCCGGAATTTCCTATGCCTCCCAGCCGCTGACTGGAGTTACCTTGTCAAACGATTTGGAGCGGCCGGTATTTTCCAAACATCGCTTTCTCGCCGAGCTGAAACAATGGTTGCGAGACCGGGAGGATACGGACGCAGCACTGATGAGCGGGTCGGGAGCCACCGTTTTTGCCGTTCTCCGAGAAGGGGCGAATGCCGGCGCCATTGCCGACGAGGCACGCCAGTCTCTCGACCCCGGCCTTTGGAGTTGGTCCGGTGAGACCGGTCCAAACACGCCGATACAAAACAAACGCCCCATTTGACAAGCGGCGGACCAATCCACTAGCCTACCTCCCCGGCGACGATGCCGGATCCGTTACCTTCCATCATGAACATTGTTGTCGAGAAGCAGCCCAAGTGCGTCGCCACCCTCCGTGTCGAAATCCCCGCGGAAAAGGTCAATGGCCAGCGCGATCAAATTGTGCGCGGCTATGCCAGCAAGGCCCGCGTCCCCGGGTTCCGCCCGGGGAAGGCCCCCCGCGCCATCATCGAGAAGCGGTTTGAAAAGGAGATCAACGACGAACTCAACGATGCACTCTTCAACCAAGCCTATGACGAGGCATTGAAGCAGGAGTCGCTCAAAGTGCTGGACTTCGGAATTCCAAGGCAAGTCACGACGCTTCCCGACGGCGGCGTGTCCTTCGAATCCCGCCTCACCCTGGCCCCCGAGGTTTCCCTGCCCGATTACCAAAACATTTCCGTCACGGTGCCACCACTTGCCGTCCCGGAGGAAGAAATCGAGGCGCAGCTCCAGGCGCTTCGCGAGCGCTTTGCCGACTTCAACGACATCGAAGCTCGCGCTGCGGAAATGGGCGACTTCGGCGTCATCGACTACCACTCCGCCATCGACGGCCAGCCACTTGAGGAATTCCTTGGCAAAGACGCCGGCTATCTCTCCGCCCGCGAGGGGTTCTGGGTGCGGCTCGACGAAAAGGCATTCCTTCCCGGCTTCGCCCTCCAGCTTGTCGGCATGAATCCCGGCGACTCCCGCGAGATCAAGGTTACTCTCCCGGAGGATTTCCCGCTTGCCCAACTCCATGGCCGCGAACTCATTTTCCAAACCACGCTCAAGGAACTCAAGGAAGCGATCCTTCCGGACCTGGACGACGCGATGGCACAGCGGCTCGCTCCTGGCAAAACGATGGAAGAAATCAAGGCGATCATCCGGGAGAACATGGAGACCGAACGCCGTCGGAAAATCGACGACATGAAGGTCAACCAGATCGTTGCCCACTTCAACGCCCAGGTGGACTTCGAACTCCCCGACGATCTCGTGATTCAGGAAACCCAGAGCCAGGCCGACGCCATGGTCCGGCGCGGCGTCCAGTCAGGCATGAGCGAGGAAGAGATCCAATCCCAGCAGGCCGAGATCTTCGCCTCGGCTGGCAATCAGGCGGCTGCCAATTTGCGGACCAACTTCATCCTCCAGGAAATTGCCAGGGCTGAGAATATCAGGGTCAGCGACAACGAACTGGTCAACCATCTCGCCCAGATCGCCGTCTCCCGCAAAATAGCGCCAAAAAAGTTCATTCGCGACATGCAGAGGGAAGGCCGGTTGCCGAGCATCCGCAGCTCCATGACCATCGGCAAGGCGATTGACTTCCTCGTCGAGCACGCCACCGTCGTTGAGAACGCCGAAACCACTGTCGATGAATAATTTCCAAGCCACCTCCTCCATGGGCATCCCCGCACCCCGCAACAGCTACTACGTCCCCGTCGTCATCGAACAGGACGGTCGCGGCGAGCGGTCCTTTGATATCTATTCCCGTCTCCTCAAGGACCGGATCATTTTCATCGGCACCCCGATCGACGACTTTGTCGCCAACTCCGTGATCGCCCAGCTCCTTTTCCTCCAAATGCAGGATCCGAAAAAGGACATCCACATTTACATCAACTCGCCCGGAGGCTCCGTCACCGCCGGGCTCGCGATGTATGATACGATGCAGTTCCTTACCTGCGACGTGAACACCTACTGTATCGGCATCGCTGCCTCCATGGGATCGGTTCTGCTCACCGCCGGCACCAAGGGAAAGCGCTTCTGCCTGCCAAACTCACATGTCATGATTCACCAGGTTTCCGGCGGAGCGCAAGGCACGGCGTCCGATGTCGAACGCACCATCGGATTCATGTTCAATCTCAAAAAGCGCCTCAATGGCATTCTGGCCCACCACACGGGCAAGACGATCGAGGAAGTTGAAAACGACTCGGACCGGGACAACTACATGACCGCGGAACAGTCCGTCGCATACGGGCTCGTGGACAAGGTCCTCGAGAGCCGCAAGCAGCTCCCGGATTCGGTTTCCGCGCTGCTTGTGGACAAAAAATCCGATTCCTGACGCCAGCTCACGCACCCCACCTTTCACCGCACTGCAAAATGGCCCGAGCCTCCAATCTCACGATGTGTTCTTTCTGCGGAAAGAGCCATTCCGAAGTCAAGAAGTTGATCGCTGGTCCCGGGGTATACATTTGCAACGAGTGCATTGAGGTCTGTTCGAACATTCTCGACAAAGAACTCGGTGTCACTCCGCCAAAAGGGAAGAATCCCGCGGAAAAATCGAATATCGCCATACCCTCTCCGGCAGAGCTCCGCGACAAGCTCAACGAGCATGTGATCGGTCAGGAAAATGCAAAAAAGGTCCTCTCGGTTGCGGTTTACAACCATTACCAGCGCCTCCGCCAGGATCAGGCAAAGGTGGACGAGCAATTCAGGGATGTGGAAATCGAGAAATCGAACATCCTTCTGCTGGGACCGACCGGTTCCGGCAAGACTCTGCTGGCCCGTACTCTCGCCCGCGTCCTCGATGTGCCGTTCTGCATCGTCGACGCCACCACTTTGACCGAAGCAGGCTATGTCGGAGAGGACGTCGAGAATATCATCCTCCGCTTGTTGCAGGCCTCGGATTTCGATGTCGCGAAAGCGGAGCGCGGGATCATTTATGTCGATGAAATCGACAAGATCGGCCGTAAAACGGAGAATGTCTCGATCACCCGGGACGTGTCAGGCGAAGGAGTGCAGCAGGCGCTTCTGAAGATTCTTGAAGGCACCGTCTGCAACGTCCCCCCGCAGGGAGGACGCAAGCATCCCCAGCAGGAATACATCCAGGTAAATACTGAGAAAATTCTTTTCATTTGCGGAGGGGCCTTCGTCGGATTGGAAGACATGGTCAAACGGCGATTGGGAACCAATACCCTTGGTTTCCACGGCGGCTCCAAGGAGGAATTGGACGAATCCGATATTTTGGATCGTGTCCAGCCGGAGGATCTTCTCCACTTCGGACTCATCCCGGAATTCATCGGTCGTCTCCCGGTCATTTCCGCGCTGCGAAAATTGAAGGAAGATGAATTGATCTCGATCCTCACCGAGCCCAAGAACGCCTTGGTCAAGCAATACGGCAAGCAGCTTGCGATGAACGGGGTCAAACTGCGGGTCACCCGGGATGCTCTGCGGGCCCTTGCGGAGGAAGCCGTCCGCCGTGGCACCGGAGCCCGCGCCCTTCGCTCGATATTCGAGCGCATGATGCTCGATGTGATGTTCGACGTTCCATCCCGCGAAGACGTGGAAGCCGTCACCATCAACCGCCAGGTGGTGCTCGGCGAGCGCCCGCCGTCGATCCGCCGCCGTCGCGCGGATCAGAACGCGGCTTGATGCTCCCCCTCATTTGAATCGTAAAAAAGGCCAGCCGTCTCCGGCTGGCCTTTTTAGGATCGGTCCGGCCGAACTCAATAACGGTAGTGATCGGCCTTGAACGGACCTTCGGGTGCCACGCCGATATAGTCGGCCTGCGCCTGGGTCAGTTTGCTGAGCTTCGCGCCAATCTTGGCGAGATGCAGACGGGCAACCTCCTCATCAAGATGCTTTGGCAAGACCGTCACCTGTCCGGCCTTGTAAACCTCGCGGTTGGTCCAGAGATCGATTTGCGCCAACGTCTGGTTGGTGAAGGAATTGGACATCACGAAGCTCGGATGGCCCGTCCCACAACCCAAATTCACCAATCGGCCTTCAGCGAGCATGTAAAGACTGTTTCCGGCCGGAAAGGTGTATTTGTCCACCTGCGGTTTGATGTTGGTTTTCACCACACCGGAAGCGGTGTTGAGCTTGTCGATCTGGATCTCATTGTCGAAGTGGCCGATATTGCAAACAATTGCCTGATCCTTCATCTTCTCCATGTGTTCCAGTCTCAGGATGTCCTTGTTTCCGGTGGTGGTGACGTAGATATCACCCCAGCCGAGAGTGTCCTCCACTGTCAGGACCCGGAATCCCTCCATCGCCGCCTGCAAGGCACAAATGGGATCGATCTCCGTCACCACGACCTGGGCACCCGCGCCACGCAGGGCCTGCGCACAGCCCTTGCCGACATCGCCATATCCGCAGACCACGCCGACTTTGCCTGAAATCATCACGTCGGTCGCACGCTTGATCCCATCTAGCAGGGACTCGCGGCATCCGTAGAGGTTGTCAAACTTCGATTTGGTGACGGAATCATTCACATTGATCGCCGGAACAAGCAGCGTGCCGGCCTTGGCCATCTGATAGAGACGGTGAACCCCGGTGGTGGTCTCCTCGGAAACCCCCTTCCACTCTTTGACGATCTCGTGGAAAATTCCCGGCTGTTTCCCTTTGATATCCTTGAGAAGGTCCTTGATCACCTGCTCCTCCTGGCTTTCGGAAGGAAGGGTGATCCAATCGGAGCCGTTCTCCATTTCGTAGCCTTTGTGAATGAGGAGCGTCGCGTCGCCACCGTCGTCGACGATAAGCTGTGGACCGAGCCCTTCGGGATTGACCAGAGCCTTCCATGTGCACCACCAATATTCCTCAAGCGTCTCACCTTTCCATGCAAAGACCGGAATCCCGCGGGCGGCGATGGCGGCGGCCGCGTGGTCCTGGGTGGAGAAGATGTTACAACTTACCCAGCGGACATCCGCGCCCAGATCGGTGAGCGTCTCAATCAATACGGCGGTCTGGATGGTCATGTGCAGCGAGCCCATGATCCGGACGCCTTGCAGCGGCCTCTCCTTGCCGTATTTTTCCCGCGTGGCCATCAGCCCCGGCATTTCGTGTTCCGCAATCTCGATTTCTTTGCGGCCGAAATCCGCCAAACCGATGTCCCTTACCTTGTAATCAGTGAAACTCATAATTTTGATATGTAATGATAATTTTCGAAAATCAGCCCACCGCTTTTTTGAGCGCAGCGGCCTTGTCTGTGTTTTCCCAGGTCAGGTCCTCATCGTCCTTGCCGAAATGTCCGTAGTTGGTTGTTTTGGAATAGATCGGGCGGAGCAGCTTGAGCTGCTTGACGATATCCGCCGGCTTGAACGAGAAGGTCCTGAGAATGGCTGCGAGGATTCGCCCGTCCTCGACCTTACCGGTTCCGAAGGTATCCACGTGCACGCTCACCGGCTCGTGGTGCCCGATGGCGTAGGCGAACTGGATCTCGCACTTGGTGGCTAGACCGGCGGCGACGACATTTTTCGCGACCCAGCGGCCCATGTAGGCGGCCGAGCGATCCACTTTCGAAGGATCTTTGCCGGAAAACGCGCCGCCACCATGCCGCCCCATGCCGCCGTAGGTATCAACGATGATCTTCCGTCCGGTCAGTCCGCTGTCCCCCTGCGGTCCACCGACAACGAACTTGCCGGTGGGATTGATCAGATAGCTGGTATCCTTGGTAAGCATGTTTTTCGGCAACACCTTCTTGATCACCTGTTCGATACAGAATTTCTCAATCTCCGCGTGGGCGATTCCGTCGGCGTGCTGGGTGGAAATGACAACGTTGATGATCCGGGTGGGCTTGCCATCGACATATTCGACGGAAACCTGGGATTTTGCATCGGGGCGGAGCCACTTGACCTTGCCGCTCTTGCGGATCCGTGTGAGTTCCCGACCGAGCCGGTGCGCGAACATGATCGGCGCGGGCATCAGCTCGGGTGTTTCGTCACATGCATAGCCGAACATGATGCCTTGGTCTCCCGCACCCTGTTCGGCGTGCTTTTTTCCGTCCGCCCCCTTGGCGTCCACCCCTTGGGCGATGTCGGGCGATTGGGTCGTGAGGAAGTTGTTGATGAAAATCTGATCGGCGTGGAACACGTCGTCATTGTTCACGTAGCCGATCTCGCGAATCGCGTCGCGGATGACCTTCTCGATGTTGATTACCGAACCGACCGGCTTCACTCCGATCTTCGGAATCGTGATTTCTCCTCCGACGACGACGAGGTTGCTTTTGACAAACGTTTCGCAGGCCACACGGCTCTTCGGGTCTACTGCCAGGCAGGCATCGAGAATGGCGTCCGAGATCGTGTCGGAAACTTTGTCCGGATGGCCCTCGCCAACGGATTCGGAGGAAAAAATGTAGGTGCTCATTGGGAGTTCGTTTTTCGTATCGTCAAATCGTGATGCGTTGATGTATCGTCTCCGGTATGCCGTCAATGCTGAAATCCTTGAAGCTGCTGTCCGATCCCACCCGGCTGCGGATTCTGATGCTGGTGCGGCACGAAGCGCTTTCGGTGCTGGAGCTCCAGGAAATTCTTGGCATGGGCCAAAGCCGGATCTCGACCCAACTTTCCCAGCTGAAGGGCGGGGGCCTGGTAAGCGACGAGCGCAGCGGCAAAAACAACATCTACTCCTGCGCGGCGGACGGCGAAACGATGGAAGTTGCCAGCTTGGCGGCCCGGGATGTGGCGGAAGTCACTGAGGACGAGTCTTCCCTGAAGCACCTGCTACGAAGGCGGAAGGATTTGGCCCGCGCATATTTCGATGAGTTGGCGGGACGCTTCGGCCGCGACTATGTTCCGGGGAGATCCTGGAAGGCGCTGACGGAGGCTCTGATCAAGGTCCTCAACTACCGCCATGTCGCGGATCTTGGCGCGGGCGAAGGAACACTTGCCCAATTGCTGGCACAGAGAGCGGAAAAAGTGATTGCGGTCGACCTGTCGCCGAAAATGGTTCAGTTCGGGCAAGAACTCGCCAATCGCAACGGCCTCGACAACCTTGAATACCGCATAGGCGACATTGAAGATCCGCCGATTGAAAGCGGAAGCATGGATCTCGCGGTGCTCAGCCAGGCATTGCATCACGCCGCCTATCCGCAAAAGGCGCTGGATGCCGCCCACCGGATTCTGAAGCCGGGCGGCCGCTTGATCGTGCTGGATCTGGTCCAGCACACATTCGAGGAGGCGCGCGAACTCTACGCCGACCGCTGGCTGGGATTCTCAGAAAGCCATCTCGCCGCCATGCTGGAAAAAGCGGGATTCAAGGAGATCGAAACCGTGGTCGCCGACCGGGAGTCCGCCCCACCACGGTTCCAGACCTTGCTCGGAATCGGCTGCCGCGAAAGTTCTCCCATCACCTTGGGTAGTAGTTAGACAGCCGCCGCGATGACGAGCACCTCGGCAAACGGCAAATCCGACAACATTCCGAAGGCATCGTGCCGGGTCAAACGGGCGCGGGTGGAGGCGGGGCTCGTCATTCCGCACAAGAAGCGGGCCAACTGCCGCGCCGTCCCGAGAGAGGGGTGGTTCTCCGCGGCAATTCCCCGGACGGTGGCGAGTTCCACATCGGAGGGTCGGCGCGGCTTCGGCCGACGAAGGATTTTGGCCGGGACGCCACGGCAGCGGTCGCAATGCCCGCAGGCCGCGGGCAGGGATTCCCCGAAATGTCGGGTGATATATCCTGTAAGACAGCCGCGACAGGCGGACAGCCCGAGAACGTGCCGCAGACGCTCCAGATCGGCCTTCTCTCTGGTCTGGAAGCGGGCAGCCAACCGATGGGCGAGCTCGCTCAGATCGCCCGGAGGTTTGCGGATAACATATCCCTGTCGCACTCCGGACAGGTTGAGAGCAATATCTCCCGCAGCTTCAAGATGATTCAGATCGGCGGCAATGCGCGGACGGGGATATCCGAGTGTTTCGGCCAAGGCGGCCGGTGAGAAGTACAGCCACCCCCGTTTTTCCTGACCCGCCTCCAGCAAACGCCGGATCCGGGTCCTTTCGGAAGCGGTCCGCCCGGCAAGTATCCGTTCGACCGGTCTCAGCAGCTTGCCGCGGTAGGTGGAATGGAAACTACCGGTGGATTCAAGAATTCCATCGATCTCAAGATAGGTGATTACGGTGGCAATCACGGTCGACCTGATATCACAAGTGATTCCCAGATCGTAGGGTGAAACATCGAACGGGCTGCCGAGGCGAAGCAGGCGGTCGATCAGATTGCCCAAGGCGCGCGGGGATGGAGTGTCCGAATAGATGAAATTCTCAAGCACCGTTAGATCCTCCGGACAGGCTAGGAGTTCGCACGTCGCCGGCAGTCCGTCGCGGCCCGCCCGGCCAATCTCCTGTGTATGGTTCTCCAGACTCTTCGGCAGATTGTAGTGGATCACTCCGCGAATGTTCGCCTTGTCGATACCCATGCCGAACGCGATGGTTGCAACCATCACGCGGACTTCGTCGGCCATGAACGCCTGCTGGGCGGCGGCTCTGAGGGAAGCAGGAAGGCCCGCATGATAAGCTTGTGCCGAAACCCCGTTCCCGCTCAGAAAGGTCGCCACTTCTTCGGCGGTTTCCTGCCGGGTGACATAAACCACCACCTGCCCGGCTATGGATGCCAGGCGGTCTGACAAGATCGCTTTTTTCTCACCCGCTCCGCAGGGCGTCACCCGCAGATCGAGGTTCGGCCGATGAAAGCTGAGTTGGACATGATCGGCCGCTGTAATCCGAAACTGCTTGCGAATCTCCCGTGCAACCTTCGGTGTGGCGGTTGCGGTGAGGGCCAGCACCCGGGGGACCTTGAGGCGCCGGAATATTTTCGCGAGCTTTAGATAGTCCGGTCGGAAATTGTGCCCCCACTCCGAAATGCAATGCGCTTCATCCACCGCGATGAGCGCCAGAGGCAGGCGCTTGAGACGCTGGCGGAACGCTTCGTTGGCAAAGCGCTCGGGCGCAACATAGAGGAGCTTCAAACCTCCGCTTTCCAGCCGTTGATACAATTCCGCAAGCTCCGTCGCATTCAGGGTGGAGTCGAGCCGCGCGGCGGAGATACCCCTTTCCACGAGGGCGTCCACCTGGTCCTTCATCAGTGCGATCAGAGGCGATACGACCAGAGTCAAGCCCTCCAGCATGAGTGCTGGCAGTTGATAGCAGAGGGATTTGCCACCGCCTGTGGGAAACACCGCAAGCGCCGACCGGCCCTCCATCAATGCCCGGATCACCGGCTCCTGTCCCTCACGAAAGGCATCAAAGCCAAAGCGGTCACGCAGGAGGGGGAGCACGGACAGATCCTCAGCGCGCCGCAACCCTTGGCAAGACCTTCCCGTAATCAAGGACAGTTCCTTCAATTCACCACCTCGCAACGAGTTCTGAGGTGAATTCCACGGGACTCGCAAATCACGGCGAACCGTCGTCTCAGGTCGGCCGAGCAATCTGACCAATGTCCCGAACGAGATGTCTCCATGGATTGCACGGCTCATTCCCGACGTTGGAGCTTGGCAATCCGGTGGCAGAGGTCCCAAAAGAGGTCATGTTCAGCGCAAGCCAGCTCACTCCCGAACAAAAGGACGCTCTCAAACAATCCGCCGCCGGGGGAGGGACGATGTCGGACCTCCAACGCCAGCTCAAGGATGACTTCGGAATTGCCATCACTTACATGGAGACCCGCCTGCTTGTTCTGGATTTGGGAATCGAACTGATTGAGGAGCCGAAACAGGAGGAGAAAAAAGAGGAAAAGCCCGCGCCCGTCCCCACGGGCAGCGTCTCGGTGACCATGGACACCCTCACCCTCCCGGGGGCGCTCGTCAGCGGCAAGGTCACCTTCAGCGATGGCGAAACCGCGGTATGGATGCTTGATCAGACGGGCCGCCCGGCGCTCGATCCCGATACCGTGGGCTATCGTCCTGCGCAGGAGGACATTCTTCAGTTCCAAACCCAGTTGAGGGATCTGATCCAGAAGAGCGGGCTCTGATCCCCCCCGCGAAAAAGCCCCGCCTCGGCATCTGCCGGACGGGGCCTTCAAGATCGGATCGAAATGCGGGATCAGGCCTGCTCCTGCTTCTTCTCTTCCGGCCATTCTCCGATGGGCGCCTGCTCGGTTGAAGATGCCTCGCTGTCCGTGCTTACGACGGGAGTTTCAGATCCGGCGAGCGTGTCCATTGGCTCGGACGCGGGAGTGTCGGCCACGATGCCCGTAGTGGCATCGGTGTTTGGCTGTTGCGCAGGGGAGGACTCAGGCCCCGCGCTGGGTTTGGGTTGGCGGGCGGGGCGCTCCTCCTGATCCTCACGCTCGTCGTTGCCCTTGGATTTGGCTCCGGAAACAGTCAGTTTCCGCCCCATGAATGGCTGGTCGTGGAGCACTTCCACAGCGCGTTTCGCCTCATCCATGTGCAGCATCTCTACAAAGCCATAGCCTTTCGAGCGATGGGTGCTGCGGTTGTAGACGATTTCCACGTTGCGGACGCCGCCGATGCCCTTGAAGAGCTCTTGCAAGTCTTGCTCGGAGACGTCGTAGGACAGGTTTCCGACATAAACGCGCGTGGACTCGACGCTGTCACTGTCGCCGCCACGGCCACGATCTCCTCCGCGGCTCCGCTCGCCGCCGCGTCCCCCGCCTCGGGCGGGGCGCTCTTCAGCAGCGGCAGCGTCGCCAGATCGGGCGTTGCGGGTGTTTGATTTCGGAGCACGCGGCTCGCGCTGAGGGCGGTCTGCGTCCGGCTTGCGCTCGGGGCGGGGTGGTCGAACAGGCTCCTTGTAGAGTCCGATCGCTTTCAATATTTTTTGCCACCAAGTAAGCTTGGGAGCGGAATATTTGCGGGCCGGGCGGGGACTTTGGGGATGGAAATCCCCGGTCCCGGCATCGTCGCGGCGGCGGCGGCCTTGCTGGCCCCCCCGTTCTTCTCCGCGACCATCGTCGTTCCGGTCGTTGTTGTTATTTCGGCGGTTTTGGCCTCCGCGGGAGCGGCGGCGTCGATTATCTCCCGAATTGCGGGAGTCTTGTGTGGCGTTTGACATGGTTTCGCATGGGTCATGGTTGCGGACGGCCCGGCGTTTCGGGCTTTGGAGCCCGGCGATGCTGGTTTGGACCTGCGAGCTGACCGACATGGTGCCGACGACCGGCTGATTGGTGCCGGGTTAAAGCTCCGCGGCGGTCGCGGAAGGGACTTCAACAAGGTCGGAACCGGTCGGCTTGCGCCGCCGTCCGCGAGACAGGAGTTCCCGGATTTCGTGGCCGCGCCCGGGGTCCACCTCCTCGAGAATCGAAGTGGATCGGAAATCATTCGGCCGGGTGCGGACATCGGAGGTAGGAAAAACCTGCTCGCCACCGAAGCTACGGGCTTTCCCGCCTTTGGCAAGGCAGGAACCGCGGGCCCGGGCATCGGAGCACTTTCAATCGGTTGCCCGGCGGAGTTCTTCCGGAGTCTTGGAATCGCTCAGCGGCCCGGCCATCGGCGGATTCTCAAAGAACTTTCCACCATCCACCATCCTGGGATCGCCGGTTCGACGGAGCTCGTCCATGAGGCGCTTTTCCAAGCGCGCGCGCGCCTCGGCATGTGCCGGATCCGCTGCCAAATTCCTCATCTGGTGCGGATCGGATTTCAATTCGTACAACTCCTCCCTGGGCCGCTTGCCATACGCGCGCTGGAAATGCCCCCGCCACTCCGGTTCGTTTCGCGCGCCCACCAACCACGCCTTGGTCGGCCCCGAATCCTCGTCCGGCAAGCTGACACGGGTCTCTTCGGTCAAGGCGCGGACCCCTGGCGGATTCGAACCCGCCAGCCGGTAGGGCTCGCCGAGCGGCCAGCGATCGGGTTCGAAATTAACGATATACAGATGATCCGCCGTCCGGATCGCCCGCTGGGGGTAAGGGAGAAAGCCCTCGCGGGCATTCTCCACATGGCGTTCGCGACCGATGAACACGGCGTCGCGCTCCGGATCGATTTGGCCGGATTTTCCCGAAACCAAGAGGGGCAGCAGACTGCGCCCGGTCATCGATTCGGGAATTTCCACACCGCCCAGTTCAAGAAAAGTCGGGGCGAGATCGGTCAAGCTGGTCAGATCGTCGATTACCCGGCCGCCTTTCGCTCCGCCCCAGCGGACCGCGAGCGGGACCGATGAGCCGAAGTCGTAGAGATTGCATTTCCCATAAGGAAAACCTGGAGGTCCGTGATCGCCGCTGACGACGATTACTGTGTTCTCGAGTTCCCCGATGCTCTCCAACTTCGAAATGAGCAGACCAAGCGCGGCATCGAACGCCATCGCCTCACCCAGATAATCCGCCAGATCTTCACGAACCTCGGCCACGTCCGGCAGGAAGGGGGGCATTTTCCCCTTCAAATCCTCGGGATCGAGACCCCACAGCTCTCTCCCGGAGCCCTTGATCCATTTGCGATGCACGTTGGTCGGTCCGAACCAGAAGCAGAACGGCTGGCCCTCCTTCCGGGAGGATAGAAAGGAATCAAAGTTCGAGCCGACCTCCGCAAGGAGATTCCGTTTCGTCTCCTCGGCGGATACACCGCCGCGGAGGTTTCTCATTGCCACCTGGGAGAACTGGTTGAAGCGGTTGCCGGCTTCTTGATAGGAGTGGCGGTTTCCGCCAAACGGTGCGTCGGTCGGCGTCCCCGGGCTCCAAACCTTGAACATTTTCCCGATGTGATAGCCCGAATCACGCAGCAGGAGGGGGAAGGCGGGCAACGATCCGTCCCAGACCGCCCCGCGCAGAATCGACCCGCGGCCGGCCCTCCAGAAATGCTGCCCGGAAAGGAGGGCACTGCGGCAGGGTGTGCAACTCGGCGCGGAAACGAAGGCGCGTCTGAAAAGCACGCCCTCCTCCGCGATCCGGTCGAAAGCGGGGGTGCGGATCAGGTCGTTGACCGTGCCCGGCCCATCAATCCCGGCGTAGGCGCTTGCGTGCCGGCCCCAATCATCTGCGAACGCGAACAGGATGTTCGGACGGTCATCCGCGGCGGCAAGAATCGATGAGGCGAGCCAGGCGACGGCCAAGGGAATCTTCATGGCTGCTCATACGTTCGCTTCCACCGCGTGATTTCCGAACGGATGTTTTCGATCGACGGGGCACCCGGGTTGCTGCGGGCGGCAAGGGCGCGGTCGAGGGAAAAAACGCTCCCGGCGTCCTCTCCGAAGGCGGGATCGAGCGACGGGAAGTCGAGCTGATCGAGCGGAGTCCCCTCCCCCAATGACACGGCCACAGCCTTGCCCACCAGTTCATGCGCGTGGCGAAACGGCACTCCCTTTTTCACGAGGTAATCCGCCAGATCGGTCGCAAGCAGCATCGGATCCGAAGCGGCTTTGCGGCAGTTCTCCTCCCGCAGTTCCATCGCCGTGACCATCTCGGTGTTCACCGCGAGCACGAGTCGAAGCGTGTCCACCGAGTCGAAGAGCGGCGGCTTGTCTTCCTGCAGATCGCGATTGTAGGTGAGAGGAAGCCCCTTCAGCGCGACGAGAAGATTCACCAGGTTTCCCACGAGCCTGCCCGTTTTTCCCCGCGTGAGTTCGCAAACATCGGGATTCTTCTTCTGGGGCATCAGCGACGATCCGGTTGTGTGGGCGTCGGAGAGAGCGGCAAACCCGAACTCCGCACTGCACCAGAGGATGAGATCTTCGCTCAGCCGCGAAAGATGCGCCCCACAGAGGGAAATCGCGAAAAGCATCTCGGCGATGTAGTCGCGGTCGGCGATGGCGTCCATGGAGTTGCGGGAAACGCCATCAAAGCCGAGCTCAGCCGCGATCGCCTCCCGGTCCAAGTTGATGGTGGAACCGGCCAGCGCCCCTGATCCCAGCGGTGAAATGTTCAAACGCTTCCGGCAATCCGCCATCCGCCCTTTGTCCCGCTCCAACATTTCCACGTAGGCTAGGAAGTGGTGTCCCGCCGTCACCGGCTGGCCGCGCTGGAGATGGGTGTATCCCGGAATCACCGTCGCGGCGTACTTCTCCGCACGGCCGATCAGGGCGCGCTGCAAAGCGGTGATGGCGGCGGAGAGCCCGTCGATCTCGGTCCGGCAATACAGACGGGTGTCGGTCGCCACCTGGTCGTTGCGCGAGCGGGCGGTGTGCAGCTTCGCACCGGCCGCACCGATCCGCCGTGTCAGCTCCGCCTCCACGTTCATGTGGATGTCCTCCAGCGAGGTTCGAAATTCGAAATTCCCCGCCTCGATGTCCGCCTCGATCTCCCTCAGGCCACCTTCGATTTGCGAAAACTCCTGCACCGTCAGAAGTCCGGCCTCTTTCTGCGCCCTCGCATGGGCGATCGAACCGGCGATGTCATGGCGAAATAACCGCCAATCGTAGGAAATGGACTCGCCGAATTGCTGGACGAGCGAGGAGGTGTCTTGGGAGAAGCGGCCTTTCCACATGGTGTGATGAATTGGGAGACGGCGGAGTTGAACCCGGACGCCGCCTCATGAAACGCGAAAAATTCCGCGAGAGCCCGGTAACGGGAAAACCCGCCGCCCGTTTTCGGGGACGGCGGGTTTCATAGGAGCCGGACGCACCGGTTTCAGGCCGGGTGGCGGATCAATCGATGCCGACCGTGAGGCGGACGAAGATTGTGCCGTCGGTGGCCAGCGCGCGGGGAATCCGGACCGTCACCCGGTCGATCCCGTCCTCAAAATGGTCCGCATCCTCCGTGACAATCACGCTATCGATACCGGCTTGCGCAGGAGTCCAGCCGCTGAGGTCCGAGCCGTATTCGGCATGCGGTGAATATGAGGCGGACTCGGCGGAGCGGCGGAAAACGAAGTCCAGATAATCGCCGTTCACGCTGGAGACCGGCAGCAGTCCCAGCGAGTTCGACCCGTTGGGAATCCCTCCGATGACAAATTCGATGCCGTTGAGGACGCCGTCGCCATCCGAATCCCCACCCGGGGAAGAGCCGGCGATGCCATTCGACGCCGCCCAGGTCTCGTATTCGTTCCCCCCGACGATCCCGGTGACATTCAGGACGCCGGTGCCCCTGAAATAGGTGTCATCCTCATTGTCCGCACCAGACGAGAGGGGTCCGTAGGTGCCCTCCGCCTGCGCCTCTCCGTCGAGAAACAGTGCGCCGATGTCGTCGGTGCCCGCGTGGTCGAGCTGGAGGAGGGTCCCCGCAGCCAGCGTCACGGTGGACTCGTCGCCCAAGGTGTCCGCGCCCAGAATCAGGGTGCCGGCGGCCACGGTGGTGTCACCGGAGTGACCGGGAGAGGTGATGGTGACGTTCTGCACGCCTGCTTTGGTAATGCTACCGGATCCTTGCACGCTGCCGGACAGATTGACGGTATTGGCTGAGGTTCCCGAACCGATGGTGACATTCCCCCGCACCGTCACCGCCCCCGTCCAAGTGGCATCGCCGCCGCCGAGATTGAACAGCATCGCGCCGGACTCGAGGCTTACGGGCGTGGCGAACGTCCGGCCTCCGTAGCTGGCCAACCGCGCGCCGGATTTCACGGTCACCGAGCCGGTGGCACCTCCGAGCGACTCATTGGTGTCCTCAGGAATCACGGTGCCTTCCGCGACCACGAAGTGGGTCACGCTGCCATTCGCCCTGGCCCGGAAGGCCATCTCGTTGGGTCCCACCTTGGTGAGGGTGTGGCCGTTTCCGTTCAGAATGCTGTTGCCGCCGCGGAGGCCGAGATCGAAGCGACCGTTGCCGCCGACGGTGGCGTCTCCCGTCAACGTGATGGTGTTGATCCCCGCAATGACTCCAGTCAGTCCGACGCCGCTGTTGGTGATCACGCCGTTGCCATCCGGCCCGTCGCCTGCGATCGTAAACGAGTAACGACGTTCGCTGACCGTGAAGGGGCTAAGGCCCGCGAAATCGAGCTGGGAGCCGTCTTGCAGCGTGATGCCGGAACTGGTGCCCAGCGCTGCTGCATTAGCGAGTTGGAGCGTGCCGCGTTCGACCGAGATCGGGCCGCTGAACTCGCTGGTGGTACCCCCAAGAATCAGACGTCCGGGGCCGCTTTTGGTCAGGCTGGCCGGTCCCATGATTCCACCCGTTCCGGTGATCTGGTAGTCTTCGTCATGGTCGAGCCTGACCGACGCCGGTAACACAAGCCCGCCGAACTCCAAGGTCTTCACCGTCGCGCTGTCGTCAAAAATCACGTTGTCGCCATTGACGAAGTTCGTCGCCGTCCCTTCCGAAGTGAAATTGTTCTCACCGTTCACCGCCCAGACGGCCGAGGTTTCGCCGGTCCAGATCAAGTCGCCGATGCTGCCGTAGGTGAAAGACGCCAGAAGGCGCTTGTTCGCGACGTCGTGGGTGATGACCGCGTCCCTCAGCCCCACGTTGAGCAGGTTTGAAAGATCGCCGGTCAAGGTGCCGCCGTAGGTGAAAACCGTCACCGACTCGCCCGCTACGGGAGGGGCTCCGGTGGAAGAAAGGATGATCGTTCCGGCGCTCACGTCCACATTGCCATCCATGTGAAGCGCCCCCTCGGTGGAGCCGTCGAAAATCAGCCGGCTTGAAACCACGCCGCCGATGTCCAGATCGCCGGAAATGGTCCCCTCCCCTCCGATCGCCGCATCGTCGGTGACCAGCACCGAGCCGGCTCCGCCCGCGCCGAGCGTTCCGTTGACGCTCAAGCCGCCCTTGGAGACGAGGATGGTCCCCGTGTAGTTGGTCGCGTCGCCGGCCAGGTTGAGGGTGCCGTTGAAAGCGCCTGCCGCCGTCGAGTTGATCTCCAGCATCTCGTCTCCGACCAGCAGGCCGGAGATCGTGCCCGTGGCGTTGTTGTTTACGGAAATCCGCGCGGGAAATTCTTCCAGCCACACCTGTCCGCCCACGTTGGCATTGTTCGCGAAACGGAGTGATCCGTGCCGGACGCTTCCCTCGGTGGGCCCGTCACCCCTGATTTCGAAGGTGTTGGCAAAACTCCCGGACCCGACGTTCAGGTAAATCTGCGCGGTGTCGCCATCGACCAGGACCTCGCCCGCAGCGAATGCAGACAAATGGTTCGCCTGGAGACGGCCGTTGTTGACCACGGTGCCGCCCGAATAGGTGTTCGCCACCGCCGACAGCGCGACGGCACCCGGCCCGGTCTTGACCAGTGTCAGCGGCGTCTCCCCATCGAAATCTCTCAGCGTGACGCGGTTGATCTGGTAGTCGGTGGCGGTTCCGTGAACCGCTACCACGAGCTGGCCTGAGGAAGAGGTGAGAAATCCGTTGTTGTTTGATTTCACCCAGTGGCTGTTTCCGTGAAACAACATGCCGCCCAGCGCGAGATCGAGCGTGGGCGCGGGATCCGGAGCCACGGTGTTGATTAGGAAATCACGGGAGGTTTCCAGAAGCCCGATGGTCTGATCCGCGGTGACCGTCGCGAAAGGCGCGTTGGCGAGGGTTGTGTAGAAGACCGATGCAGGTCTTGCCGATGCGAGATTCGCCACACCCTCGACCTTCTCAGCGGAGGGGAGCTCCACCACGTTTTCACCATCGTATTTCAAAAAAGACGCCTGGGTGTGCGCCCATCCCGGAAGCACACCAGTATCCGGAGCGCTGCCGTTGATGGTTCCGAGCGGGATGGGCGCGTCGGTGTTTGTGAAGTCGAACCAGACGGTGTCTGCCGGGCCGACGGTGACATCGCCCGCCGCGCCATCTAGGATGATCTCCGCCGCGTTCGTCTCCAGCGGGGACACCGCCACGAAGAGGGCGGTGGGAAAAATCGATGATTTGAGGAAACGGGAGCGAAGGGTGGTTTTGGGTTTCATAGCTTGCGGGGACTCAATCCGAAAAGCCTCCCATGCGGCAACTTCAAACGACCGGATCATCAATCCGGGGCGAGCTCAAGCTCCAGGCGCGCGAATCCACGCGGGGCGGCGGCGAATGGGACATCGATGGCAAGCCACCCTTCCTCAAGAGCGGGAATGGGGTCGACAGCGGAATCGAAGATCACTTGCGACCAATCCTCCAGATCGCCCGACGAGGTAATTTTCCAGCGGAGATCGCTGATCGCAGGATCGTATTTGAACCGGAAACCGAAGCCGTCACCGGCCTGCCGCAGGGTCGGGAGCAGGTGGACGACCGGATCCGCGGGACCCGCGCCCAAAGCGTAGCGGATGATGTTCGGGACACCATCCGGTGCGGGGATGGCCGCCGGACCGGAGATCACGTCATTGGCGAGATCGGCCGGATCGGGGAAATGCCCCGCCCGCCAATGGGCGTAGGCGAGAGGGAGAGCGGTAGCGCAAGGAGCGCAACACTAGCAAGAAACTTCATGGGTTGGTGGAATGGCCGCTTACCGCTGCCTTCCGGATACGGTGAGGCGCTTCCCGTGCCCTGTCGAATCCTCAGATTGTTTGCAAAGTCCGCCTCTCAAGAAGGGTTGCGTTTCGCCCCGTTTGAGTCATGGATGATCCCGAAGCCGCTGGAATCCGTCCGGCGATCCTCCAACCCCAAAACTCCATTAAAATGTCTCAGATCATCCCTCTGATCAGTTCCGGCACCGCCGGCCCGCTCGGCGTCCTCCATCTCCCGCGCCTTTGGCTCAAGGCTTCGCTGGGAGCCGCCGGAAAACTTCACCCGGACTACCCAGCCATCGGCCAAGGCTACGATCAGATGGTCCTCGATGGGCTGGGCATCGACAAATCGGCCTTCGAGCGCTTCATCGCAGAGAAGAAGCCGACCTATCCCGAATGCGAAGCGTGGATCCTCGCCCGGAGTGGCGGCTCGCTCGACTCCGCCGCCGTCTCGAAGCTGAACGCCGCCATCACCGGCTATCACCATGACGACGACACCCGCAGCTCCATTCTAGGTGCCAGCGGCATTCCCGACGACGGATCGATCCTCGACGCAATCAATCTCAACAATCTCGACGACTGGCAGACATGCCACAAAGAGGTGATTTCCTAATCCTTCCAACCAAAGGCGCGGACTTCCTCAGAGAGTCCGCGCCTTTTTTAGGGCTTCGGGTTTTCCGATCATCTAACGGTTGGGCGGCTCCGCGCACCCCGATGACCAGAATCCTTCCCTTCCTGTTTTCTTCCTTCGCTTTGCCACTGATCCTTTCGAGTGAGGCACAGGAACCCGTCCCCCGCGGCCCTGTGGCCCGCACTTGGGATGAGGCTTACGACCGCCTGAAACCCATCCTGGACACCCCGTTGGAGGAAACTCCGAAAAGTGAGATCGAAGGGAAGGTCGTGACCGGCTACCAAGGCTGGTTTGGTGCGGAAGGCGACGGCTCCGGGCTCGGCTGGAAACACTACGGCGGCCGGGATTTTGGTCCGGGACACTGCACTTTCGACCTCTGGCCCGACATGGCCGAATCGGATCCGGATGAGAGATATCCCACCCCTTTCCGCCATCCCGATGGATCCGCTGCCGCACTGTTCAGCAGTTACCATCCCAAGACCGTTGATCGGCATTTCAAATGGATGAAGCAACACGGCATTGATGGCGTCATGCTCCAGCGCTTTGGAGCAAGTCTCAGATCGCCGGAACAGCACGATTTCGGGACGGCGGTCATGCAGAATGTCCGCAACGGCGCCAGCCGCCACCAACGCTCTTGGGCGATGATGTATGATCTTTCCGGAATGGATGCGGAGGAAGTCCTCCCGATCATCAGCGAGGATTGGAAACGTCTGGTGGATCGCGCCCAGATCCGTAAAGACCCCGCCTACCTCCATCATCGCGGAAAACCCCTGGTGGCGGTCTGGGGAGTGGGTTTCAATGACAACCGGAGATATGGCATCAAGGAATGCAGTCAACTGGTCGATTTCCTCAAGAACGACCCCACGTATGGCGGCAATGCGGTGATGCTCGGCATTCCTTACTATTGGAGGGACCAACAACGGGACGCCACGGACGATCCGGGATTGCACGCCTTGCTCAAAACCGCGGACATCCTGAGCCCATGGTCGGTGGGTCGCTACAGGAATACCGATGCCGTGGACCGTCACGTGCCAGCCCGGATCGCCGCGGACATCGCCTGGTGCGGGCAAGCCGGTCCATCCTACCTGCCGGTGATCTTCCCCGGATTCAGCTGGCAGAACCTCGAGAAGAGTCGCGGGCGTGAGGCCCCGCTCAACGACATCGACCGTGAGGACGGCAGGTTTCTCTGGCAACAAGCGGTGGAGGCAAAACGGGCGGGATCCACCATGATCTACGTAGCCATGTTCGACGAAGTCGATGAAGCCACCGCCATCTTCAAAGCTTCCAACACCCCGCCGGTCGGCCTTAGCAACTTCGTGACTTATGGCAACAGGACTCCGGACCACTACCTCTGGCTTACCGGCGCGATCGGGAGGATGTTGCGCGGGCCCATGCCGGACGACAGCGGGATGCCCTCGCGCTAAGTCCCGCCTTTGAGTTCCGGAATCTCCCGCACCTCATCCTCCAGGGAGTCATCCAGCACGTCTTCGACATATAGCTTTT
Source organism: Verrucomicrobiales bacterium (assembly GCA_038256845.1). GTDB lineage: Bacteria > Verrucomicrobiota > Verrucomicrobiia > Verrucomicrobiales > Akkermansiaceae > Luteolibacter. The sequence goes on along the minus strand of JBBSJY010000010.1, from coordinate 15,171 downwards.
GCACAAGGACCATCACGACCGCGGTCAGTGGCGTCGCAAGAATGAATCCCAGCACCCCGAAAATCCCACCGAGGACCAGTTGCCCGGCAATGCTCAACGCCGCCGGAAGATGCACCATGCGTTGGAAAACCAGTGGCATCAGGATGCTTCCCTCGACATTCTGGATCAGCAGGTAAAGCAGGCCGGTGTAGAGCGCCAGCGTGGGGTTCTCCACAAATGCGACCAACAGGATTGGAATCAGCGCGAGCAGCGGCCCGACATAGGGCACGAAGGTCACGATCCCCGTGAGCAGGGCCAGGATAAATGCCAGCGGCACTCCCAGCAAACCGAGCATGATCCAGGTGGTCGCGAAGAGGAATGCCATCGAGATCAATTGGCCGATCAGCCACCCTTGCAGGGTATGACCGAGAGCGTTGATTACCTCGCACCCCCGGGCGCGTTTCTCCGGAGGCAATAGTCTGATCATACCCGCCAGATAGAGCCGCGGATCGAATGCGATGAACCCTCCGACGAATACCACAATGAAAATTCCGGAAATCACGCCCAAGGTGTTAGAGAAGATTCCCGTCGCACGGTTCCAAAGGTCGCCTCCGTTCAACATGGTGTGGCGGACGTCCGCAGCCTTCTCCATTACTTTTTCGCCAGCCGGAAGTCCCTCGACGGCCTTGGAAACCGATTCCACGGAACCGGTCACGCTACCCCTGAGTGCCTCGAACTGCGCCGCCACTCTCGGGGCGGCGACCCATACGGCCGCCGCGGTGGCCGCCGATCCCACCACAAGCACCAGAAGTAGCGCCCACCTCGTGCGGAGCCCGGTCCAGCGGGCAACCGCGTTTGCCGCCGTCCGGAGGATGACTGCCAGGAGAACTGCGGCGAAAAAGAGCAATATCACCTGCGACGCCTTCCAAAGCGCCAGGACCAACGCCACAAACAGGCTTACCAACAAAAGTGCGGTGGCCACCCGTGCCGCGAAAGACCGGTGATCCGGCGCGGACGAACTGGGTTGCGGTGATTCTGCCATCACGAAATCTACACCTTGGAAGCGTCCACCCCCCACCGCGAGGGTCAAGAAGCCCTTTTACCGGCAATTGCGAGACGTTGCTTTGAAACCGGACGGGTTCCCCGACGAAGTCCGCTACGGAAATTGTCGCGTCCGGTCGGAAAAACCTGGATCAAGATTCCGCGATCCGGTCCTGCATTTCCTCCAATGCCACCCCTTTGGTCTCCGGCACCATGAAGGTCACCCAGACCAGTTGGAGAACCATCATCCCGCAGAAAAACAGGAATACCGTGCCCGGATGGAATGCCACCACCATCGAGGGGAAAAACAGCGTGAGCAGCGCGGCGAAGATCCAGTGGGTGAAACTCCCCAGCGACTGGCCCGACGCGCGGCTTCTGTTGGGGAAGATCTCGGCAATGAACACCCAGATCACCGCCCCCTGCCCCACCGCATGCGCCGCGATGAAGGCGAAGATGCAAACGGGAACGATTGCCAGATTCTGCGTGTAGAACGCCCAGGCCGTGAGTCCCAGCGACGCGATATAGCCGAACGAGCCGATGAAAAGCAGCGTGCGGCGGCCGAGGCGGTCGATCAGCCACAGACCCACAAACGTGAACACCAGGTTGGTGACCCCGATTCCCACCGACTGCAGCAATGCCGCCCGCTCCTCCATACCGGCCAGCTCGAAAACCCGCGGGGCGAAATAGAGGATCGCGTTGATGCCGGAGAGCTGGTTGAAGAAGGCGATGAGGATGGCCAGGAGGATCGGCTTGCGAAGCTCCCGCGACCAGAAATGCCCGCCTCGCGCTTCCGGTCCCGGCGTGCCTGCGATGACCGCCGCCTTTGCTTCCAATTCCGCCCTCGTGGACTCCGGCTGCACCAGACCCAGCACGCGGACCGCTTCGGCGGTGTCGCCACGTTTCGTAATCAACCAGCGCGGGCTCTCCGGGATGGCGAAACAGAACACGCTGTAAAGCAATGCCGGGATCGCCTCCACGCCGAGCATCCAGCGCCACGCGTTTTCGCCGAGACCGGCCAACTGCGCATTGGAGAAGAACGCCACCAGGATTCCGAAAACGATGTTGAATTGGAAGAGTCCCGTCAATCGGCCCCGATGCTGCGCGGGTGCGATCTCCGCGATATACAGGGGTGCCGCCACCGTGGAGATTCCCACCGCGATGCCACCCAGGAAGCGGGCCGCGATGAACAGGGTGACATCCGGCGCGAAGGCCGACCCCAGCGCCGAGACGAGGTAGAACGCGCCGATCCACAGCAAAGTCCGCTTCCGCCCGAAGCGATCCGCTGTCCATCCACCCAGCAAGGCACCCAGGACAGTGCCCCAGAGCGCCGAACTGATGGCCAGCCCGTGCTGGAGTTCCCCCAACCCCCACAACTCCTGAATGGTCCGCTCCGCGCCCGAGATGACCACCGTATCGAAGCCGAACAAGAACCCCGAGAGTGCCGAGGTGATGGAGAAAAAGAATAGGCGGAGATTCATGTCTCAAAACGTTGGGTTTCTCTAACGACCGCCGTTCTCCCATGCCTGCGGGATTAGGGCAAGCAGCCAAACCGAATCCCGGCCGGCACAATTCCGATTGGTCAGCCGCCAGGGATCGAGTATCAGGAACCATGCTCCGTGTCTTCCTCCTCGTAGTCGTAGCCCTCTCAACCGCTCTCGCGAAAGAGCCTCCCTTGCCCGCGGATCTCGGCCAATATCTCAAACTCCCGGACAAGAACGCCGGTTGGGAAACCAAAACGCAGGGCAATCTCGCGAATTGCGATTACTGGCATCTCGCCCTGCGTTCGCAGACCTGGCAGGGACTTCCGTGGACGCACGACCTCGTGGTGTTCCGGCCCGCCAACGGGCTCGCGACGGACAAGATGCTCCTGATCAACGAGGGCGGCAGCTTCAGACCGGACAAGCTCATCTATGGGGCCACTCTCGCGAACCTGATGAAAGCGCCCGTCGCCCTCCTGCTCGGCGTTCCCAACCAACCCCTGCTGGACGGAAAGACGGAGGATCATCTCATCGCGGAAACCTTTGTCCGTTACCTCGATTCCGGCGACAACCGCTGGCCGCTGCTGTTTCCGATGGTCAAAAGCGTGGTCAAGGGCATGGACGCCTTGCAGGAGTTCACCGCGAAGGAATGGGGCGGGAAGACGAACGGATTCATCCTTTCAGGCGCATCCAAACGCGGCTGGACGGCCTGGCTTGCCGCCGCCTCGGATCCCCGCGTCACGGCCATCGCACCGATGGTCATCGATCTGCTGAACATCCCCGCCCAGTTGCCGCTGCAACTGGATCGCTTCGGACAGCCCAGCCAATCGATTTCCCCCTACACCGATCGCGGTCTGGTGCCGCTCCAGGATTCCGAAGAAGCGCGGGCCTTGTGGCGGATGGTCGACCCCTGGACCTACCGTATGAAACTCACCATGCCGAAACTGGTCGTGCTGGCGAACAACGACCCCTATTGGAGCACCGATGCCCTCAACGTCTACTGGAACGGGCTGCCCGGTGAAAAGCATATCTCCTACACTCCCAACGCGGGCCACGACCTGAGCCAGCGGGGACCGGATGGCAAACGCGTGCTGCCGTGGCGAGCCCTCAACAATATCGCCGCCTTCGTCCGCAGCCAGATCAGCGGCCGGCCGCTTCCCGTCATTTCCTGGAAACACCTCGACGCCCCCGGCGGCGACCTGCTTGTCGAGGTGAAAGCCGATCCGATGCCCCAAGAGGCCACGCTTTGGATCGCCACGTCCGATGACAAGGATTTCCGCGAGTCACGCTGGGAATCCCGACCGGTGGAAATCACTCCCGGCGGAGAAATTCTTGCTGCGGTCCGTCCTCCGGAAAAAGGCTTTACCGCCTTTTACGTCGACCTCGGCTACCAGTTCGACGAGCTGCCGCTGCGCCTCTGCACCCAGATCCGCCTCGCCGGACCCGGTGTTCCGCCCGCTGACCGCTAGGGAACCGGTTGGCCATGGAGGATCGTCCGCAAATTACTTCGCCTGTCGCGCGCTGGCTTTGAGACGCAGCGCGTTCAGGGCGATGAAGCCCGTGGCGTCGTCCTGGTTGTAGGCTTCCTCCTGGCCGCCCTCCATGGTGGCGATGGCCTCGGAATAAAGGCTGTGGGGCGACCGCCGCCCGGCATTCATCACGTTTCCCTTGTAGAGCTTTATCCGGACTTCACCGGAAACGGTCTGCTGGGTGTGGGTGACGAGTGCCTGGATTGCCTCGCGTTCCGGAGCGAACCAGAAGCCGTTATAAACCAGTTGGGCGTATTTCGGAATCAGCGAGTCGCGGATGTGCATGGCCTCGCGATCCATCACCAACGCTTCCAAATCCCGGTGCGCGGCCAGCAGGATCGTGCCGCCAGGCGTTTCATACACACCCCGGGATTTCATGCCGACGAAGCGGTTCTCGACAATGTCCACCCGACCGACGCCGTGCTTGCCACCGAGGAAATTGAGCACCCGCATGATGCCATACGGCGTCAGCAGCGTGTAGCCGTCCCGTTCGCCGAGAACCTCGAAATCGCCCAGCTTCGAAATGATTCCCGCCAGCCCTTCCGCCTGAAGTCCGATGGCATCGCCTTTGCCAAACAGGATCTGCACGTATTCGCCCTCGTCCGGAGCGTCCTCCGGCGCGGTGGACAGCACATACATTTCACGGTCCGCAGGGGTTGTCGCGTCATACCATGGGTCTTCCAGCATCCCGGCCTCGAAGGAAATGTGGAGAAGGTTGCGATCCATCGAATACGGCTTCTTCATCGAAGCCTTCACCGGGATGTGGTTGGCCTCCGCATAAGCGATCATTTCGGCCCGGCCCGGGAAATCCTTGCGGAAGGATGCGTCACGCCATGGCGCGATGCACTGGATCTGCGGGGCCAGCGAGGCGGCGGAAAGCTCGAACCGCACCTGGTCGTTGCCCTTGCCCGTCGCGCCGTGAGCGATCGCGTCAGCTCCCTCTGCCAGCGCCACCTCCAGCATCCCCTTGGTGATGCAAGGCCGCGCGATCGAAGTTCCTAGCAGGTAGCGGCCTTCGTAGATCGCGTTCGCCTGGATCATCGGGAAAATGTAGTCCCGCGCGAATTCCTCCCGCAGATCGCCGAGAAAATACTTCGCCGCTCCCGTGCTGAGCGCCTTCTCCTCCAAGCCGTCCAATTCGTCCCCCTGCCCCACGTCCGCGCAATAGGCGATCACCTCGGCGGAATACTTTTCCTTGAGCCACTTGAGCAGGACGGAGGTGTCCAGCCCTCCGGAATAGGCGACGAGAATTTTCATGTGGCGGGGAGGCAATCACGAAGCCGGCGGGGCCGCAAGCGGGGATCCGCGCACCTCGTGGAACCGAATCGAGAGCTTGAGCGCCGCGCATTATCAGCCACACTTCGTGGTTGCTGCCGCCATGGGCCGCAGCCACCCTCCATTCAGTCTGCAATATGGAAGATCGTTACGAAATTCGCGAGAAAATCGGCCAGGGAGGTCTCGGCTCCGTTTACCGGGCCTACGACACGCGCATGAAGCGCGACGTCGCCATCAAGCGAATTTCCGGCGATGACGATGACAAGGAACTTCTGCAAGAAGCCACCCGCCAGTTGATCAAGGAGGCCGGATCCCTCGCATCCCTCCAACATCCCCACATCGTCACCATTTACGACGTCGGGTCCGATGAGGACGGTCCGTTTGTCGTGATGGAACTCATCACGGGCAAGACCTTGGATGAGCTGGTAGAACGCGCGCCCCTAACCTGGCCGGACTTCCGCGAGCTCGCCATGCAATCGCAGGAGGCACTCATCGCGGCGCAGGAACTCGAGCTGGTGCACCGTGATCTGAAGCCGGGAAACGTCATGCTCAACTGGCTTCCGTCCGGCAAGTTCCAGGTGAAGATCGTGGACTTCGGGCTGGCGAAGTTGACCCCGAAGCCGTCGCTTCAGACGCTCGACCAGTCCGATTCGGTCTTCGGTTCGATCTTCTTCATGGCACCGGAGCAATTCGAGCGCAAGCCGCTCGATTTCCGGACCGACATGTATGCCATCGGCTGCGTCTATTACCATGCCTTGACCGGCGCCTATCCCTTTGATGGGGAAACCGGGCCGCAGGTGATGGCCGCCCACCTCCAGCATCAGGTCGCTCCGATCCGGGAAGTCCGCCCGGAGATCCCGTTATGGGCTTGTGATTGGATCATGTGGCACATCAACCGCCATCCCGATGACCGCCCCCCGTCCGCGCGCGATGCCCTTCACATCTTTCTGCAGAACGATGCCATCCCCAACCCGCCCATGAGCCTTGGTATGCCAGCTCCCGCCGCGGAGGCCCCGAAACGGGCTCGCCTGATCATCCCCGGGGCCGCACCCGAGCCGGAAGCGCCCCAGGCCGAACCCTCCGGACCGCGGGTGGTCATGAAGGGATCGCCCGCTCCATTATACGAGACGGCACCGGTCAAAACCCAGACCGCGGCGCAGGCGGACAGCTCCCGGGACGGATCGAGGCCCGGCATTCACTCGGCCCCTCAAAACATCCACCAGGCCGCCACCCAGTCCGTCCGGGTCGCGACACCCGTCCCTACCGGTCCGCTCCCTCTCCCGGCTGCGGCCACCGGCGGGCTCACCGCCGGTCCGCCCCCCCCCGCGGCATCGGCACCTTCGATCACCCGGCACATGCCGATCGGCAAGACGACAAAAAAGGCCGGACTCAACAACGCCGCGAAAACAACTCTCGCCGGGGTCCTCGGCCTGCTGGTGGTGTTCCTCGCCGTTTTCCTTCTGAAGCGGAACGAGGAGAACAAGAAGACCGAAATCTACAACTCACAGATCAGCGAGGCTGCAAAAGGAGATGCCACCGAAGTTCTTTTCAATTCGGCATCCCTCGACTTCATGCTGGAAGCCGCTGCCAACGTGGGGGCGAATGAGGAGCGTCAGACGATCTACAAGGCTCTCTATCTCGCGAAGGCCACCGATGGGACCGACGTCGATGCCCGTATCGCTGAATTCGCAACCACCCGGCCGATGATCCCGGATGTCCGCGAGGTTCTCATCCGCGACGTCCTGCGACAGCGCAAGAATCCCGCGATCGTTCCCATTCTGATGAAATTCGCGGCGTCCACGGAGGACGTCCGCGCCGCCACCGCGGCCTTGCAGGCTTCCCAGTTCATGGTGGGCGACGAGGACTTCGACGCGTTCCTGAGGGTCGTTCAGTTCACTCCGCACATTCCGATCCGCCAGGCCGCGGAAGGGGCGATCGGACAAATCATCCAGAAATCAAGGAACCGGGAGGCGCTCGCGGACCGGCTCGCCACCACTTATCAAGGTTCGGTCGATGACGATGTCCGCCATTCGTTGCTGCGCTTGCTCGGCCGCGCCGGTGGCGGGCGGGCCTTGGATCTGGTCAAGGCCTCACTGGCTGATCCTGAGCAGAAAAACCAGATCGCCGCCTTGGTCGCCTTGAGTTCATGGGCCGATGGGAACGGGTATCCCCTGCTCATGGACTACCTTTCGAACATCACCAACGAGCAGCTCCGTGCCCGCGCGTTCGACTCCGCCCATCGTTATGCGTCGGCTTCCGATGCCGCTCGCGACAGCGCCACGGAGGAAGCGCTTTGGACCCAGCTAGCCTCCAACGCGAAATCGAGCGAGGAGCAGATCAAGACCCTCCAGGCGCTTGCCACGAAGGAATACCCTTGGTCGCTTGCCCTCGCCAAAAAGTTCGAGGATCCGGAGGGAAGCGACCGGGTGATCAACCTCGCCGAAGATGTCGTCGCCCGCCTCACCGATCGGCTCCGCGTCAAGGAGGTCGACAGTTCCGGCCCGGTTGAGGACGGTCAGGAAGAGTAGACGGCCACAGGCCCCACGCCAAGTCCTTGCACCCGCCGGAGTTTCTCGACCGCCCGCACCACCGCATCCGCTGCCTGATCCGCCTCCTCTGCCGTATTGAGGCGTGAAAAACTGAACCGCAGGCTGCTCTTCGCCCGGTGCTCCGCAATGCCCATCGCGAGCTGGACATGGGACGGCCTCTGCTTTCCTGTCATGCAGGCGGAGCCCGCGGAGCAGGCGACGCCCGCCTCATCCAACAGGATCAGAAGCCCCGCCGCCTCGCAGCGCTCGAAAGACAAATGGCTGGTGTTCGGCAATCGGTGCTCGCGGCTGCCGTTGGCGATCACACCACCCACCCCGGCCATCACCTTGTCCTCAAACCGATCCCTCATTTCAGCGAGTCGGTCCGTCGCTTCAGCGGGCTGCTTCAACACGCAATCCGCGGCCACCCCCATGCCGACGATTCCCGCCGTATTCTCGGTCCCACTGCGTCGGCCGGACTCCTGGCCGCCACCTAACAGCATGGGAGAAAAACGCAGGCCGCTCCTCACATACAGCGCGCCCACGCCCTTCGGGCCATGAAACTTGTGGGCGGAAAGCGAGAGCAGATCGACATCGGATCCCCGGACATCGATCGGCATTTTCCCCGCGGCCTGCACCGCATCCGTGTGGATCGGCAAGTCGCGGACTCGGGCCGCTTCAATGACCTCGCCAAGCGGCTGGATCACCCCCGTTTCGTTGTTTGCCATCATCACCGAAACGAATGCCGCCCCGTCGAGCGCAAGATCAAGCGCCTCGCGATCGACCCGTCCGTCCGCCGCCACACCGGCGATTTTCAACTCTCTCCGAAAACTCTCGGCACACCGCAGCACCGCGCTGTGCTCGATGGCGGAAACCACCACCGCCCCTTCACCGGTCAGCCGGTCCAACGATACCAAGGCCGAATTGATGCTCTCCGTCCCATTTCCCGTGAAGAAGATCTCGCCGGGATCGGCTCCAATCAGCGCCGCCACCTGCTCCCGCGCCCGCTCGATCGCCTTCCGCGCCGATCTCGCCGCAGCATACGAACCGGATGGATTCGCGTAGCCCTCACGCAGCCAGGGCAGCATCGCATCCAGCACCTCGGGCAGCAGCGGGGTGGTTGCGTTCGCATCGAGATAAATCACTCTCCGACGTTCCTTCCCCCGGTCCGGAATTCAATCCCGAATTCGCACTTTGCCGACCGCCCCCGGGCAAACATCCGGGGTTGCGGAAATCCCGACTCTGTGGCTGCTTGGACCCGTCCGACATGGCCACTTCCTCTTCCCCGCCTGCCCGCAGCGATCTCTTTCCCTTCGAACTGGTCCGACCGGAACTCGAGCGCGTGGAAATTTCCATCCGTGAGCAGGTCCGCGGCTTCGACCCGGCGGTCGAGCCCTACGTCGCCTACATCTGCAACACTTCGGGCAAACGCATCCGTCCGGCCCTCGCCATTCTGGTGGGCGGAGCGACCGGCGGCGTGACCGACAAGCACCTCAAGATCGGCGTCATCCTCGAGCTGATCCACATGGCGACGCTTGTCCACGACGACATCATGGATGGCGCGAACACCCGCCGCATGGTCCCCACGGCCAACGCGAAATGGGGCAACGCCCTCTCCGTTCTGTTAGGGGACGCGCTGTTTTCCCACGCCCTCACCCTCGCCACGGATTTCGATAGCATCGACATCTGCCGCAAGGTTGGCAATGCCGCACGGGAGGTTTGCCAAGGCGAGATCATCCAGACCCAGCGCCGGTTCGACCTGACCTTCACCAAGGCCGAATATTTCCGAATCATCGAGATGAAAACCGGAGCTCTCTTCGCCGCCGCCACGGGGCTCGCGGGAAACCTCAGCGGCACCGACAAGGCAACCGAAACCCGGCTTTTCTCCTACGGCATGAAACTCGGCACGGCCTATCAGATTTACGATGACTGTCTCGATCTGGTCGGCTCCGAGGAAGTGGTCGGCAAGACCCTTCGCACGGATTTGGTGAAAGGGAAACTGACCCTGCCGATTCTCAATTTGCTCGAAGCCGCATCCGAGACCCAGCGGATGAAGCTCAACAAGCGCATCCTCGCCCAGGAACCGCTCGATCTCCCCGTCCTGCTCGGAATCGCCGAATACGAGGGCGCTGTGGACAGTGCCGTCGACACCGCCTTGGCGTTGCTGGAAGAAAGCCGCCAGGACCTCGAATTACTCGAAGACACCGTCCATTCGGAAGCGCTCGGACAGATCACCTGGTTTCTGGCCGGCTTGCTGGAAAAGTGTCGGCGCTAGCAGTCCCGTGCTGGATCATCTTGTCCTCAAATGATCACGGGTCGGGTCGGAGAGCGGAGGCTATTACTTTGCGAACGCGCTTTTCAAGGCTTCCGCGACGAATTGGTTGGCATCCTTCGCCTTGTCGACCACGGCACCCATCCCGAAGAACTCGTGCGTCACGCCGTCATAGTTTTTATAGGAAACGCTGACCCCATCCGCCTTCAGCTTTTCCGCCAGCATCTCGCCCTCGGAACGCAACGGATCGATCTGCGCGGTGACGATGGTAGCGGGAGGAAGTCCTTCAAGTGTTTTCGCCTGAAGCAGCGCCACCTTGGGATCCATGGCATCGGCCGGATTGGCGAAGGTTTTATCGGCGAACCATTTCATCATCGCGGCGCTGAGCGGCTTCGCCATGGCATTCTCCTTGTAGGAAGGCGTGTCCATTCTCGTGTCGGCCACCGGATAGATCAATACCTGGTGGATCGGAAGCTGTATGCCCTTGTCCTGAGCCATGATGCCGATGGCGGCCGCCATGTTGCCCCCCGCACTTTCGCCGACGACGGCGACTTTCCCAGTGTTTCCTCCCCACTTCTGGGCGTTGCCAAGCACCCACTGGTAGGCACCGAAGGCATCCTCATGGGCGGCGGGGAATTTGAACTCCGGTGCCTGGCGATAGTGGGTTGAGAATACAATCGCTCCGGTTAGATTCGCCAGTGCGCGGGGAGTGGAATCATAGGTATCAAGGTCGGCGATGACCCATCCGCCACCATGGATGTATAGGATCACGGGAAACGGTCCGTCGCCGGCGGGTTTGTAGAGGCGCCCTTTCAACGAGTGATCGCTCAGTTCGATGGTGATGTTTTCCACCTTTTCGACTTTTTCCGGCCCGGCGATGTCCTTCTTTTTCATCAGGCTCATCACGGCATCGGCGGGAGGCGGTTGTTTGCGGGCTTCTACCGCACTCAGGGATTCGACAGGCTTGCCTCCAAGTGATGCGAGTTCATCCAGGACGGCTTGCATTTGGGGATCGGGTGTCGCCATCTCCTGTGCCTGTGCGGAAGCGGTGAAATTGAGGGAGGCGGCGACAAGCACCGGCATGGAGCAAACAAATATTCTCATAAGGTAGTGATATCGGGTGTAGAATTCCTCGCTTTGCTGGCGGCGTGCCAATCTCCCGAACCGCCTGTTTCCAATGGTTGCAGAAATCGGAGGCCACTCTCCTCCGTGCGAAACACGCCTTGTCCCCCGGTCCGCCGTGCAAAATCAAGATATAGGACTTCTCAATGCTGGTGCAGTTTGCACGAATTTCCAGTAAGAACGACGCAGGCATGCAAATCCAAGACGCACACTTTGAAGATTCTTCATGATCTGAGGAGCTGGCACTCGACCTGCGTTAAAGTTTCGAGAACTCAATACTTGAGGGCTTTCAACTTCAACAAGCCAGAACCCATGTTACAGCTTCCCATCTCAATTCGATTCGTGAGCTCCATTGGCCACGGTCCGGAAATCCCCCGGTCGCGGATTTCGAAACCTGCCCTTGGACACCCTGGATTGACTGTGCGGACGCTTTTGGTGGCGGCAATGGTAGCGGCGATTTTTTTGATAGGATCCGCTGACGCACAAACTGAATCCATGACCAACAAACAAAAGCCGCGCCCCGAAGTGATCTTTCTGGATGTGAACGAGACACTACTTGATCTCGAACCCTTGAAGAAGAGTGTTACGAAGGCGCTCGACGGACGTGAAGGCATGGTTGGACTTTGGTTTTCGATGATGCTTCATCACTCTTTGGTCGATACACTGACCGGGAAATACCACGACTTTTCTGAGATCGGGGTCGCCACCCTCCGGATGTTGGCGGAGAGCAACGGGATCGAGTTGAGCAAAAAGGATGCGGAGAGCGCGATCATTCCGGTCATTCGAAGCCTGCCTCCTCATCCCGATGTCGTGGAGGGGCTGAAGAGCCTCAAGCAGCAGGGATTCCTTCTTGTCAGCTTGACAAATTCGTCGAACGCGGGAGTGAAGGAACAATTCAAGAACGCCGGCCTCATGGAAATCGTCGATCGCCACCTGACAGTGGAGGGCATCCACAAGTTCAAGCCGGATCTGGCCGTCTATCGGTGGGCGCTTGAGCAGGTCAATGTTGAAGCTGGCGACGCCATGATGGTTGCCGCACATGGGTGGGACATCGCCGGTGCGGGGGCTGCCGGTCTCCAGACCGTGTTTGTCGCACGTCCCGGGAAGGTTCTCTATCCTTTGGCAGAGAGGCCCGACCATGTCGTGAACGACATCAAGGAGCTTGCCGGGCTGCTTGCGGATCCATCCGATTGAAAGTCTCATCGAAAGCGCCGACTTAATTCAAGCATTACCCAACCCCCAAACTAACAGGAAACTATGAGAGCTCTTTGCTGGCACGGAACAAACGACGTCCGCGTGGATACGGTGGAAGATCCCAGGATCGAAGACCCGCGTGACATCATCATCAAGGTAACAGCGAGCGGAATCTGCGGATCCGATCTACACCTCTACAGCGGTTCAATGCCGACCATGGAGGAGGGCGATATTATCGGCCACGAGCCTATGGGCATTGTGGTGGAAGTCGGGAGCTCGGTGAAGAAATTCAAGAAGGGAGACCGTGTCGTGGTTCCTTTTGTCATTGCGTGCGGAGAATGCTTCTTCTGCCAAAAGACCCTTTACTCCTGCTGTGACACCACGAATCCGAACAAGGAGATGGGTGAAAAAGCAATGGGGCACGCTCCTGCGGGACTCTTCGGTTACTCCGGCCTGACGGGACGTTACCCTGGCGGACAGGCCGAGTATCTGCGCGTCCCCCATGCGGATGTCGGGCCGATCAAGATCGATTCCTCACTCAGCGATGATCAGGTGGTTTTCCTTTCGGACATTTTCCCGACCGGCTACATGGCTGCGGAAAACGCGGATATCGAACCCGGCGATACGGTTGCCGTTTGGGGCTGTGGCCCGGTCGGACAATTCGCGATTCAAAGCGCGTGGATGCTTGGCGCGGGGCGCGTGGTCGCCATTGACCGGGTTCCGGAACGCTTGGCCATGGCGAAAGAGAAAGGCCGCGCGGAGATCCTCAATTTTGAGGAGGTCGATATCATGGAGGCTCTCAACGACATGACCGGCGGTCGTGGTCCGGACCGTTGCATTGACGCGGTCGGCGCGGAGGCTCACGCCACGGGTAGTTTCGATGCGGTGGTGGACAAGGTGAAGGAGGCCGTCCACCTCACCAAGGATCGTGCCCACGTTTTGCGCGAAGCGATCATGTGCTGTCGCAAAGGCGGAACGCTGTCCGTTCCGGGCGTCTATATCGCGATGATAGACAAGCTGCCATTTGGCGCGTTGATGAACAAGGGTCTCACGATCCGGAGCGGTCAGACGCACGTGCAGCGGTATCTTCAACCCCTGCTTGATAAGATCGAAGGCGGTGAGATCGACCCGTCGTTTGTGATTACCCATCACGCCGGTCTTGAGGACGCACCCGCCGCCTATGAGAAATTCAAGGACAAGACGGACGGTTGCATCAAGGTGGTGCTCACTCCCTGATGGGGCTGGTAGGCCTCCCGAAAAAAGCAATTTCCAAGTAATCAACAATCGAAATCTCTCACAATAATACCGACATCATGAGCAACAAACTATCCGGAAAGAAAATCGCATTCCTCGCCACCGACGGTTTCGAACAAGTGGAGCTTACCAAACCTTGGAATGCCATTAGAGACGCAGGTGCCGAGGTCGTTCTCGTCTCCCTGAAGAGCGGCAAGATCCAGGGCTTCAATCACGCTGAGAAAGCCGATCAGTTCACCGTAGATAAAACCGTTGATGATGTCTCCGCCGCCGATTTCAACGGCCTTGTCCTGCCTGGAGGTGTTTTCAATCCGGATGCGCTCCGGGTAAACAAGAAAGCTGTCAGCTTCGTGCGAGATTTCTTCAGCCAGCACAAACCGGTTGCCGCCGTTTGCCACGGCCCTTGGATGCTGATCGAGGCCGACGTCGTCCGCGGTCGCAAAGTGACCTCCTGGCCCAGCCTGCAAACCGATTTGGAAAACGCCGGTGCCACGTGGGTCGATGAGGAATGCGTCTGCGACCAAGGGCTCGTCACCAGTCGCAATCCCGACGATCTTCCCGCGTTCTGTGCAAAAGCCATTGAGGAATTCGCGGAAGGCAAGCACGCGGGACAAATCGCCTGACTCACATCCGCAACCATTCATGAGCACACCGGCTACCCACAAGGAAGTCCATCTGATTTCCCGACCCCAAGGAGTCCCCACCAAGGAAAACTTCGAGGTCGTCGAGACCGACGTTCCGCCAGCGTATACCGGGGAAATCCTCGTCCGCAACCTGTGGCTCTCCGTCGATCCTTACATGCGCGGCCGAATGAACGAGGGCGAGAGTTACGTTCCCCCATTCGAACTCGGCGAGCCGTTGGAGGGCGGCTGCGTTGGTAAAGTTGTCGAGTCCAAGAACCAGAAGTTCAGCGTCGGCGATCACGTCCTCGGCAACAAAGGCTGGCGCGAATACTGGACCTCCGATGGCGAAGGAGTCAGTAAGATCGACACCAAGGCCGCCGAGCCTCAGAACTATCTCAGCATCCTTGGACTAACAGGCATGACTGCGTGGGTGGGACTCAAAGAGATCGGCAAGCTCAAGGAGGGCGAGAGCGTTTTCGTCTCCGCAGCGTCCGGAGCGGTCGGCTCCATCGTTTGCCAGATTGCCAAGATCAAAAACTGCCGCGTCGTCGGCAGCGCGGGTTCCGCCGACAAGATCGCCTGGCTCAAGGATGAGGCGGGCGTCGATGAAGCGTTCAATTATCACGACACCGATGACGTTTCCGCCACCCTCGCCAAGCTTTGCCCCAACGGTATCGATCTCTACTTCGACAACGTCGGCGGCGATCACCTCGCAGGTGCCATCGACCACATGAACGACTTCGGACGCATCGTCTGCTGCGGGATGATCTCCGGCTACAACGATGAGGAGCCGAAGCCCGGTCCCGCGAACCTTTTCAAGATCATCGGCAAACGGATTCGGATGCAGGGCTTCATCGCACGCGACCATCAGGATCT
>JBBSJY010000009.1:0-44373 GCA_038256845.1 Verrucomicrobiales bacterium | reverse complement strand
TTCGCGTCGCAGGGGAAGGAAGCGCTCGGAAAAGTGGTTGCGGCCTGCGAGGCTGGACAGAGATATTCCGTGGTTTTCATGGACGTGCGGATGCCGCCGGGATGGGACGGCATTGAAACCACCGCCCGTTTGTGGGAGGTGGATCCGGACCTTCAGGTGGTCATTTGTACCGCCTACTCCGACTATTCATGGGAGGAAATGATCGCGAAACTTGGCAGGACCGACCGCTTGCTCATACTCAAGAAGCCCTTTGATGTGATCGAGGTCGTCCAGTGCGCCCACGCGCTCACCGGCAAATGGCAGTTGCTGCAAAACAAGCACCGCCACGCGGAAGCGTTGGAATCGACGGTGGCAATCCGGACAGCGGAGCTCGAACGGGCGAACGCAAAGCTTGAGAGCGAAATCATCGAGCGCCGCCGCAGTGCGGAGGCCCTGCGCTTCACGCAGTTTTCCGTCGATTATGCCTCCGACGCGATTTTCTGGGCGACCTCGGATGGCCGGCTGATCTACGTGAATGCCGCGACTTGCAGGACGCTTGGCTATGCGATCCAGGAATTGCGGGCGATGAACGTGGACCAGATCGTCCCCTCGCTGCGGGCCGCGGGATGGAGCGATTTTTGGGAAACGTTGCGGCGAGAGAAGCACCGGACGTTCGAAACCCGCCACCGGGCCAAGGATGGCCGTGAGATCCCGATCGAGCTCACCTCGACCTTTTTCCAGTTCGGCGGGCAGGAACTCCTCTGCGCATCGGCACGCGACATTACCCGCAGGGAGGAAATTCTTGAGGAGCTTTCCCGCGCCCGCGATGTCGCCCTCGAGTCGGTCCGTCTCAAGGGCCAGTTCCTCGCCAACATGAGCCATGAGATCCGGACGCCGATGAACGGGGTGATCGGAATGTCGGAACTGCTGCTGCACACCAATCTCAACCGCGAGCAGCGCGATTACGTGGACACGATCCGCCAAAGCGCCGACGGCTTGTTAGACATCATCAACGACATCCTCGATTCCTCGAAAATCGAAGCGGGGAAACTGTCATTCGAGGTGGAGGATTTCGACCTGCGGGAGGTGGTGGGGGACGCTCTGGATGTCGTCGCCGGAGTCGGAGCCAAGAAAGGCCTGGAGCTCGTCGGCAGTGTGGACGCGGCGGTGTTTCCATATCTCATGGGGGATGCGGGGCGCGTCCGCCAGGTGCTCACCAACATTGCCGGCAACGCGGTGAAGTTCACTCATGAGGGCGAGGTGTTCATCCGGGTTTCTCCGCTTTCCGAGACTCCGACCCGCATGCGGCTCCGCTTCGAGGTGCGCGACACCGGCATCGGGATCGCCCCTGAGGTCCGTGAACAGATTTTCGAGCCATTCATCCAGGCGGATGGGTCCGATACGCGCAAGTATGGCGGCACCGGACTCGGACTGACCATCTGCCGGCAGATTGTCGAGGCGATGGGCGGCGAAATCGGCGTCGAGAGCGAACCGGGAGAGGGGGCGACATTTTGGTTCACCTTGGAATTTGAGAAGCAGACGGCTCCGGCCCGGGCGGTGGCTCGCGCCGCCGAGTGCCCGCCGGATCTCCGGGTGCTGGTGGTCGACGACAACGAGACCAACCGGAACATTATCCAGCTCCAACTGGCAAATCTCCAGATGCGTTCCGAAGCGGTGGCGAACGGGGAGGAGGCGATCACGCTGCTTCGGAGTGAAAACGGCGGCCCCGATCCCTTCCAGCTTGCGGTGCTCGACATGGAGATGCCGGGGATGAATGGCCTCGAGCTGGCAAGTCGGATCAAGGCCGATCCCGCGATCAACTCGACCCGCCTGATCATATTGAGTTCCTTGGGGGATCACCTTTCCGACAAAGACCTCGGCGCGGCAGGTGTGGAATGCTATTTGATCAAGCCGCTGCGGCAGACTCGTCTGGAGGGTGCGGTGGCAGCGCTTTTCAGCTGCGAAGCCTCGTCCATGGGGTCGATGCCCGTGGCCGGGACTCCGGAGCGTCCCCGCGACCAACCAGAAGTCAGACCGCTGCGGATTCTGCTGGCGGAAGACAACCTCGTGAATCAGAAGGTGGCCATCCTCCAACTGAAAAGCCTCGGTCACACCGCCGATCTGGCGACGGACGGAACCGAAGTTCTCGCGGCGCTGGAAAAAACCCGGTATGACCTGATTCTGATGGACTGCCAGATGCCTTTGATGGATGGGTACGCCGCCACCCGCGAGGTCCGTCGCCTCTACGGGCGCTCGATCCGGATCATCGCCATGACCGCCAATGCAATGAAGTCGGATCGGGACAAATGTCTGGCCGCGGGAATGGATGCCTACCTCAGCAAGCCGGTCACCACCGAGCAACTGGGCAACCTTTTGGAAGAATGCATGCCCGCGACAACCCCCAACCGGATTGCTTCGGATCCGGCCACGACCTCGGATGAGCCCGTGGACCTCGAACGCCTCCTGGAAATCACCGGCAGCGATCCGGAAATGCTGCGCCGCCTGTCAAACGACTACATCGAGCAGGCCGATGAAATTCTCGCGTGCATGGTACTCGCCATCGAGCGCCGCGCGCCTGTGGAAGTCAGCCAACTCGCCCACAAGCTGGCCGGGTCGAGCGCATCCTGCGGCATGCGTGCCATCGTCGAATCGCTCTCAAGACTGGAACAGATCCGCGAGGTGTCGCAGCTTCCTCCGGCCCGGGACCTCCACCAAGAGGCCAACCGCCAACTCAACCGCATCCGCCGCTTTCTAGTCCGCCAGCTCGATTCCCGCCCCAACCCCCAAGCCACCGCATGAAACGCATTCTCATCACGGAAGACGATCGCTTTATGGCAAACGTTTGCCGCGAAAAACTGGAAGAGGCGGGCTATGAGGTCGTTCTCGCCCACGACGGCCACGACGCGATCGAACAACTCGTGCTTCATCCTCCGGATCTCGTCCTGCTGGACCTCATGCTGCCGGAAATCGACGGTCTGGGCGTCCTTCGTTTCCTGCGATCGCGCGAGGCGTTGAGGGCACTGCCGGTGATCGTGGTATCGAATTCGACTTACTTCTCTGGTGTCGTCCAGGCAGCCTGGCAGGCCGGGGCGACCCATTTTCTCAACAAGGGCGATTGCAGCCCCAGGACGTTGGTGGATGAAGTGAGGAAAGTCCTTTCGCCGGACGTCCAGCCGGCCGCCGCTCCCGCGCTCCCGCCATCCTCGGACTCCGGGCCGGATCTCGTCCGGGACCACATGGAGCCGCCGCCGCTGCCACCGATGCCGCCGCGCCAGAATCCCTCGGAGAAGAAGGGAGTCCTCCGTGTGCTGTTGGCGGACGACGATCGGGTCATCCATGGCGTGATCACGTACTTCATG
Source organism: Verrucomicrobiales bacterium (assembly GCA_038256845.1). Classification (GTDB taxonomy): domain Bacteria; phylum Verrucomicrobiota; class Verrucomicrobiia; order Verrucomicrobiales; family Akkermansiaceae; genus Luteolibacter. Next base: position 41,035 of record JBBSJY010000009.1, on the reverse strand, counting down.
AAGCAGGCCGGCATCGATGTCCGCTCCGCTTTCAACGGTCGCGAGGCTCTGGAAATGGCGGAGGCGGATCCGCCGGACATTCTGGTGCTCGATACCCTGATGCCGGAACTTGATGGTCGGGCGGTCCTCACCGAGTGGATGCGCCGGCCTGCGTTGATGGGAATCCCTGTGATCATGCTGACCGGGCGGAATGACGAGACGGCGCGTGCGGTGGCGCTGGCTGGCGGGGCGGTGGAGTATTTGATCAAGCCTTTCAGTCCGGACGATTTGGTGGCCAAGGCGCTCCAACACAGCAGCCGCTAAGCTTGAAAGGCTGGCTGGTAGAATCGTATCCCGGGCTTTGCCGGAGCCTGCTTGGAGTGCCCTGAAGCAGGCAGCGGAGGAGCTAGGATGCATAGAGTCCGTTTTCGCGGATGTGGCTGGCTACGGATGCCGGCAGCCATGGCAGATCGGTGGAGCCATCGCGGGCGGCTTGTCGGACCGCGGTGGAGGAGGCCGGGTGGTCGCCGTGGATGACGTGGAGGCGATGGCCTTCGCGGGGCATGATAGGGGCGCCTCGGGCGAGGACGATGAACTCGACGTGGCGGGCGAGGATGTCCGGATTTTTCCAGAGGGGGAGGGCGAGCCATTGGTCGCCGCCCATGATCCAAAAAAGGCGGTCGGAGGGGAAGCGGGCCGCCATGGCTTCAGCGGTTTGGTAGGAGAATGAGGGGCCGGGGTGCCGCAGCTCATAATCGTCGATGGTGGCCCAAGGTAGGTCCGCGGTGGCGAGTTCGAGCATCCGGAACCGGTCGGCGGGGGAGGTCGGCTGGCTGCCGGTTTTGTGCGGAGAAATCCGGCAGGGGAGAAACCGGATCTCGTCGAGGGCCAGAGCTTCGCGGGCGAGGCCGGCCAGATGGAGGTGGCCGCGATGCACGGGATCGAAGGTACCGCCGAAGAGGGCGATTTTCCGAGATTCGGAGGGCGCTTGCATCCCGCTCAGGCTGGAGGGTGGGGCAGGCAGGTCGAGGGGGAAGTTCCGGGCAACCGGGGGTCGGCGTTGCGACGCTATACGGCGATGACGGAGGGGGCGGCGGCTGACTCCGGGATGCTGGTGGGCACGGTGATGAGGAATTTCGTTTCGCGGCCGGGGGTGGAAGTGACGGTGATATTGCCGTGGTGGGCTTCGATGGCGCGCTTGACGATGGAAAGGCCGAGGCCGGTTCCCTTGATCTGCTCCTGCGAGTGATGTTTCTCGACGCGGTAGAAGCGACGGAAAATGTGGGGGAGGTCGGCGCTGGGGATGCCGACGCCGTTGTCGCTGATCCAGATGCGGATTTGGTCGCCGGCCGGTTCACAGCCGATTTCCACCTTCAGACCTTTGCGCGGGTTCTGCTTGAGAGCGTTCTCGACCAGGTTGAAGAGAACCTGCGTCCAATAGAAGCGGTCTCCGTTCACGACAATGTCCGGGTCGGTGAGGTTGGCGGTGACTTCCGCGTCCTGGTTGCGGATGACAGATTCGAGCCTCTCCATGATGTCCTTGATGCAGGAACGCAGCTTGAACGGTTCGATCTTGACCGAGCCGGGTTCACCCGATTCCAGCCTGGAAATCACCAACATGTCTTCGACAATGCGGGAGATCCGTTCGGTATGCTTGCGCATGATGCTGAGGAAACGGCGGGCCATCTCCGGTTCATCAATCATGCCATCATCGAGAAGGTTCTCCAGATAGCCGTTGATGATGGCCAGCGGGGTGCGGAGTTCGTGGGAGGCGTTTGCCACGAAGTCTTTTCTTACCTGTTCAAGCTGATGTTCCGATGTCACGTCACGAATTACTACCCGGGTGGTCGGATCGCTGCCTGGCGTGTCCGACAGTTGCGCGGCATCGATGATCCAGGCGTTGACGCCCCGGTTTTCGAGATCGCCGCGAGGGGATGTCTGTTGAGGAAGGACGATGCGCGATTGCACCGGTTCGCCGGTTGCGAGACAACGGATGAGGGCGTCGGCGAGGCGGGGATCGAGAAACGCCTCGCGGACAGGCCGGCCGAGCAACTGGCGACCGCCGAATAGCGATTGCGCGGCATGGTTGGCGAAGAGGATGTTGGCCTCCGCGTCGACCAGCAGGAACGCGTCGCCCAGCGCGTCGAGGAGGCGGTTGCGTTCGTCACGGGCTTGTTTGAGATCGAGTTCGAGGCGGAGTTTCCATGCTTTGACTTCGGCTTCGAATTCGGTGCGGGACCGTTTGAGACGGCAAACAAGGAAGGCGAGGGCGGAAAATACAACGATCGAGAAGAGGATGGCGATTTCGGCGGTCATGCGCTGGATGTCGCCACGCAATAGCCGACTCCGCGAACCGTTTCAACCAAAGCACCATGCGGGCCGAGTTTCTGGCGAAGACGCTTCATGTGGGTGTCGAGGGTGCGGCTGTGCACCTCGTCACTGTATCCCCAGACGGTTCGGAGGAGGTCGTTGCGGTCTTGCGGTTTCCCCGAACGTTCGCACAGATACAGCAGGAGTTTGAACTCGGTGGCGGTGAGATCGAGCGGCTCGCCCTCCAGATAAAAGCGGAGCGAGTTCTTATCGAACCGGAAGGGTCCGTAGGTGAACTCGACGACTCCCGGCGGGGAATCGGCCCTTTTGAGAATGGCCTGAACCCGCAGCATGAGTTCCTTCGGGCTGAAGGGCTTTGTCAGGTAATCGTCCGCTCCGGCCTGAAGACCTTGGATCCGGTCTTCGGTCTGGGCGCGGGCGGTGAGCATGATGACGGGGATATTGGCGGTGCGGGCATCCCGGCGGAGATCTCGGAAGACCGAATAGCCGTCGCGGCCGGGAAGCATGAGATCAAGAATCAACAGGTCCGGCCGCTCGCGGAGCGCCATCTCGGTGCCGACGATCCCGTCGTGAGCTTTGAGCACCTCGTAGCCAGCCCTCTGGAGATTGAAGCCGATGAGATCGGCTATGTCTCGCTCGTCCTCGACTATGAGAATTCGTTGCATCTGGGGATGGATGTAGCGGGCCGTGTGCCCGACCGTGAATCGGCAGCTTGTGACGGTTTGGTCACATGGGGTGATTTTCGATGGCGCTTACCGGGCCGTTTGCAAGCACTCAGCAGTTCCTGTGGCGGATTTCACGCAATTTCCCCCAGGTCCTTCCGCATGCTCACAGGTTGCCTTTCCGGATTCCTCAAATAGGTGCTCCGCTCCGCGCCATGCGAGCGCAAAAATCGTAATGGTCGGATTCTTGAATGGGCTGCTGGCAAAAACGGCCGCGTCCGCCACCATGGCATTCTTGCAATTCCGGAGCTGGCCGAACGAATTGGTAACGCCCTCCTCGCGCGACGCCCATCATGCCGGATTTGAGGGTTTCCTTCCGCCGTTCCACGGTCCAGGGCGCGTAGGTATGCATCGCGGAAACCCCGTCCTCATTGTGGAGGGGCAGATTTTCCAGCGTTGGATGGCTTCGCGGCGGGTGAGTTCGTCGGCTGGGGAGGGTGGCATCCATGCTACTCACGTTGCACCCCGGCGACCAACAGGCAATCGATCCGTATTCGGGTTATCCCGGAAATGGAGATTCCGACTTGTCAGGTCAGACGAAAAGCTGCTTTTCCAGTTTCCTGATGAAGTGCTCTTCGGTCGAAGATATGCCATCGGCAGCAAGGACATTTACCAGCCAGGTGAGCGCAAATCCGCCCTCGCCCGCATTGCGGATCGTCTCCGCGCGGGACTCGAGGAAGCCGTCGATCGCGACTCCGTTCGCAACCCCGCCGCGCGCCACCGAAAAGGCTTTCAGGAGGAAGGCATCGCGTGGGTGGACGCCTTCCCAGCCGATGGAATCCAATGATTTCGTCAGCACCTCGTCTTCCGCGAGCGAAAGATGATCGTCCAGATAGAGGGAGAGGAAAAGCAATTCGATCAGGGCTTCGCGGGCTTCTTGTTTCATCGGTTCTTGAGTTGGCGGCATCAACGCATCCCGCGCCCGATCTGCCAATGGGAAAGTCTTCAGACCGCGTGGCGGGCATGCCATTCCTGATAGACCTGCGGGGAGATTTCCGAGGGTTTGATCTCGGAGCGGCCACCCCAGAAGACATTGGTGTAGGAAACCGGGATGCCGACGGACTCCAGATGGCGGTCGATCGCCGCCTTGTGCTCGAGCACGCGGGCCTTCTCGGTGCCGTGCATGACGCCCATGATGTTGACGTCGCCGAACTGCGGGCCGCCCTCGCGCCAATAGCAGTGGGTCATGCAGTGGTGGCGGCCGACCTGCGAACCGGCCTCCATTTCGCGGCCTTTCGGCACGGCCCAGTGGAAAAGACCGTTGAAACGGGTGACGCGTTCGCCAGCGGCGGAAGGTTTCACGTGTTCCAGGAAAGTGGAAAATCGGCCGATCACCTTCTTGGCATTCAGCGTGGTGGCGACCTCGCAGAAGCGCTCCAAGGAGACACCGGCGATCTCGGCGCGGCCGGTCCACGGCTCCGGCACGATCTCGTCCGCGGTGAGTTCCTCCTTGAGGGCCAGCAGGGCTTTCCACTCCTCCGCGTCGAGATCGACGGTGGTGGTGGTCATCATCACGGCCGCTTCCGCGGATTTGTCGCCGGGCTCGAGGACCTTCCGGCGGACGTGGCCGACGCCAAGGGCGAAAACGCCGTTGGCCGGCATGAGCAGATATTCCGTCGCCCCCGTCAGCCGCAGCAGCGCCGTCGCGTGCTCGTCCAGCGACTCGCCGACCGGAACTTTCAGCGTGGTCCAAAGCCGGTATCCCGAACCGGAAACCTCGGTGTCGGTCGAGCGGATGACGACATGGCCGGAAAACGGATCTTCCTTGGCCATGAAATCAAAGGCGGCGTTGAGCTTTTCCTCGGGAACCTTCCAGGCGACCAGCGCGCCGTGGGCGAGCTTTGTGGATAGCAGGGTCTGGCGGACGCGGCGGACCACGCCGGCTTCGAGCATCGCCCGGATGCGTTCCAGCACCGTGTCGAGCGGGACTCCGGACTTTTCCGCGATCAGATCGAAGGGCCTGCGGTGGAATCCGGCGATCAGGTCCTCGGAAACGGCGAGAATCCGGGAGTTGACGGGATCGGTGTGCTCGACGGGGACGGTTTGCATGGGTGGAAGTTACGGAGCGAAAGCCGCTCCGGCTACGCGGAATTTGCGGAAATCCCGGCGAATCCAGGGCGATTGGCTGGTTAAGGGTTTTGCGGGGCGGACTTGGTGATGAGGCGCAGGGCTTCGGCGCGGTGGTTGGCGTAGTGGATGAACGCTTGGTTGAGCGAGTCATGCCGGTCCGGCTCGATGATTGCCAATAGGGCGTTGCGCAATAACGCGAGGTTCTTCGCGCCCCGGGGCTTGCGCCGGGCGCTGCGGTCCTCGCGCCAGTGGGTGGCGTCCGTGCGCCAGTGGTTTTTGTTTTCCACCGACCAGTGCTGGCGGGCGATTCCGGCGAGCCGGCCGGGGCTCGCGTCGCTCTCCCGCAGGCTGATGATGAAGTGGCGGGTTTCGCTTTCGAAGTCCCCGGCGTTTTTCTTCTGGCAGTGATACCGGGTGAGGCTCACGAGCTGCCGCGCTCCGGGAAAGAGGGCGTGGTCGAGGTCGAAGTCACAGACGCGAAGTTCGCGCCATTCGATGCGCCCGTGGTCGGTCCCGATGTCGGATTTCCAGTCGACGGGACGACCGTCGGGCTTTTCCCGCGCTTGCTGGTAAAGGGTGGGTTGGTTGTCTTTGAGGGCGAGGAAGAAGTCGGCGCCGGAGGTGGTGGTGATCAGCGCCGTTTTTTTTGGCAGTTGAGCGCGTCGCCCGTGATGGTGGCGTTGGGAAGGACGTCGGCGATTTGTGCGAGGAGGGCTTGGGAGGTGGGAAGTTCGCAGTCGTCTTTTCCTCCGCTGTAGGTGGTCATGGCGAGGGGGGCGCCGGTGGCGTGGTGGCAGAGGGAATGGAGCGGAGCGACATGGACAGGAGCGAACGCGACGTGCCCCGAAGGGGTGCGACCGGCGGGGAGCATCAAACGATGGAGCCGAGTGTGCCTTTGCCGCCGAGGTCTTTGCCGTCGATGGCGAGGGTTTTGGGCAAGAGGTCGCTGTTGGCGATGAGCCAGGCGTTGAGGGCGGTGGCGAGGGAGACGGGGTCAACGGCGTTGACGAGATCGTTGAGGGCATCGTAGCCGGGCATGGTGAGGAGGTGGCTTTTTTTGTCACGCCGAGTGAGGCCGATGGCGGCGCGCTGTTGCTGGCTGAGCGGGCCGCATTTTTTCCAGATGCTTTTGACGTCGGGCGCGCCGCAGAGCAGGCCGTAGCAGATGAGGGTGAGCATGGCGCTGATGGGGTGGCGGCGGGATTTCGGATTGCGGGGATCGTCCACTTGGCGGAGGGCGTCGCGGAGGCTGCGCAGGGTTTTGGCGGGCAGGGCGCAGCGGGCTCCGCAGGTGGCTTGGGCGATGCCTTGGCGGTGTTCTTCGGGGAGTTCGCCGGGCAGGGAGAGGAGGGCGCGGGCGTTTTTCCGGAGGGGGCGGATCCAGAGTTGTTTGGGACTTTCGAGGTCTCATCGATCAACCACGGTCGGGCACCGCCCGGATCTGGATTCGGCGCCCGGCCGGGGATTTACGGGGCAAGGATTTCCAGGTCTGGGAACCAGGCTCTGAGGTAGCCGCGGTCAATCGCGGCCAGGCGATTTGCCTGGGTGAGGGCGTGGGCGGCGATGAGGAAATCGGGGACGAGGTGCTGGCGGGGGCCGCCGGCCTGGCGGTAGCGCTTGAAGGTGAGGCCGGCGAGGTGGGCTGCGGCGGGAGTGATCGGGTCGTAGGCGATGGTGAGGCGTTTGAGAAATGCCGCCAATTCCGCCACGTCGCTGGTGGAGGGGGCCATTTCGGCGAAGGCGACGGGGCTGATGACGAGGGGGCCTTCGGAAGCCGCCCGGAGGAGGGACCGCAGCCACAATTCGTGATCGGGCTCCTGATTGACGATGGCCCAGAGGACGGAGGAGTCGAGGGCGGTGATCATGAGCGGGGGGGCGTGGGATCGGCCGGACCTCCGCGAAGATCGTCGATGATGACGGAGGAGGGCCGGCCTTGCCAAGGGTGGTCGCGGAGGGCTTCCGCACCGGCTTTTTGCCAATCGGCGAGTGCGCTTTCCCACTCGCGGCGATCGATGGCCCGGCGAGCGGTGAGCACGGGTGCGGCTTCGTCGAACTCTAGCTGGTCGCCGGCGTTGAGATTGAATTTCCGCCGAAGTTGCAAGGGAATGGTGATTTGCCCCTTGGAGGTAATGGTGGCTTTCATTGCCGGAAGGTAAGGACAGTGGGTAATGATTTCAATGATGAAACCGGGCGAGGAGTTTCCGGAGATGGCCGAGGGCCTGTTCGCGGGTGGCGAGTCGGCCTTCGAGCTGCTCGGTCTGCACGGCATCGAGGAATTCCTTGAATGCGGGACCGGGTTGCAGACCCATCCCGATGAGGTCGCGGCCGGTGACCAGCGGCGGGGGAATGAGCGGCTCCGCGGCGTACTCGGCGGCCTTTTCTTGGAGGAATTCGTAGTTGTCGGTGAAGCCGTTGGAGGAGGCGCAATCGACGCGGTGCAGCTCCATTTCCCCGGTGAAGGTCGGCTCGGACATGAAGCGCTTGAGTTTCGCCGTGCGCATCTGCTGCACGTTCATGAACTGCATGTGGCGGGCGACCATCGGCTCGACCGCGTCGATCATGGCGTTGGGATATTTCAGGCGGTGGAGGATTTCGCGGGACATTTCCGCGCCGAGCGCGTCGTGGCCATTGAAGCGGATCCGGCCGGCTTCCTCGTCAAATGTTTGGGTCGGCGGTTTGGCGATGTCGTGCAGCAGGACGGCGAGGCAGAGTTCCAGCGGGGCGGCGGTCTCCAGAAGTTCGAGCATGATGCAAGTGTGGGTATAGACGTCGCCCTCGGGATGCCATTCCGGAGGTTGCTCGCAGCCGATGGTGGCGAGGAATTCCGGCACGATATGGCGCATGAGCCCGGTATCCACCAGCAGCTCCACCCCTTCGCGGCGGCGCGGGCTGGTGAGGATCTTGGAAAACTCGTCGCGGATGCGCTCGCTGGAAATCTTTGCCAGCAAACCGGCATTCGTTTCCAGCGCCGCCCGGGTCTCCGGGTGGATGGCGAAATCCAGGCGGGTGGAAAACCGGACCGCCCGCAGCAATCGCAGGGCGTCTTCCGCAAATCTCTCCGATGGATTCCCAATCGCCCGCAGGATCCGGTTTCGCAGATCGGCCATGCCGCCGACGTGATCGATCACTTCGCCGGTGGCGGGATTTTCGAACAATCCGTTGATGGTGAAATCGCGCCTGCGGGCGTCTTCCTCCGCGGTGGAGAACCTGACCGAATCCGGCCGGCGGGCGTCCTTGTAACTGCCATCCGTTCGGAAGGTGGCGATCTCGACGTGGTGGCCGTGATGCTTTGCGATTACCACGCCGAAGTGCGCGCCAACCTCGTTCGCTCCCGGAAAGAGTTTGAGGACCTCCGTGGGGGGGGCGGAAGTGGCGATGTCGTAGTCCTTAGGTTCGTGGCCGAGCAGACGGTCGCGCACGCAGCCGCCCGCAAACAGTGCCTCATGGCCGGCCGCGGAAAGGCGCCGGGCGAGGTCGAGGGCGGCATCGCGTGGAGGCATGGCGGAGCTTCACGTTCCGACCGCAGCGTTTCAACTCCCGATGCGATTGTCCGCATCTGTTGCACGAGCATTTTTCCCGGGAGCATTTTCTTGACTCGAACCGGTCGGAGGCCTACATCCCGCCTCCCGAACGAACTTTCACACCGATTCCCATGGCCAACGCACAAGTTATTCTCAAGGAAAAGATCGAAGGCCTTGGAGCCGAAGCAGATGTCGTCAAAGTCTCCGCAGGCTACGCCCGGAACTACCTCATCCCACAGGGAAAGGCCTTTGAGGCGAGCCGCGCGAACCTGCGCCACATCGAAGCGCTGAAAACCGAACGCGCCCGCCGCGAGGGTGAGGAACTCCTTGAAGCCCAGGAACTCGCAACCAAAATCGGTCGCCTCAAGCCGAAATTCACCCTGACCACCGGCCAAGGAGGAAAGGCCTTCGGATCGGTCACCAGCATCGACATCCACAAGGAACTCGAAGCCGCGGGAATCGTGGTGGAGCGCCATCTGATCGAACTTGAGAAACCGGTTAAGCAGTCCGGCAAGACCGAGGTGCTGATCCGCATCCACCCCCAGGTTTCCGCCACTCTGGTTATCACGGTCGATGCGGGTGCGGATGAAGAGGCCGAGGGCTGATCCCTTTCGCAGCGAAGTTTTATAACAGCCTCCGTCCTGTCACCGGGCGGAGGCTTTTTATTTCCGCGGTCCGGGATCAGACGATCCCCTGGCGCAAAGCCTTCGAAACGGCCTCGGTTTGTGAGCGGACGTGAAGTTTCCGGTAAACGGAGCGCAGATGCATGTCCACCGTGTGCTGGGAAATCGCGAGTTGATCGGCAATTTCCTTTTTGATGAAGCCCTGCACCAGCAAGCGGAGCACGTCCTCCTCGCGATGGGTCAGCGGTTCGAGCTCCTCGACCGGACCGTGCCTTGAGAAGCCGTTGAGAATCATGGTGGCGACGGCGCTGCTCAGGGCCGCGGCGCCATGGATGACATCGCGGATGCCGGCGAGGATCTCGTCGGGATCGGACGTTTTGAGAAGGTATCCCGAGGCACCATTGCAGATGGCGCGGTAGACCCTCTCACGATCATCGAAGGAGGTGAGGATCAGCACTTTGAGATCGGGAAGCGCGGTGCGGATGTCCACCAGGACCTCGAGCCCGTCGCGACGGGGCAATCCCAGGTCGAGCAACAGGATGTCCGGCCTCTCGTTGGTGAAGCGCAGTTTTTCAAAAAGGGCGTCGGGAGTGGCGAAATGATAGACGCATTCCATGTCGTCCTCGCCACCGATGAGACGCCGGATCTGTTTGGCGAAGATCTCGTGGTCTTCAAGGAGCCAGATTCGGGTGGTGGAGGCGTTGGTGATCATGGGAGCGAAGGATGGGCGATGAGCAGGGAGCGTTTGATCGTGAGGCGGATTTGAGTGCCCTCGCCTTTGGCGGAGCGGACATTGAGGACTCCTTCCAAGACGCGGGCGCGGTCGGTGAGCTTTTGCACACTCGCCGGGCGCTGGTGCGGATCATTGGGCAGACCGATGCCATTGTCGGAAATTTCAAGGGCAAGGCGATCCTGCTCGTCCCACAGGCGAATCGACACCCGGCTGGAGCGGGAATGTTTGAGGATGTTATGGATCGCCTCTTTGTAAAAAAGGAAGAGGTGCCGTTTGGCGTCCAGCGAGAGTTTTGCCGCCAATTTGGTCGATTCGCATTCAATGGTGTAATCGATCTCGCGCAGCAGACGGCCGGCGGTCTCGCGCATCCGTTTGACGAGGTCGCCGATGGAGTCCTCACGCCTCTCCAGCAGCCAAACGATGTCCCGCATGGCAAGCGAGCTTTCGCGGGCGATGGATTCCACCTCGCCAAGATCGTCGGCGACTTCCACCGGGCCGTTGAGACGGACGAGATCCTTGCGGGCCGTGCGGGCGATGAGGGAAATGCTGCCGAGATTGCTGCCGATATCGTCATGCAGGTCGGATGCGATGCGGCGGCGCAACTGGTCGAGTTGATTGCGGGATTGGATGCGGCGCCGTTCGACGAAGAACACCGGGATCAGAAAGCTGAGCCCGAGCATGGCAGCGGATCCCCAAGTGGCATTGAACTCGCTGGCCGAGGCCATCCGGTGGCTCAGAGGACGAAGCACTTCGAGTTCCTGTTCGAGACGCCAGCGCTCGTGGAGTTGGTTGAGCCAGGCGACCACGGCAATGATCTCGCGTCCGTTTGCGAATCCGTCTGTAAGGGTGGACACGGAGGCGACCTGCCCGCTGGACGGGTGGCGGGTCACCTTCAGGCCGCGGGCGACGTTCAACCCCCCCGACCAAACTTCCAGTTCGGCGATGGCATGGACCCGCAAGTCGCCCATCTGCCAGGGCAGGTTACCGGTGAATCGAAGCCGTTTCACGGGCAGGCCCTTCATCGGAATGATGAGCGGTGTCAGACGGTTGGCACCGCTGAGCGGAGTTTCCCATCGATAGGCAAGAGCCTCGGTTTCCCCGTCGGCGGTGGTGGCGTGGAGCGTGAATGATTCGGGAAGCACGCTGGACTCGACCAGTTCGGTAAGCTGATAGGGAAACAGGACGATGCGGTCGACCGGCGTGGGTTGATTCAAGTCCAGAGTCCATGACACGGTTTCGCTGGCGCTTCCGCTGGTGACACAGTCGCCCCGGCTGGAACCCACGGTGTTGCTCTGCCAGGTGCCGAGCGGGGTGTGGCCGTCCGTCAACGCCTCGGGATGCCAGATGCCCGCCACACTGAGCGCTCCCACCGTGCTCACTTCCGCGCCAAATGAGACGGGATCGCCTTTGGAGACCGCGACCAGTTCGGAAAGCCCGAAGACGTCCCGCGTGCCTTTGTGATGACCTTGGTGCACGGTGATTCGGATGTAGCGGGCTTCCCTGCCGTCCGCCACGAATCGAACCGGCTTGCCTTGTGGCGCCGGGAAGGCGAATGCGTCCGAGGCAAAAAGGACCGTGCGCTGTCCGAAATCCTGCTGGCTTGCCAACTCGATGGTGAAACGTCTGGGGAAGAGTCCGGTGTCTTCGAGAAACTCACGCTGGGTAGGAACGAGAAAAAGGGAGTCGAGCGAATGGATCGCACCCAGATCGATTGTCACCGATGGATCCGGCCCGGTATCGCTGAGACGTCCGCAGCGGACTCCGAGCGATACTTTCATCGCGTGCTCACGGTGCTGGGCGATCGACGAGAGGCGTTTCTCCATCCATTCCACGCGGTCTTCGATTGTCACCAGTTGGCGGTTGAAGAGACGGGCCATTTTACCGATCGGATCAATCACCCTAAGGGAATCGGACGCGTGGCTGATCGGGGAGGACAACAGGAAAACCAGCAGCAGGACGCTGTGGCCGAATCGGATGGAGTGTTTCCGGGGCGTGTTCAAACATTTGGGGAACGGCCTCGGATGCTGGTCGAATTTCAAAAATACTCAATCTTTTTTAAACGCAAACCTACCCGTGGTAAATCCGGAGGCCCGCAACTCTAACGGATTCAACGGGCCGGTGCCGACAAATGGGTGGGGGAAACTCAAAAAATCTCGCCGTTGGGACTGAGGAACTGCTTCACGGCGTCGCGTTTCAAGCGCAGCTCCCTCCATTCACTGACTAGCCGGCTGGCTTCGATGATGCCGCAGCCGGCGGGTAGCGCCAGCTCGCATCCATCCCACCAAATCCCGCGGATGGCAACGATTCCGGTAAAGGCGCCCCGGTCCCAGAGGCCGAACGGGGCGCCAAAACCTGGCGGACAACCGAGCCGAGATCGCCAATCCAATAAGAGCGCGAGCGTTTCGTGGGTCCGTGGAAGCGGGCCCAACGCGGGAGTCGGGTGAAGGCGCTTGAGGAGTTCCATCGCCGACGCAGGATGTGCGAGTTCGACGCTGATATGGGTCAGGAAATGGACGATCGATCCGAGATCGAGAATGCTGCGCGGTTGCCGCTCGACCGTCCCCAGGTCCAGCAACTTCGCGACGAGGGTTTGGGCGACGTATTCGTGCTCCCGGATTTCCTTGTCATCCACGGCGAAAACGTCGCGGTCCTCGCTGCGGGCGGTTCCCGCCAAGGCCATGGTGTCGAGCCTGCCGCCCTTGAGGGAGAAGAGCAGTTCCGGAGTCGCTCCCGCAAATCCCCGGTTCCCCTCGCACCAGCCGTAGGAATGGAGCGGCGGTTTCCGGCGCAACATCGCGGCGACCAGGCCTGGCCCCGGGGGCTCGTCCGCGATCCCGAATTCCGTGACCACCGGAACGGTTTTCTCAAAAACCCCCTCGTGAATCGCGGCCATGATCTCTTGGAAAACCTTTGAGAACGGCACCGCATCCACCGATTTCCAATCGATCCTTGGAGCGATGGTATTCCCCGCGACCGCGAGCAACTCACCGGGGGATATTCGTTCGACGGAGGCTGGAATTCTCCATGGCTCTCGTGCGGACAAAGCGAAATCACCGACGTAGAACGCGACGTTGTCCTCCGGCGGATCCTCGCAACGGACAAAAGGGCCGCGACCGATGGTCACGCCACCGTCACTCCTCGCCATCCAAGCCATCGAATCCGAGAAAAAGTCCATGTGGCGGCGGCAAGGTGCGGGAGCGCGGTCCGTCCGGCAAGACCCATTGAAGTGCTAGAAACAGTCCTTGAGATGGTTGACCAGAGGGATTTCACCGTCTTCGACCGACACCTCGATCACATCGAAGCGCCACGGAAGATTGCGCGAACCGAGACGGCGCAGCCACGCATTCGCTCCTCGCTCGATCAACGCTTGCTTGTCTTTCCCAACCGCGTCGAGCCCTCGGATCCTGGCACCCTGGCGGCGGGTCTTGACCTCCACGAAAAGCAGCAACTTCCCGCGTCTGGCAACGATGTCCACCTCGCCCCGCCGCGGTCCACGGAAATTCCGAGCCAGGATGCGGTGGCCCCGCGACCTGAGCCAATCCGCCGCGACCTTCTCGCCGTAGTTTCCGATCCACAACCGGTCCCGCTCCGCACCTTCAGCATCGTTCAAGCGGCAGGGTGAGTTGAGCGACCGGCTGAAACGTCTGACGATGATGGCGACAAGGTCCGTGTATCCGAAGCGCTTCAAGGTGTAATTTGGTGCCATATCCCTGATGTTTCGCAAAGTGGTATTGGGGAAACTCCCGATCGATTTCCCTCATCATCCGGTCGCGTGAAACCTTTGCGATCACACTGGCCGCCGCGATTGATAGGGAAATTCCGTCGCCCTTCACCACCCCGTCATGGGGATAGGGGAAATCGCGGACCGGGAGACCGTCGATCAGGCAGTGGTCGGGAAGCGGGCATAAGCTCGCCACCGCCCGCCGCATCGCGAGATGGGTCGCATAGAGGATATTGAGAGTTTGGATTTCCTCGGTTCCGGCAGTCGCCACCGACCATGTGACCTCGGGATCCGACGTGAGGGTTTCGTAAAATTCCTCCCGGCGGAGGGCGCTCAGCTTCTTCGAGTCGTCCAGTCCTTCGCAGCGGAAACCCGCGGGCAGAATCACCGCCGCGGCGGCCACCGGCCCCGCGAGGGGCCCCCGTCCTGCCTCGTCCACACCGGCGACGAAATGGAGACCGCGGGCGCGGAGCGAGCTTTCAAGAGCTAGGTCGGGCACGCAGCCATTCAGAACTGCCGGAAACGATCTGTCATCTCCATTTGGGTGCTGTTCGCCGCACCGAAAAGCTGGGTCGAAAACATCATGCCGTCGTCGTCAACGACAACCCCCACACCGGTATGGGTCCAGGCGCTCCGCATGGTGTGCTCATGGTCTTTGGATGCAACCCACTGTCTGACCAGCCTCGGCGCGGTGTCGTTCCCGGAGGCGGTCGCGGCGACCACATTCTCCCCCAACGATTGCATCTGGTAGCGGGTGCGGGCAGCCATCGCCCGGCCGTCGAAACCCAAATGACTCACGTTTCTGCCGTGCAAGGAGAACTTGCCGCGGTTCTTGCGAAGGAATTCGCAGTGCTGCTGGGCCAAACGGTCCAAGCCGGCATGCCGGGGGAGCGATTGGACGCCGCGGCTGCGGCGGTAGTGATTCACTTCCTGAAACAACCGCCCGGAGAGCGAAGCGTCAGGACGCGAGGTGGTGGTGGCCGACGTCGGCACCGAAGTAGTGGCGGGCGGCGACGCACAGGACGCGAGGGCGACCATGCAGCCAACTGCCCCGATTTTCATCAGGTTGATTGTCTTCATGCGGGGACAGCACGGACTGAATGATTAATAACCAACCTCGATTGTAAAGAAGTTTTTAAAACTTCAGACAGGGCGGAAGTTTGAAAGACCATCGAACCCATCATTTGGGACCCCGAGGGAAGTGCGTCGGTCTCAGGCGATCTTCAAAGTGGGGATGTCTTCCGACCTCCATCCCATCGCGATCCAGCCGAATCGGCCCTTTGTCACCGCCCATTTGCAAATTATCGGAGATTTGATCGAAAATTTCCGCAAGAAGCCAAAATAGGGCTTGTCAGATCGGGTTCGACTCCTATCTTCGCCCCCCCCACAGCAAGGGCTGCTGACGTTCATAACGAGGCAGCTATTACATCGGGAAACTTTATCGGGTGCAGCTCCGGAAAAAAGCTCCAGCGAGATTCCTCGTCGGCGCGCCGGTTTGTCCCAATGGGAAAATCAGTCAGAACCACGCAGGAAATCATGCCGACCATCAATCAGCTCGTTCGCAAGGGACGCCACACTCCGGCCGAAAAGTCTAAGTCACCCTCACTCGTGAACTGCCCACAGCGCCGCGGAGTTTGTCTCCAAGTAATGACCCGCACGCCGAAGAAGCCGAACTCGGCTCTCCGCAAAGTCGCCAAAGTGCGCCTTACCAACGGGTTCGAAGTCATCGCCTACATCGGCGGTGAGGGCCACAACCTCCAGGAGCACTCGATCGTCCTCGTTCGCGGCGGCCGGGTGAAAGACCTTCCGGGTGTCCGCTACCACATCGTCCGCGGGTCGCTCGATACCCTCGGCGTGGACAAGCGCCGCCAGAGCCGCTCGAAGTACGGTGCCAAGCGTCCGAAGCCGGGCCAGCCCGCCGCTCCCGCCAAGAAGAAGTAATTTCCCTCCAACCAATCTTCACCTCTCACCGCCATGCCACGCCGCAAGCGCATCTTCACCAAGCCCGACCGTCGCGATCCCCGCTACGACAGCCCGCTCGTCGGTCACCTCATCAGCAAGGTCATGACCTCCGGCAAGCGTTCGCTCGCCCAACGGATCGTTTACGCCGCGATCGACCGCGCCAACGAAGGTGTTGACACCGTCGATCCCCTCGAAGTCATCACCCGCGCGGTGGAAAACTCCAAGCCGCGCGTCGAGGTCAAATCCCGCCGCGTCGGTGGCGCGACCTATCAGGTGCCTCTGGAAGTCGCCGCCGATCGCTCCGAGTCACTCTCGATGCGCTGGCTCGTCAACTACGCCCGCAACCGCAAGGGCACCCCGATGCATGTCGCTCTTGCCAACGAGATCAAGGACGCCGCCAACAACCAGGGCAGCGCCGTCCGCAAACGCGACGACGTGCACAAGATGGCCCAGGCCAACCGCGCCTTCGCCCACTTCCGCTTCTAATTACCGACCGCGCGCTCCCGCACTCCGCCAGTGAATCCGAACAGTCCAAACCGCCAATATGTGCTCGAGCGCACCCGGAATATCGGGATCGCCGCGCACATCGACGCGGGCAAGACGACGCTCACCGAGCGGATCCTGTTCTATACAGGCATGATTCACAAACTCGGCGAAGTCCACGACGGCGGCGCGACCACCGACTGGATGGAACAGGAGCGCGAGCGGGGGATCACGATCACCTCCGCCGCCGTCACCACCGAGTGGTGGCAGCATGTCGAGCCGGGGATGACCAAACTTTTCCCCGACCAGAAGCACCGGATCAACATCATCGACACTCCCGGGCACGTGGACTTCACGGCCGAGGTCGAGCGCTCGCTGCGGGTTCTCGATGGCGCGATCGTTGTTTTCGACGCCGTCGCCGGAGTTCAGCCGCAGACCGAAACCGTCTGGCGGCAGGCGACCAAATACAACGTCCCGCGGCTGGTCTTCGTCAACAAGATGGACCGCACCGGGGCCGACTTCGACAATGTCGTCCACGAGGTGAAGGACAAGCTTGGCGCGAATGCCATCAGCATCCTCATCCCGATTGGCGCCGAAGATCAGCTTATCGGCCAGATCGACGTGGTGAACCGGAAGGCGGTTTACTTTTCCGACGATGACAAGTTCGGCTCCACCTACACCGTCAAGGACCTCGAAGGCGACCTGGTGGAAACCTGTAGAATCGCACACGAGGAACTCATCAGCGCCGTCGCCGATGTGGATGAAATCGTGGGTGAAAAATTCCTGATGGAGGAAGTGATCTCCAAAGAGGAACTGAAGCAAGGCATCCGCCGCGCCACCATTTCCAACAAGCTGGTCCCCGTCGCCGGCGGCTCCGCATTCAAAAACAAAGGTGTCCAATATCTTCTCGACGCCGTCCTCGATTATCTCCCGAGCCCGCTCGACATCCCGCCTGCGATCGGAATGGATCCCGATGATCACGGGAAACAGATCGAGGTCATCACTTCCGACAACGAAAAATTCGTCTCCCTCGCCTTCAAACTCTGGGCGGACAAATATGTCGGAAAGCTCGTTTTCTTCCGCGTCTATTCCGGAGTCATCAAGAAGGGCGACACCGTTTACAACCCCCGGACCCGACGATCCGAGCGCGTCGGCCGCCTGATCCGGATCCAGTCCAACCAGCACACCGACGTCGATTCCTGTTATTCCGGTGACATTGCCGCCATGGTCGGCATCAAGAACGTCACCACCGGCGACACCCTCGCCGCCGACAACCACGATGTGGTTCTCGAACCCCCCACTTTCCCGGAACCGGTCATTTCCATGGCCGTCGAGCCAAGAACCGTCGCCGACCAGGAGAAACTCGCTCTCGCTCTCGGCCGCCTCTCCGAAGAAGACCCGACCTTCATGGTCAAGACCGACGAGGAAACCGGCCAGACCATCATTTCAGGCATGGGTGAGCTTCACCTGGAGATCATCGTCGACCGTCTCCGCCGCGAGTTCAAGGTCGAGGCCAACACCGGCGCCCCGCAAATCGCCTACCGCGAAACCATCACCGCCGCCGCCGGCGGGGAAGGGAAGCTGATCAAGCAATCCGGCGGCCGCGGCCAGTACGGCCACGTGATCATCGCCCTCAAGCCTAACGAAAAGGGGAAAGGCCTGACCATCGATAACAAGGTCGTCGGCGGCACGATTCCCAAGGAATATATCAATGCCGTTTACAAGGGCATCAACGAGTCGATGACCAATGGCATCATCGCCGGTTACCCTGTCATCGATGTCCATGTCGATATCCTCGACGGCTCCTACCACGACGTCGATTCCAACGAGAACGCCTTCACCATGGCGGCCATTTTCGCCATGAAGGACGGCTTCAAGAAAGCCAAGTCGATCCTCCTCGAGCCGATCATGGCCGTGGAAGTATCCACCCCGGACGATTACCAGGGCGATGTCATGGGCGACCTCAGCCGCCGCCGCGGCCAGATTCAGAACACCGAATCAAAAGGCAAGCTCTCCATCGTCCACGCCAACGTTCCGCTGAAGGAAATGTTCGGCTACTCGACCGCCGTCCGCACCCTTTCCTCGGGCCGTGCTTCCTATGCGATGACTCCGTCGCACTTCGAGCAGGTCCCGAACAACATCGTCGAAGAAATCGTAAGCGACCGCTTAGGCTGATTGCTCGCCCTGCAGACCATCACGTAAACCGTCAAACAACCTCCACCATGGAAAACCAGAAAATCCGAATCCGCCTGCGTGCGTATGACCACCGGGCGATCGATCGCTCCGCCCAAGAAATCGTGGAGACCGCCAAGCGCACCGGCGCCCGCGTCGCCGGGCCGATCCCGCTTCCGACCCGCATCGAAAAGTTCAGCGTCAACCGCTCGGTCCACGTCAACAAGAAGTCCGCGGAACAATTCGAAATCCGTACTCACAAGCGCCTGCTCGACATCGTCGATCCGACCGCCCGCACGGTGGATGAGCTCAAGAAGCTCAATCTCCCCGCCGGTGTGGATATCACCATCCGCATCTGAGCACTGCCTCCGGCAGTGAATTTCAAATCTCAAATTTCAAATTTCAAATCTTCCAGCCATGTCACTCGGCCTTCTCGGCAAAAAAATCGGTATGACCCGCCTGTTCGACCAACAGGCCGGCACCATGATCCCCGTCACCGTCATCGACGTCGCCGGCAACACCGTCCTCCAGGTGAAAACACCGGAGACCGACGGCTACACCGCCGTGCAGGTCGGATATGGCGAACAGAAAGAGCAACGCGTCACCAAGCCCGCCCTCGGCATTTTCAAAAAAGCCGGCTCGACTCCGAAGCGCTTCATCAAGGAATTCCGCTTTGAAAACGGAACCGAAGCTCCCGCCACCCATCCGGGTTTGGAAACCTTCACCGAAGGCCAGTGGGTGGACGTGATCGGCAATTCCAAGGGCCGCGGCTTCCAGGGCGCGGTGAAACGTCACGGCTTTGGTGGTCTGAAAATGACCCACGGCTCCATGATGCACCGCCGGACCGGTGCCATTGGCTGTCGCTCCACTCCCGGCCGCGTTTGGAAAAACCAGAAGATGCCCGGTCACATGGGTACCACCCGCAGCACCGTCCAAAACCTCAAGGTCGTCGGCGTCCGCGCCGATGACGGCGTGATCCTCGTCTCCGGAGCCGTCCCCGGCCACAACGGCAGCTACGTCACCGTCCGCCCCGCCAAGAAAAAGTCCGCCTGATCCGGCGGCTTCCTGAAACTTCCCAAGATTCCAAGTCATGACCGCAAAGTCCTTCACTGCTGAAGACGCCCAATCCGCCAACCTCGTTCTGGTTGGTGAGGAAAAGGGCCGTCAGGCCGTTCACGATCTCGTGACCGCCTACCGCGCCAACCGCCGCACCGGTTCCGCCAACACCAAGACCCGTGGCGAGGTCCGCGGCAACAACAAGAAGATCTACAAGCAAAAGGGCACCGGCAACGCCCGCCACGGCGACAAGCGCGCCCCGATCTTCGTCGGCGGCGGTGTCGTCTTCGGCCCGCGTCCCCGCGATTATTCCAAGAAAGTCCCCAAGACGGTCCGCAAGCTCGCCCTGCGCCGCGTCCTCGGCGACCTCGTCCGCGGCGGCAAGATCCAGACGGTTGACACCTTCTCGATCGGCGACGGCAAGACCAAGTCCTTCATCGCCGCGATCGGCGAAATCACCCAGCCCGGCAAGATCCTCGTCGTTTCCAACAACTTCGACGAATCCACCTACCTTGCCGCCCGCAACGTCGCCTGGACCCAGCTCGTCACCCCCGACGAACTCAACGTCGAGCAACTCCTCCTCGCGCACTCGGTGGTTTTCGTCGGCGACGCCGTCGAAACCCTCGCCCGGCGCACCGCCTGAACCCCGGACCTCAGAATACCGAGATCATGAAAGACATTTACCAGGTCATTAAAAACGTCCGCCTCAGCGAGAAAGCGACGCTTCTCCAGGAAACCAACAACGAGGTCGTCCTCGAAGTGGACCGCAAAGCCAACAAGCTGGAGATCAAGCAGGCCGTCGAACAACTCTTCGGCAAAACCGTCCTTGCCGTCCGCACCGCCAACTACGCCGGCAAACAGCGCCGCCAGCGCCGTGCCGATGCCGGCCGCACCAATCATTGGAAAAAAGCCGTCGTCCGCCTCAAGGAAGGCGAGACGCTCGACCTCGTCTGAGTGGTTCCGACCGCTGCTCCAAACGTAACCATCAACCGTTCCGCGAGTCATGCCCCTGAAAACTTTCAATCCAAACACCCCGTCCGCGCGCTACAAGAATCTCCCTTCATTCGAGGAGATCACCAAAAGCAAACCTGAGAAGAGTCTTCTCACGCCGCTCAAGCGCTCCGGCGGCCGGAATAACACCGGTCGCATCACCTGCCGCCACATCGGCGGCGGACACAAGCGCCACTACCGCCTGATCGACTTCAAGCGCGGCCGCAAGGACGCGCCCGCCACCGTGCTCGGCATCGAATACGATCCGAACCGCACCTGTCGCATCGCCCTCATCCAATATGAGGACGGGCAGAAATCCTACATCCTCGCCCCTCTCGGCCTCGAAGTGGGATCGACCGTGGTAGCCGGAGACAATGTCGCGCCGAAAACCGGCAACGCGATGCCGCTCAGCGCCGTGCCGCTCGGAACGCCGATTCACAACATCGAACTCATTCCCGGCAACGGTGGCAAGGTCGCCCGCGCGGCCGGCCAGCTCGCGGTCCTTTCCAACCGCGATGGCGGCTGGGCTCTGGTCAAGATGCCCTCCGGAGAAATCCGGCGCTTCAACGACCGTTGCGTCTGCACCATCGGCCAGGTGGGCAACCGCGACCACATGAACGAAATCTCCGGGAAAGCTGGCCGCACCCGCTGGCAGGGCGTCCGCCCGACCGTTCGCGGCATGACCATGAACCCGGTCGACCACCCCAACGGCGGTGGCGAAGGCAGGTCGAAGTCCGGTGGTGGTCGCCAGCACCTTCTCAGCCCGTGGGGCCACGCGAAGGGCCAGAAGACCCGCAACAAGAAGAAGACCACCGGTGTCTTCATCGTCGAGTCCCGCCACAAAACGAAGCGCAAGTAACCCAAGGAGCGTGGGCGTCCCGCCCGCCTCTTTATCTTCCCAATTTCCACAACCACCCCGCCTCATGCCACGTTCCCTCAAGAAAGGCCCCTACGTCGATCAGAAGCTCCTCGCCAAGATCGATGCAGTCGCTGAACTCGGATCCGACCGCAAGCCCATCAAAACATGGAGCCGCAAGTCGATGATCACTCCCGACTTCGTCAGCCACAACTTCGCCGTCCATAACGGCAAGACCTTCGTTCCCGTGTATGTCACGGAAAACATGGTCGGTCACAAACTCGGCGAGTTCGCTCCCACCCGAATCTTCCGCAACCACGGCGGCATCGGTAAGAAGTAAGCTGGCATCCCCGATTTTTCCGAAAGCACACGCTCATGCGCGCCACGTTCCACCTCAAGTCATTCGCCGCTTCCCTCGGGATGCTGGCCATGGCCGGATCGTGCACCGCGCAGGAGCCGACCGCCCGCGAATATCAGGAGATCATCGGCGAGCTTCAGGCGCAGAACCAGGCGCTCCAGCGCTCGCTCGTCGAAGCGAACCGCGGCGAGAAGGAAGCCGCCGGACAATTGGAACAAGTCCGCGTCCGCCTCGAAGCGCTGGGGAAAAATCTCCTCGACGGTGGCGACGACCGCCTTGTCCAGGCCGCCGCCGATCTCCAACTCGCCGCAGAGCGGGCGAGCAAGCTTGAATCCGCGGTCACCCGGCTGGCCTCTGCGATCAGCGAATACCTCCGCCTGGCGGTCGTTTCGGATCCCGATTCCCGCCTTCGTGTCGAAACTTCACTTAGAGAGCTTGACGCCGTTCTCGGTCTGCGCGAGAAGCCCCGCCCCGATGTCCGGACCGGCTCTCTCCAGCAGGCCCGCATCGTCAGCCTCGACCAAGAAAGCGGCATGCTGGTCCTGAACATCGGCGAAAGCCAGGATGCCAGGATCGGAATGACCTTTCGCCTCTTCCATGGGCAGCAGCCCTACGGAAAAGCCATTCTCGCCGACGTCCGCAAGGGCGTCAGCGGTGCCTTCGTCGAATCCCTCGACCGGGTCACCGAAACTCCACGCCCCGGCGATCTCGCCGTTCTCGAAACCGAATAAGCCTCAGCGCCGCAACCCCTCACGTCCGACGACCCATGGAAGTCACAAGCACCACCAAATTCGTACGCCTCTCGCCCAAAAAGGCGCGTGACGTCGCCCGCGAAATTCAAGGCCTGCCCGTATCCACGGCCCTGGACATCTTGACTTTCACCCCCAAGAAGGCCGCCCAACTCATCGGCAAGACGCTCAAGACCGCCATCGCCGATGCCGAGAACAACTTCTCTCTCGATACCGGCTCGCTCGTCATCAAGGAAGCCGTCATCGGCGCCGGTCCGACCCTCCGCCGCTTCAAGCCGCGCGCCAAGGGATCCGCCGGTCCGATCCTCAAGCGCACCAGCCACATTTCCATCACTCTCACCGGCTCCGCACCCGAGAAGAAAAAGCGGGCCGCCCGCAAGTCCACCTCCAAGAAAGCTGAAGCAGCGCCCGCCGTGGCCGCCGCCGAGGAATCCGCCTGAAATCCAGACTCTCTCTAATCTCATCCCTCACCGAACATGGGCCAAAAAGTAAATCCGATCGCATTCCGCCTCGCCGTCAACAAGGACTGGCGCTCCAAGTGGTATGCCAGCGGCAAGGACTACACCGACAAGCTCCACGAAGATCTTACGATCCGTAGCTATCTGAAGAACAAGCTTCAGAACGCCGGTCTGGCCCGTGTTGTCATCGAGCGCGCTTGGAACAGCGTCCGCGTCACCCTCCATACCTCACGGCCGGGCCTCATCATCGGTCGCCAAGGCAAGGAGATCGAAATCATGACCCGCGACATCAACAACATCTGCAAGGGTGCGCAGGTGAAGATCGACATCATTGAGATTCGCAAGCCGGAGCTTGATGCCCAACTCGTCGCGGAGCAGATCGCCATTCAGCTCGAGCGCCGGATCAGCTTCCGCCGCGCGATGAAACGCGCGCTCCAGACCGCCATGGACTTCGGCGCGGAGGGCATCCGCCTCCGCTGCGCCGGCCGCCTCGGTGGTTCGGACATCGCCCGCGCCGAAGGCTACCGCGAAGGCAAGGTTCCGCTCCAGACGCTGCGTGTTCCGCTTGATTATGGCTTCGCTGAGGCCCGCACCCTTTACGGCATCATCGGTGTCAAATGCTGGGTCAACCGCAAAGAAGACGACGGCAAGCAGCCACAAGGCCGCGAGCGCGGCGATCGTGGTGACCGCGGCGGACGCGGTGGAGATCGCGGTGGCGACCGCCGCCCGCCCCAGAACCGCAACTGATTCATTTCCCATCCCTTTTTCCCGATAACCTAACTTTTCCCAGAAGGACCGAGCCATGCCTTTGATGCCCAAACGAACCAAGTTCCGCAAGAGCCACCGCGGAAGCCGCTCCGGCAATGCCCAGCGCGGAACCACCGTCGCCTTCGGTGACTTCGGTCTGCAAACCCTCGACCGCGGCTGGATGACCAACCGACAGATCGAAGCCTGCCGGATCGCGATCAACCGCTCGCTGAAGAGGAAAGGCAAAGTCTGGATTCGGATTTTCCCCCACAAGTCGATCACCTCCCGCCCGCCGGAAACCCGGATGGGCAAGGGCAAGGGCGCCGTCGAGGGCTGGGTCGCCGTGATCCGCCCGGGCAACATCCTCTTCGAAGTGGGTGGTGTGCCGGAATCCGCCGCCAAGGAAGCCATGCGTCTCGCTTCCTACAAGCTGGGCATCCGCACCCGCCTCGTGACCCGCAATCCGCACGCCTGATCCTTCCGATCACCTTCCAAACCAACTTTCCACACCATGGCCACCACCAAAGCCAAAGACCTCCGCGAACTGTCCGTCGACGAACTCCGGGTCCGCCTCCGCGACCTCAAGGAGGAGGGCTTCAACCTCCGCCTCCAGCGCTCCACCGGACAGTTGGAGAACCCCGCCCGCATCCGCGAGGTGCGTCGCGAATCCGCCCGGGTCATCACGATCCTCAACTCCAAGGCTTCCGCCTAACCTGCTTCCCACGCCTTACCTATTTTTCCCATGAGCGAGACCACCAGCGAGACCACCCAGGACTCCACGCCCCACATCCGCAAGACCCGCGTCGGCGTGGTTGTGTCCGACAAGATGGAGAAAACCATCGTTGTCGAACACATCGCCCGCGTTCCCCATCCCCGTTTCAACAAGATCGTCAAGCGGTCCAAGAAATACTACGTCCACGATGAAGACGGAACCGCCAAGATCGGCGACCGCGTCCGCATCGTCGAGACACGCCCCCTGTCCAAGCTCAAGCGCTGGGCGCTCGAGGAGGTTCTCTCGCATTGATCCGGCGCTGCCGGATTTCAGATCTCAGATTTCAAATTTCAAATTTACTACGTCATGATCCAAATGGAAACCAAGCTCGCCGTCGCCGATAACACCGGCGCCCGCAGCGCGAAAATGATTGGCGTGCTCGGCAAGCGCACCCGCAGCGCCCGCATCGGCGATGTGATCACCTGCCACATCCGCGATTCCATTCCGACCGCCGCCGTCAAAAAGGGCAGTGTCGTCAAGGCCGTCGTGGTCCGCACCGCCTACCCGATCCGCCGTGCCGATGGCTCGATCCTCCGCTTCGATTCGAACGCGATCGTCATCATCGACAAGGACAACAACCCCCGCGGCACCCGCATCTTCGGCCCCGTCGCCCGCGAACTCCGCGAGCGCCAATTCATGAAGATCGTCTCCCTCGCACCCGAGGTCCTCTGAACTCCGCCCCCTTCAACTCCATCTCTCCAATTTCATGAGCCGCATCAAGACCCACGTCAAAAAAGGCGACGAAGTCGAAATCATCGCGGGCAATCACAAGGGCAAGCGCGGAACCGTGCTCCAGGTGAATGCCGCCAAAGGTCAGGTCACCGTGGAAGGTGGCCGCACCGTCCAAAAGGCCACCCGCCGTTCCGAGAAGGATCAGGATGGCGGGATCAAGACCGTTGACGCACCCGTCCATATCTCCAACGTAAAGAAAGTGGGCTGAAGCGACCGCTTCCGCCCGCGCTTAAGCGCAAACACCAACCTGCGCTGACCCGCAAAACCAAATGAGCACTCCCGCACTCCAACAACACTACAAGGACAAGGTGGTGCCGAGCCTTACCAAAAAGCTCGGCTACACCAATTCCCACCAGGTCCCGCGACTCGAAAAGATCGTGGTCACGTCCTGCATGGGCAAAGCCGCCGACCGCAAGATCGCGGTTGATGATGCCGTCAACGAGATCGCCAAGATCACCGGCCAGCGTCCTTCCATCACCTTCTCCAAGAAGGCCGTCGCCAACTTCAAACTCCGAGAGAACGAACCTCTCGGCGCCCGCGTCACCCTCCGTGGCGCCCGCATGTGGGAATTCCTGCACCGTTTCATCAACGTCACCGCGCCGAACATCCGGGACTTCCGGGGCATTTCCTCCAAGTCCTTCGACGGCCGCGGAAACTACGCCTGCGGCATCACCGACCAGACGATCTTCCCGGAGATCGAGCTTGACCAGATCAAGCGCACCATCGGCTTCGACCTGATCTTCGTGACCTCCGCCAGCAACGACAAGGAAGGCCGCGAGTTGCTCGCCGAGTTGGGTATGCCGTTCCGCGACATGAAGAAAGCCAACGAGGTTGAGGCCGAGGCCGCCGCTGCCAACTAATCCACAGACCCTTTATAGAAATACCTGTCATGGCAGTTCTCACCGATCCCATCTCCGACTTTCTCACGCGCTTCAAAAACGCCTGCCGCGCCGGCAACGAGGAATTCACCGCACCCTATTCCAAGATCAAGGCGGACATCGCCCGGATCCTTCAGGAAGAAGGCTACCTCTGGAACTACGAAGTCGTCACCGGCGAACGCACCGAGTTGAAGCTCAAACCGAAGTTCATCGACGGCCGCTCCGTCCTCACCGATCTCAAGCGCGTTTCCAAGCCCGGCCGCCGCCAATATGTCGGTGCCGGCGAAGTCCCGCGCGTCATGTCGGGACTCGGCATCTCGATCCTTTCCACATCGAAAGGGGTCATGTCCGGCGGCACCGCCAAGAAGCAGAACCTCGGCGGCGAACTCCTCGCCAACGTCTGGTAACCCAAACTCGCGAAAGGAAAACAACACCATGTCACGAGTCGGACTCAAACCAATCTCCCTTCCCGAAAAGGTCGCCGTCAAGGTTGACGGCCGCACCGTGGTTGTCGAAGGCCCCAAGGGCAAACTCGACTTCCCGCTTCCGGACGGCATCTCCCTCAAGAGCGAGGACGGAAACGTCACCGTCTCCCGCGCCAGCGAACTCCGCCAGCACAAGGCCCTCCACGGCACCACCCGCAGCATCGTCCAGAACCTGATTCTCGGCGTGTCGCAAGGTTTCGTGAAGGATCTTGAAATCCATGGCGTCGGCCTCCGTGCCGCCGTCAAGGGCGCCGACCTCGACCTTTCGCTCGGCCGTTCCCATCCCCTCCTTCACCCGATCCCCTCCGGTCTCAACGTCACCGTCGTCGAGAATACGAAGATCAAGGTCGAAGGAATCGACAAGCAGCTCGTCGGCCAGTTTGCCGCCGAGGTCCGCAGTTTCTATCCTCCCGAGCCGTACAAGGGCAAGGGCGTCCGCTACGTCGGCGAGAAAGTCCGCCGCAAGGAAGGCAAGAGCGTCGGCAAGTAACCGCAATCCGTCGCCACCCACCTCAAATCAGTTACGGCACCATGAGCATCATCAATCGCAAGTCGATCCGCCGACGCATCCACGACCGCATCCGCCGCAAAGTCGCCGGCACCGCGGCCCGTCCCCGTCTGGCCGTCCACTACTCCAACCAACACATTTACGCCCAGGTCATCGACGATGCCGCCGGCCGCACCCTTTGCTCCGCCTCGACGCTGGACAAATCGTTCGAAACCGGTTCCGCCAACGTCGATGGCGCGCAGAAAGTCGGCAAGCTCCTTGCCGAGCGCGCCCAGGCGTCCAACATCAGCGCCGTGGTCTTCGACCGCGGCGGTCACCTTTACCACGGTAAAGTCAAAGCCCTCGCCGACGCAGCGCGCGAAGCCGGCCTCCAATTCTAACGCCCCGACCAGACATCCATCATGGTAACCACTCCCGATAACGCTTCATCCGCGCCCCCAGCAGCGCCAGCATCCGCGCCCCCGCAACCCCCGAACCGCGGAGGCGGTGGCTACCAAGGTGGTGGCGGTGGTGGTGGTGGCGGCTACCAAGGCGGCGGCGGAGGTGGCGGCGGCTACCAAGGCGGCGGAGGCGGCGGTCAACGCGGCCGCGGCGGCCCTCGCCGTGAAGAGCGCCAGGCCCCCACCGACGCCGAAGGCAACGAGCTTTCCGAAAAGGTCGTCTTCATCAACCGCTGCGCCAAGGTCGTGAAAGGCGGCCGCCGTTTCAGCTTTTCCGCCCTCGTCGTCTCTGGCGACAAGATCGGCAAGGTCGGTCTCGGCTTCGGCAAGGCGAACGAAGTGGCCGACGCCATCAAGAAGGCCAGCGAGGGCGCCCGCAAGGTGCTCAAGCCGATGAGCATCGTGGACGGCACCATCCCCCACGAGATTTACGCCGAGTTCGGCGGCGGCAAGGTGCTCCTCAAGCCCGCGTCCCCCGGAACCGGCATCATCGCCGGTGGCGGCGTCCGCGCCGTTTGTGAGGCGGTCGGCATCCGTGACATTCTTGCCAAATCGATGGGATCGTCCAACCACGCCAACGTCGTAAAAGCCACCCTCAAGGCCCTCTCCCAGCTCCGCACCCGCGATCAGGTCCTCGGATCCCGCGGCAAGAAAAAGCGCGAGAAGGCCATCTGAGTTCACCGGTGATCGGAACTCTTTTCTGATCACTGATCACTGATCACTAGAAACTTCCCAAATGAATCTCAATTCCTATAATCCGAATCCCGGTGCCAAGCACCGCGTGAAACGTCTCGGCTGTGGCGAAAGCTCCGGCCGCGGCAAGACCGCGGGCAAAGGCAACAAGGGCCAGAAGGCCCGTTCCGGCAGCGGCACCCGCGTCGGCTTCGAAGGCGGTCAGATGCCCCTTCACCGCCGTCTGCCCAAGCGCGGTTTCAACAACTACGACTTCCGCGACGTGGTCGGCACGGTCAATGTCGGCGACCTCGAGGACCTCTTCGAAGCCGGAGCCACCATCGATGAGGAAGCCCTCCGCAAGGTCGGCCTCATCAACGGCCGCACCGACAAGATCAAGGTGCTCGGCGATGGCGACCTGACCAAATCGCTGACCCTCGTGGTCGGCAATGCCAGCGCCTCCGCCCGCGAAAAGATCGAAAAGGCCGGCGGTTCGGTCCAAGCACCCAACGCTTGAGAGCCCCGTAGTTAACTCCCTGATTTCCGGCGAGGAAGCGCTTGTGCGCTTCCTCGCCGTGTTTATAACCCGCGCGTCATTCCTTCCATCCTCCTATCATGATTTCCGCGTTTGCGAACACCTGGCGTATCCCCGAACTCCGGGACCGTATCCTTTTCACCCTTGCCCTGATCGTCATCATCCGCCTCGGGGTGCACATCACGCTGCCTGGAGTCGATGCCACGGTCATCAAGGCATGGCTTGACAGTGTGCAAAAGCAGGATCCGACCGATCCGCTGGGTGGAATCAACGCCCTGCTGATGGTTTTCTCAGGTGGGGGACTCACGCAGGCCGGGATCTTCGCGCTGGGCATCATGCCCTACATTTCGGCTTCCATCATGGTCCAGCTGATGACCGCCGTGGTTCCCAAGCTTTCACGCCTTGCCCGGGAAGATGGCGGCCGCCAGAAGATCACCCAATACACAAGGTATATCACGATCTTCATCGCTCTGGTCCAAGGATACTTCGTTGCCCAATCCCTCAAGAATCCGGAAAACATTCCCTACATGCAGGGAGTCGAGAAATTCGGAACATTGGTGCCCGACCAATCATTCACCTGGGTCGCACTCACCGTCCTCACCATTGTCGCCGGAACCGTCCTTCTCATGTGGATTGGCGACCAGATCACGGAGAAAGGGATCGGCAACGGCATCTCGATTATCATTACGGTCAATATCATCTCCGCGCTTCCGGGTGCCTTGATCCAAGCTTGGAACTACTTCACTGGCGACGACGCCACCCCGTTCCGCGCGATCATGATGGTCGTGATGGTCGCTCTCCTTCTGATAGTCATTGCGGCGACCATTTCAATTACCCAGGCGCAGCGACGAATCGCCGTCCAATACGCCAAGCGGGTGGTCGGACGCAAGCAGTTCGGCGGGCAGACCCAATACCTCCCGCTCAAGGTCAATTACGCGGGCGTCATGCCAATCATCTTCGCTTCCGCGGTGCTGTCTCTTCCTCCGATGATGCTGACCTGGTTTTTCCAAGGGCAGCCCTGGGCGACCCGACTTTATGGCGAACTGGTCGGGGGCGGGACCTGGTATTATGTTCTCGGCGGAATTGGTATTTTCCTATTCTCCTATTTCTGGGTGGCGATGATGTTCCAGCCTTCCCAGATCGCGGAGGATCTCAAACGCAACGGCGGTTACATCCCTGGCGTTCGTCCTGGCAAGCCGACGGCTGATTTCCTTGATTTCACCATGACCCGGCTCACCTTCGCCGGGGCAATTTTCCTCGCCATTTTGTTCGTGCTCCCGGTCGGTGTCGGCGCGCTGGTCGGCCTGCCCCCGGGCTCGCTGGTCCTGCAATTTTTCGGCGGCACGTCGCTGCTGATCATGGTGGGTGTGGTGCTCGACGTCATGCGGCAGGTGGAGACCCAGCTGCTGCAAAAGCATTACGACGGGTTCCTTCGCAAAGGAAAGCTCAAGGGGCGCTACGACCGTCTCTCCCAGAATACCGGGGCCGCCCCGCGCACGGCCATCGTCTATCTTTGGACGATCATCGCAGTCCTCGTTGTGATTGGCATCACGGCTTACATCTACAACCAGGCCTAACAGACTGTGTCCGCCGGCACGCCGTTCCGTGTGGTTTTGCTCGGGCCTCCCGCTTCGGGCAAAGGAACCCAGGGACGGCGGCTCGCCGCGGGTCTTGGCCTTGATTACCTCAGCACGGGCGCACTGCTGCGGGAGGCGGTGGAACAGCGGACGCCCCTTGGCAACAAGGCCGCCCCGATTCTTGCCCGGGGCGAATACCTTCCGGACGACCTGATGTGCCCGATCTTGTCCGATTGGCTGGATGCACACCCGGGCGGTTGGGTTCTGGATGGCTTTCCCCGCAGCCTGCCGCAGGCGGAGTTTCTCGACGGTTGGCTATCTGCCGATGGCAAGCGCTTGGATGCCGCCGTGTCACTCGAAGTCCCCTACGGGGAACTGCTGGAGCGGACCCGTAATCGGGTGGAATGTTCCGATTGCCGCTGGTCAGGTCAGAAAGACCAGCTCAGAAATGACGGCAAGTGCCCCGTTTGCGGTTCGGCCGCCGGCCCGCGCTCCGATGACGACGAGGAGAACTTCCGCAGCCGCTACGGAGAGTTCTCCACAATTACCCGGCCGGCGATCGCTCACTATGCCAACAAGGGGATCCTATATCCTTGCGATGCCACTGCTCCGCAGGATGAAGTGGCCGTCGCCCTTCTCCGGATCTTCGACAAAGGTCTTTAATTCATTCTCCTCCTCCGGTGTCCCGCAGAAACCGCATCCCTATCAAATCCCCGCGCGAGATCGACCGGATGCGGGCCTCGGGTTCCATTGCCTCGGAGATCCTTCAAGCGCTTGCGCGGGAAGTGGTCCCCGGCCGGTCGACCGGGGAAATTGACAAGCTCGCGGCAGAACTGATGCGCGAACACGACTGCAAGAGCGCCTTTCTGGGCTACCGCGGATTCAGCGGGCAGATCTGCATCTCCGTGAACGAGGAGGTCGTCCATGGCATCGGCGGTCCCCGCCGCATCCAACCGGGTGATATCGTGAAGATCGACGTTGGCATCATCAAGGGCGGCTTCATTGGCGACAATGCCACCACGGTCGCTGCGGGAGATATTCCCGAGCAAACCAAACGCCTGCTGGCGGTAACCGAACAGTCGCTTTTCGAAGCGATCGACCGCGCCCGGTCGGGAATGCGGTTGGCCGACCTTTGCGGATCGGTCGAGGATTTTGCCAAACCCCATGGATTTACCATTGTCCGCGAGTTTGTCGGTCACGGAGTCGGCCGCCGCCTGCATGAGGAACCGCAAATTCCCAACTACCGGCCTCAGGGGAAATCCCCGATTCTCGCTCCGGGCATGACACTTGCCATCGAGCCGATGGTGAATGCCGGTTCTGCGGGTGTCCGCATTCTTGAAGACGGCTGGACGGTCATTACCGAAGACAGAAAACCGTCCGCCCATTTCGAACATACCGTTCTTGTGACAGCGGGTGATCCGGAAATCCTCACCTGGCGTCCGCGCACCGCGTTGCCGGAAATGCTCGGTCTGCCGCCTTGGTGAGCTGTGGCAAATCCTTTTCGGAATGCGGTCGGACTACGGTTGGCGAAAAGTTTCGGCGGAATGAAGCGTTTAGGTTCCATGGACCCGAAACTCACGCTATTCCTGTTGCCGCTGCTTTCCCTCGCCGCCTGCGCCAAACCCGTCGCCTATGACGATCCGTCGAGCACGGATGCCGACTTCACGATCCAAGGCGAGTATTCCGGCTCGAAGGACGACTACCGCACCGGAGTGCAGATCATTGCGCTGGGCGAGGGCAAATTCGAAGCGGTCGGATTTCAGGGAGGGCTTCCGGGTGATGGCTGGGATGGCAAGCGGGAAGACGTGTCCCGGAACCAGGCGGCACGTGAGGAAGGGGCGACGACGGTCGTCTTCGAACACGGTGAACTCGTGGGCGAGGTGGACGGAGTGAAAGTTTTCGTCTCCAACAAGAATGGAGACGCCGTCCTGGAACTGGAGCGCGTTTATCGAGAATCTCCCACCCTTGGTTCCGCTCCTCCCGAAGGGGCCGTGGTGCTTTTCGGCGGCAAGGAGGCGAATCAATTCCCGGGCTCAGAGGTCACCGATGACGGCCTCCTGATGCAGGGGGCGACAAGCGAGGGCAAATTCAAGGATTTGACCATGCACATCGAGTTCCGTCTCCCCTACATGCCAGACGCGCGAGGCCAGGCCCGCGGCAACAGCGGGATCTATCTGCAGGGGCGCTACGAGGTTCAGATGCTCGACAGCTTCGGACTCGAAGGGAAAGACAACGAATGCGGTGGTATTTATACCGTCGCCGCACCCAGGGTGAACATGTGTTTCCCGCCACTCATCTGGCAGACGTATGATATCGATTTCACCGCTGCCCGGTTTGATGCCGAAGGAAACAAGACATCGAATGCAAAGATCTCCGTGAAGCATAACGGCGTCACCATTCACGAGAATCTGGAGCTGCCTGGCACGACCGGGTCTTCGCCGGTGAAAGACGAAACCGATGCTCCCGGTCCCATTTATCTGCAAGACCATGGCAACCCGGTCCGCTACCGCAATATCTGGCTGCTGCCGAAGTGACCGTGGATTTCACGACAACATCGCAATCGCAAATGGATGAAATCCGAGTGGGCGAAAGTTGGGCGGATGTCAGTCCCGTTCCGGAACCTTCACGAGCAACTCAAATGAGCCAGGGCGACCGGTGATCGCCGCCACGAGCCCGGGTTACTCGAGGAGGCGGTTGAGGGTGTACCAGGCGGTGGGGTTGGTGAGGGGGCGGTTGTCTTGGGAAGTGAGGCCTCTGAGGGTGATGCGGTAGAGCTTTTCCTTGATGAGGGGAAGTTCGAGATCGGCGGTGAGGCCGTCGGCGGAGACGGTGATCTTGCTGGGGGTGACTTGGGTTTCGTCGCGCTTGGGGCCGCCGTAGTCCGGGGTGTAGCGGTAGTGCCAGTGGCGGATGTCGTAAGTGGCGGGATCGGAGGCTTTCTCGCGGTCGATGGGGGTGGTGAAGGTGATGCGGAAGCCGCTGGGGGTGAGATTCACGGATTTCATTTCCACGGGGGCGGTCTCGCCGTCCCAGACGACGCGCTGGAGGCCGAAGATGGCGGGACCGACGGAGCGCCAGCCGCGACCGGTCTGGCCGACGTAGAGGCTGCCATCGGGGGCGAAGGCGGTGCGGATACAGCCGCTTTGGAGGGGGTGGATGAAATTGAAAACGGCTCCCTGAAATTCGCCGCCAACTTTTTCGAGGGCAACGCGCATGAGGTTGGAGCGGGTTTGATCGCCGATGAACATTTGGCCGGCGAAGGGTCCGAATTTCCCGGAGGTGGAATCGGGGGTGGGCTCGCCGGGGGAATTGGAGAGATCGCCGTGTGGGAGGAGAACGGCGGGCGGGGTGCGAAGTTTTTCGTAGTCTTCGACCGGGATGGAGTTGAGGTCTTTCCCTTTGAAGTCGGGGTGGTCCATGAGGGAAGAGGGGTGGCCGTGGAAGCGGCCTTTGACGATGTGGTGGAGGGCGGAGGTTGCGTTCCAATCACCCTGGTTGTCGGTGTAAAAGAGGTCGCCATCGAGGTTGAATCCGATGCCGGCGGGGGAGCGGAGGCCGGCGGACCAGGGGCTGAATGTGCCATCGGGGGAAATGCGGAAGGACCAGCCGCGGTAGGGCGCCGCACGGCCCATGGCTCCACCGTGGACGCGGCCGATGTCCCAACGATCGCTGCCGGCCCAGTTGGGCCAACTGAGGGAGGTGTTGAGTGTGCCATAGAAATTGCCGTCGGCGTCGCGGACGGGACCGTAGGCATATTCGTGGTAATTGTCGGTGAGGCCCCAGTCGTCGGCGACGGCCTGGTAGAGGTCGGCGGTGCCGTCGCCATCTTCATCAACGAGGCGGGTCAGTTCGGGGCGCTGCATTACGAAAATGTCGCCGGATTTTTCATCGACGATGAGACCGAGCGGTTCGTGGAGGCCGTCGGCGAAACGATTCCAATCGCCATCGCGGTAGCGCCAGACTTCGCCTTCGCGGGAGCAGATCATGAGGTCGCCATTCTTGCGGAAGGCGAGTCCGCCGACGCCGAGCGTGATGTCGTCGGGGATCTCGATGGTTTCGAGGGTGTAGCCGGCGGGGATGTGATCGGGGGCGGCGAGGGTGGTGCCGACGGCGAGGATGAGGGTGAGAATGGGTTTCATGGAGGGCTTGAGCGGGACGAGTTTCGACGGGGAAGAAGTGGGCGAGACGCCCACTCTCCTTGAGATCAGCGTTGGGTGAGAGTGACGGTGAAGCGTGTGGCTTCGGCGGCGGGGATTTTGAGGGTTCCAGCGGTCCAGATGCCGACGGAGGAGCTGAGGTCGAGGTCGGCGGGATCGAGGACGAGGAAGACGTCGGCGGGCGGGGAATCGATCTCGAAGGTGTACTCGAGCCCGGTGCCGGAGGAGGCGGGGCGGATGGTTTGGCGGACGGGGGTGCCGTCCGCAGTCAGGTGAAACTCGGGCGGACCGGAGCCTCGGCGGTAGCCTCCGAAGGCGACGTCGGAGGCTTTTTCCGGTGATCCGAAGCGGATGGGAAATGCCGTGGCTCCAACGGAGAAGCGCGTTCCAAGCACGCGGCACCAGCCGCCGCCGCGGTCGCCTTCGGTGCGGCCGACATCGGGACCGATGTCGAGGAAGTCGCCGGTCCAGCCGAAGGCGACGCCGCCGGTTTCGGGATCGAAGCAGTAGCTGGTGCCGCCGGGCAGGCCGACGGAGATCGCGCGCGGCGGGCCATCGGCGAGGAAAGCGCGGATGACGAGCGGCGTGTCGGTGACTTCCGGCTGGAAACGGTCGTCGGTGAAGGCGGGCCGCGACGTTTCTTTGGCAAGCTCCATGCGTTTCAACGAGGGACCTTCCCAAGCGGCGGTGAGAACCTGACCGTTCGCATGCTCGAAGAACTCGACGCGGATCGGATGGCTGCCCTTGGCAAGCTCGATGCGGCCGTTGCGCTCTCCATCGGCGGGGTGGATTCCGTCGTAGGTGACGACGGCGGTGTCATCGACGAGGATGCGTGAGCCGTCGTCGGAATTGAGGTAGAACGTGTACTCGCCGTCGGCGGGAGCCTGAATGATGCCGGAAAAAACGAGGCCGAAGTGGTCCTCGCTGCGGGCGACGCCGATGTCGATGATGCCATCGGGGAGGACGCCGGTGGCGACGGGGGTGAGGGCGGCGAAATCGGGGAGCTGGGTCCATTTCCCCTCATAGTAGGCGTAACTCAGATCGCGCAAGCCGGGCGGATGGCTGCCGACGTGCATGATGCCGTGCATCAGATGGGCATGGCCGGGGAGGGTGCAGACGTAGGGGTAGGCACCTTTCTCGGACGGTGCGGTGAAGGTGAGGGTCTCGCCTTTTCCGGGATCGATGATCTTCGTGAAATGGAGAACGCGCGGATCGTCCGGGATGTAATGTTTCGCGATGGCGTCGGCACCGAGCGTCCATGCCTTTTCGGCGATTTCCATGTGTGGTCCGGGGGTGACGAGAAGGAGGTTGTGCTGCAACTCGTCGGTATTGGTGAAAACGAGGGTGATTTCCTCGCCGGGATCGACTTGGAACGACTCGACGTCGTATTTCATTTTCCCGTGGAGGGTGCCGATCTCGATGCGCTTGGCGGCATGGGTGGGGGAGGCCGCGGCAAACGAGAGGGCCGCGAGGGCGGTGAGGGTTTTCATGAATGACGCCACACTAGCCATGACGGGCGGCAGTCCAAGCGGGAAAAAGGCGGCGGGAAAAGACCGGATCAGTCGTCGTCGTCGAGGTAGTTCCGCAAGCTCTCGCGGAGAGTGGTGCGGGCGCGGAAAAGGAGGCTTTTCACGGCGGAAACGGAGAGGTCGAGCACCTTGGCGATGTCCTCGTAGGGCAGGTTCTCATAGCGGCGGAGGACGACTGCCATGCGTTGTGCCTCCGGAAGGGCGGCGATGGCGGCATCGACGGCGGTTTGGAGTTCGAGTTTCAGCAACTCGGAATCGGGGCGGGCGTTCGGATTTGCCTCGATCTGATGGTGGGAATTTTCCTCGCGCTCATCGGCGGAGACCTCTTTCTTCCGGCTGCGGCGGCGGGTTTCGTTGAAGACGAGGTTCCGAGTGATCGTGAAAAGGTAGGTCGTGAATTTAGCGTCGGGCCGGTAGCGTTTGGCGTGACGCCAGATGCGGAGGAAGACCTGCTGGGCGATGTCTTCGGCATCGGAGGGATTGCCGAGCATCTTGGCGACCGTGCCTACGACGGCGTGTTGATGCTTCTCGATGAGTTGGCGGAACGCCTGGTGGTCGCCCTCGCCAATCCGAACCATCAATGCGTGATCGATGGAATTGGGCTCTGAACCGGCGGGCGTGGTTTTGACCTCCATCGGAGCGGAAAATGGTGTGGCGGCGATCCCGATGCCCGGCATGCGGGAATCAACCGCGGATGGGACGGGAAGTTGCGGAGGTTGATTCAGCCGGTCCGGAACGTGACCGGCCCTCAGCAGCGAGCCGGCCTGAATGCGGGAAAGTGGCGGCGCGAGAAATACACAGGCGCCGGGACGACCCCAGCTCGTTGACTGTTAGAGAGGGGAGGCGCGGGCCCAGGATTCGGTTTCAGGATCGAGATCGACGTCTTCGAGGGCTTCGCGGGCCCAGTCCTCTTTCTTTGCGAGGTGGGTGAGCATGCGCCAGGCGACGACCTGGACGGCGGGCATGTCGCTCCAGACGGCTTCGGCGAGGCACTGCCACTGGGAGCGGCCGGCGAGGGTGGAGGGTTTGTCGAGGGCGGCGTGGCAGGCTTCGGAAATAAGCAGGGTGCGGTCGATGTCCGGCTCGGCGGGGGCCGGGGGGATCTCATAGGCGCGCAAGGGGATTCCGGCGGCACCGGTGAGCTCGCACTTGGATTTGGCGCGCCGCGCGAGGTCCTTGCCGAGCGATTGCAGGGATTGGAGGCGGGCTTGGTTGGCGTTGTGGCCTTTTGCCATGAGGGTTTTGGAAGGATGTCAGGCGCGGCAGCCGGTTACCGCCGCCAAACGTGGAATTCAGGATACCATGTCCTCGACAAGCTTTTCGAGCTTCACGATGTCGGCGGCAAAATTGCGGATGCCCTGTGCGGTCTTTTCCGTGGCCATCGCGTCCTCGTTGAGTTCGTAGCGGAAGGTTTTCTCATCGAGCGTGATCTTCTCGATATCGCTGGAGGCGGCCTCTTCTGGAGTGAGCCGGACGGCGACCGGTTCGCTGGATGCCTGGAGTTCGCCCAAAAGGGAGGGGCTGATGGTCAGAAGATCACAGCCGGCGAGTGCGAGGATTTCGCCCTTGTTGCGGAAGGAGGCGCCCATCACTTCGGTCTTGTAGCCGAATTTCTTATAATAATTGTAGATGGCGCGGACGGAAATGACGCCGGGGTCTTCATCGCCCTGATAGTCCTTGCCGGTGCTGGCCTTGTGCCAGTCGAGGATGCGGCCGACAAAAGGTGAAATGAGCTGGACCTTGGCTTCCGCACAGGCGACGGCCTGGGCAAAAGAGAAGAGCAGGGTGAGATTGCAATGGATGCCTTCCTTTTCAAGGGACTCGGCGGCCTTGATCCCTTCCCATGTGGAGGCGATCTTGATGAGGATGCGGTCGCGGGAAATGCCTTCCTGTTCGTAGGCGGCGATGAGGTGGTGGGCTTTTTCGATGGTCCCCCGGGTATCAAACGAAAGCCGGGCATCAACCTCGGTGGAGACGCGGCCGGGGACGATTTTGAGGATTTCGAGACCGAACAGGATCAGAATCCGGTCGAGAATGGCATCGGTGAGTTTCCCGCCGGAGTGGGACGACTGTTTGCGCTCGCTGACCGCTTGCTCGATGATATGGCCATACTCGGATTTGCCGGCGGCCTGGAGGATCAGCGAAGGATTCGTGGTCGCATCCTGGGGTTGATAGGCCTTCATCGACTCGAAATCTCCCGTATCGGCGACAACGGTGGTGAATTGCTTCAATTGGTCGAGTTGGTTCATGCTCATTTCCGAAGCGTTAAGCCCGTCCCGGGGCTTGTGAAGGGAAAAATCCGGGACCCGCGGGCGGGACCATGAATGTCACTTGATCCGGGGATGAACGAGCTTGAAGACCCAGGCTCCTGCGAGCCCGCCCAACGAGTCGGCCAGCCAATCGTAGAAGTCATTTCCGCTGCGGCCGGGGGTAAACGTCTGCCGCCACTCGTCGAGCACGCCGATCAGCGAACAGACGATCACGACGGTGACGATGATTCCCAGCCATGAAACGCCGGTGGTCTTTCTGAAATATAGAAACGCTGAGAGCAATCCGCCGCCGCCGAAGAAATAGCCGAAGTGGGCGAGCTTGTCGAAATGCGCGAAAGGCGGGGGGCCGATCTGGGGGCCTGAGAACGAGGACAGGGCGACGAGGACCGCGAACCAGACCAGAAAGCAGGCCAACCAGAAACGGGAGTTTCGGAACGAGGGCATCCGCTCACTGCTTCCGCATTTCTTCCTCCAGCCGTTCGGCCAGCCATTGCTTCATCATCGATTGGTAATTGAGGAAGCGCGAACGGGCGATGCGTTTGATGCGGGAGAGCATCCGCGGATCGAAGCGGAGGGTGATCGTGGTGGATTCCCGGGAATCGGCCTCGTGGACGGAAGTGGCCATCAGGCGGCCGTCGAGTTCGTGAGCCTCCCAGAACCGGGCCTCTGCCGCCTCGTCTTCAAACTCGGGAATTTGTGACCAACTGTTGATGGAATTCATGAAAAGGGGAGCGGGTGGGGAAAAGGGGTTCAGCGGAATTCCGCATATTTCCTGTCGTAGAATTTTTGCTCGCCGTCGGTCATTTCGCGGGCGGCCACCACCCGGGCGATTTTGCCGTCGGTCCAAAAGGCGAAGAAGAGGTAGCGGTCGGCTACGGTCCGGCCGAGGGCGTAATAGCGGGAAGCGCCGTCGTTGCGGTCGTTGTCCGGGAGGAAACGTACGGCGAAGGGATCCTCGAAAGCTTCCTCAAGCTCCCGGGGCTTGATGCTCCGAAGGTCAAACTGAACGTCGATGAGATCGAGCTCCATGCGCGGAGTTTGGGGGGGAGCGACTAAAACGCAACACCTACCTGCGAACGGCGGACATCGGAATTCAACGCTCATCGCGAGCGGGTTACCGGAATGAGGGTAAGGGGCGATCCACACGCGCAGGAAGCTCACGCCCCGGCAGGCCGTCGGAACCTTCCAGGGGTAAGGTGCGGTATTCATAACCGGCCGGTGCCGGCGCGCCGGCGCGCACTACGATGGACATGAGCAGCTCGGCGGCCGAGCCGCTCCTGTTGTTGCCGGTAAGGGAGAACACTTTGGCGTTGTCGGTGCCGCCGGAGGGATCTCCGCCCGAGGCGATTTCGGGGGAATTGGGCTGGCCGTCCCCATCAGGATCCGCTGCAGCCGGTGACACTTCTCAAGGTCAGGATGCCAACGCAGAGCTTGGTGAAGCCGCCGCTGCCGGAGAGATCCTGGGCGTTGGTGATTTCCTGCCCGTTGGAACTGGCGCGCGCCCCACCGGCCAGGATTGTGGCGGAGTTGTCACTCCGCCAACGATCGGCAGATGGATGTTGGTTTGAAGTTGCGGTGGTACGGGGAATCACTCCTTCTCCTTGATCGTATCGAGAGGGACCTTGGTTTCAGGGTCGCGGGTGGCTTTCCAGTCCTTGCCATCGATCGTGCCTGTCATTGTATCGCCATCCGCCTTGGCGGTGTGAGTGGTCTTTTCACGGTCCGGAACGTCGATCGTGAAAATGACCTCGGTGCCCTTGATCTTTCCGTCTTTGAATTCGTGGCTCTCGCCATCCAGGGTAGTGGTGCCACTGAATTGCTGGAATTTCTGGTCGATCTTGATCGTGCCCGATTCGCCATCCATCTCCCATTTCCAAGTGCCCGTGATATTCGCGGGAACCACCCAATGGTAGATGGAACGGGGAAAGGTCTCGCCCTCGGATTCATTCATTTCGTCATGTTTCCACTCACCCATTGTGAACGTGTTTGAAACGATTCGTGCGCCGGGTGCGAGGTCCCGCAGGATCACGGGCCTCAGCTTGCGGTTGACCGTTTCTAGCAGATACATCGTCAGGACGGTCGCGTCGCTGAAGTCGGTTTCGAAAAGATCGGCCACGCGGAAATCGACCTCGTCCTCGACCCCGGCCTCCTTGGCGTTCTCCTTGCTTTCCTCGATCCGCTTGGGATCGAGATCGACGCCGACGCCGCGGATCTCCTTCCGTTTGGCGGCGGAAATGACCATCCGGCCGTCGCCGCAGCCGAGGTCCCAGACGACGTCGCCGTCCTTCAGATCGACCATGTCGAGCATCATGTCGACGACGCTCTGTGGTGTGGGAACGTACGGGACATCAAGGTTCGGAGCCTTGTCCTGCGAGTAGGACGGGGTGAGGGTGAGGAGAAAGCCCGTGAAGGCGGATGCGGTGAGATGTTTCATGAGTTTGGTGGTTGGGTTGCGGGCTCGCTGATAGATATGGAATTGCTGCCGGACCGCCTGAACAAAAGAAATGGCAGGCCGGCGAACAGGACTGCCACACCGACCAGCGAACCTGCGCCGGCATAGGCAATCGCGGAGTACAGCATGTAAAGGCACACGCCGCAGAAAAGGAATGGGGTAAGCGGATAGAACGGCACCCGGAACGGCCGGTCGCGGTGGGGATCCCAAACGCGGAGAACGATCACGCTCATGCCGGCGAGGAAGAAGAAAAACCAGAACACGGGAGCCGTGTAGGCGACCATCGCCTCCAGTCCGCCTTCTTCGAAAATCATGGGCGCGAGGACAATCAGTGCCAGCGAGATCGCGCCCTGGACGATGAGAGCGGTGGAGGGGACGTTGGTCTCGCCATTCCACCTGGAGAGGAACCCGAACACATGGGGATAGTCGCGGCCGAGGGCGTAGTTCGAGCGGCCGCCTGTGATGATCGTGGCATTGACGGTGCTCAGCACGGCGAT
>JBBSJY010000008.1:0-47507 GCA_038256845.1 Verrucomicrobiales bacterium | reverse complement strand
GCGGCCATGCCATATCCCAAAACCACCACGTTCGGCTTGTAGGTCTCGAGTTGATTCAGCAGTTGCCTCCATCCTTCGTCCGGCGGTTCAAGCCCCGCCTGTAAGAGACTGAGCCCGTTCCTCGATTTCCCCGCCGGCGTGTCCGCGCTCCAGCCGAGATTGCGGAAGGTCACCGCCCTGTCGGGAAACTGTGTGGTCGCCGCGATCTCGATCCATCCCTCATATTGCTCGCGTTCGATGAAAGTGTCTCCGAGAAAGACCACGCGGTCGCCGTCCTTGAATTCGAACAGGGGTGCGGAAAACGCTGAGGCTGTTAGACAGGGCAACAGGGCGGACGAGAAGAGGACGTGTCTCATTTGAAAAGGAATAAGCGGGTTTCAGTAATGGAAAACAAATTAGTGTTTCTGGATATGGATGACCGTGCCTTTTTTGCTGGCGGTTAGGAAATCGGGATGGTCGTCGCCGTTGAGATCGCCGCTTGAGAGTTGCGTCCCAACGCCGGAATCCCCGTGGATGACGTGCGGCGCGAATGTCACCTTGCCGCCGTCTCGGTTCACCTTCAACCAGAAGATCAACGCCGGGTCATGCACGCCCGGATCGCCGCCGCTGCCGTCCGGTTGCGGCGAGTGGGCCCACCAGCGCTTGCCCGTGACGATGTCCATTTCACCATCGCCATCCACGTCGATCAGCTCGACGGCATGAAGTTGGCTGACCACCAGCCCGCCAACCGACGTTTCGGCTTTGTCCGTGAGAACGACATGTTCCTTCCAGGTGATTTCGCCGCTTTCACCGGGCACCTGCTCGAACCACGACAGCCCGTATGCGTGAGGGTCTTTCACGTTCAAAATGTCCGCATGACCGTCTCCATTGAAATCGTGGACGATGATCTGCGCGCCGCCGGTGGAGTCGAAGGGCACCGGATTCAATTCCCAGAAGCCCTCCTTGCCATCGCCCGGGTTCTTCCACCAACCGCGGCGATCCAGCAGGTCCGGATTGTCATCGCCATCCACATCGCCCGCGCCCATGCCGTGGATGTAGCGTTGCACCGACGGGTCCGGCGGCGTGACCGCGACAAATGGCCACGGCTGGGTCGGATCCTCGGGCACCGCGGCATAACCGAACGAGCCGCCCTTCGCGCAAACGATTTCCAGCTTGCCGTCGCCGGTCAAATCGAGCCAACCGGGCGATTCCCCGTCGATCCCCTCCATGATGAAATGCTTCTTCCAGTGCCCGCCACCTTCCTTCGGATTCTCCAGCCACCAGGCCTCTTTTCCCGGCCAACCGAAAATCAGCACGTCGTTCCAGCCGTCGCCATTGAGGTCCGGCGCATACATGAAGAAGACCTCGGAGTAGCCGCGCGGATCGTGCGGCATGGGAGGATAATTCTCGTGCCGCGTTTCGAAATCCGGACCCTGATACCAGTAGGGACCCGAGATGACGTCGTTGACGCCGTCCTTGTTCAGATCGGCGATCGCGCCGCCTTCGGAGTGGAATTCCTTGTTCAGTGTCCGGCTGTCCCAAGCGATCTCCGCCTGGAGGGTGGCGATGGAGAGCGGGACGAGGAGGGTCAGTGCGGGTTTCATGGCTGGCTTTTACGTACCCGGCGCGGTGGAACTTGCCGACAGAAAACGCTCGTCCCATGAGAACATCCGGCGGCCGGCCGCGCTCACCCGGCGGCCCGCAACGTGAGCACCGCCACCTCCGGCACGCAGGCGAAACGCACGCGCAGGCCCACCGTGCCCATGCCGCGGCTGACGAAAAGCCGCCCGCCACCCTCCTGGCGGAACTCTCCGTAGATGAATTTTTCGCCGTAACGGACTTTCACCGGAGCCTGATGAAATCGCCTGGCAGCACGATCAGATCGGCCTTCTCGGCATTGGCTGCGGCGATCGCCCGGAGCAGCGCGTCCTCCTGCCACGCCGGGTCGTAGTGGATGTCGCTCATTACGAGCACCCGCAGTCCGTCGAGCGCGCCGGGGAGCCGCGGCGGCCGCTGAAATCGAGCTTGCGGCGGGGCGGCGGCTCTGGTTTCCTGCGCCCGGTCACCGCCGCTGTAGCTCAGGGGTAGAGCAGCTCATTCGTAATGAGCAGGTCGTCGGTTCAAATCCGACCAGCGGCTCCGGTTTCCATGGCAATTCCATCGCGTATCGGCCGCAATACGCGGACCTCACCAGCCTGATCGCCGCGTTCCGGAACCGGAGGAAAAGCTTGATCGGCTGCTGCCGGAGCGGGAACTGAAACCAGATCTGGAACGGGAAGCGAAACCTGACGAAGCGCCCAAAGCGGTGCGGCTCGTTCGTCGGCGGCGAGCCGCCTCGCGTTGCCTTTCCTCATCACGAAGGCGACGGAGCGCTTCAGCCTCGGCCTGCCGGATGGCCTGTTCCGCCTGGTGCGTTG
Source organism: Verrucomicrobiales bacterium (assembly GCA_038256845.1). Classification (GTDB taxonomy): domain Bacteria; phylum Verrucomicrobiota; class Verrucomicrobiia; order Verrucomicrobiales; family Akkermansiaceae; genus Luteolibacter. The sequence goes on along the minus strand of JBBSJY010000008.1, from coordinate 45,111 downwards.
CGGCCGCGGCGAAGCGTTGCGCGGCAAGATAATCGCCCGCGGAAAGCATCGCGCGTGCCCGCTCGAGTTCTTCCGCCCCGCTCGCGCCGATCCCGCCCGGGGCGGCCCGGACCTTGGCCAAGGCGGCATGGATCTCCCGCACGGATTGCTCGGCGAGATCAAGCTCACCGCTCAGTCTCCCGCCCAAGCGGGCTGCGTCGCCGGCAATCCGGTCGGCAACCTCATCAAGGTTCCGCCAATCCCCGTGCGGAATGGCGAACGACCGCCGGGCCTCCTCCAACTCTCGCTCCAGCAGTTCAAGGTCAATGAGCGAACGTGCGGTCTCCGGGCTGTCCGGAATGCCATCGGTGCGGGAGCGGGCGGCGAGTGCGACGACGCCTTTCAACTCCCGCTCCGCGGCATCCAGGCTGCGGGCGACTTCCTCGTGCATCTGGCGGTCGTTGATCAGTAAAGTTCCGATGGCTTGCAGCGACGCGGTGGCGGATCCCAACAGACGGGCCGCTTCGAAAGGATTGGCGGAAGCCCCCCGCCTCTGGACGGCGAGGGCAGCCGCATCGGCAAGCTCCCGTGCGGAGGCGAACTCGCGCATGGTCGGCTGCGTGATCTGTGGCGCGTTCACTGCTTCCGTTAGTTGGCGTATCCGCTGCCCGAGGAGCGGCATGGAGGAAGTGTTTGCCGCGACCACCGACTCAATCGCTGCCGCGTGAGCGTGGATGCCAGCGAGATACTCATCCGCTTCGGCACAGGCGGCCGCAGCGTCCTCGCGCAGCTCCGCGGCCTGTAGAATGGATCCCTCACGATGCTTCTGCCGGGCCGCGGCAGCGGTGAGGCGAGACCTCTCCAGCATGGCTTCGGCCTGATGGATGTGATTGGAAACGGAAGCTTCCGCATCGGGGAACAGAGAATCCACACTGGCCGGGCGAAGGGTGGAGGCCGACCATTGTTGCTCGAGAGCTTCGAGAACCCGGGCCGCGGCCGGAAAAAGGCCCGCGACGCGATCCGCCTCCTGATCGAGTTTCGCAAAGGCATCTCCCGCGCTTTCGAATGCTGCGGCGGTGGCATCCATCACCTCGTGGGCAGACAGGCAAAAGTTTTCGCAGGCATCGAGGGCATGGCTCGCGGCCGCGACGTCGCCGAGGTCGATCCCGGCCAGAGCGGCGGCGTGTTGCTGGTGCGCCTGTTCGAGCCTGCGGCTGGGATCGGCATCGGAAGATTCGCAAAGAATTTTTTCCGCAGCCAGGCCGAGCAATCCGCCGAGACGTTGCCGCTCCGCATCGATCCGCAGCCGCGCAGCATCCATCGCCGGGACGCAGGATTCCCCCGCCCGCCCGGCAAGGCCGCCCGATACCACCGCCGTTTCCGCCAGATGGTCCGAATCGGCGGACAGAATCGCCAGGTCCCCGACAATCCGGGTCTCCATCGCCGCCATCGCCAAAGCACTGGCGCGTGATGAAAAGTCATCCAGCCCATCGTCGATCCAGCCGGATTCGCGACCGTGATCCTGCAGTATCCGCGCGTGTTGGCCGAGCACCGGCATCACCTCCTTTCGGATTCGCCCGACGAGGTGGCACAGTTCGGCCGCATCCGCCGCCTTCCCCGCGCCGCGCGGCAGTTCATCTCGGAGCGCCGCGACGGGATCGGTGGTGGCCGTGGCGGCAGCCCTGGCCTGATCCTCGCGGGCCGCAGGCAGAAGCGAATCGAACACCCCCGGAATTTCTAACAGCCCATCGCCTGACGCCTGCTGATAGATCCCCCGCTCCGCCGATTCGGTTCCGGCGATCAAGGCATCCAGATCCGCAAGCGACCGCTCCACTTCGATCCAGCAGTGCTCCAAGACCCCCAGCCCGGCCAACGCGCTGGAAGCGCGTTCCCGAAAGGCTCCGTTGAGTTGCTCGAAGGTGAGCGTGAACGGTTCCGCCTTTCCGCTGTGCTCCGAAAACAAGCGGGGCTTATCCGCCTCGCGGCCTTGCAGGATGGGGCGCAAGGGATCGCCGGGGGAAAAACGCACCGGCTCCTTGTCCAGCAAGTCGAGCGCGTGTTCATAACGGCTGCTGGAGATCCGGTTCACGCCTGCCGAGAGGAAATTGTCCGGAAACAACAACTTCCGGGTCTGTTCCAACACCCGGTCGAGCCCCGAGGCCAAAATGAACAATTGGTCGACATCGGCGAGCGTCTGGCGGGAGAGCCGCAGCGTCTCGCCGGTCCAGCCGCTGCGGCCGAGGGCGATGTCGGTCCCGATTGCCTTCGAGGTCCTGTCCAGCAGTTCGAGCAAGTCGCCGCTGCGGTCGCGAAGGGTGGATTCCCACGTTGCAAAACGGTCCAAGGCACGCGCCCGCGGAGCCCTTCGGCGGCGATTGCCCCACCAGCCGGCAAATATCAGGCCGATCATCGCCAAGCTGACGCCCGTAATGCCGGCAGCTTTCAGCATCTCACGCTGGCGGACCGCGCGGCGCTGGTCGGCCTCGGCCTGCGCAAGCGTGCTGGCGGCGCGATCCATGTCGCCGGAAGTGCCGGCCCCCGTCATGAGATTGTCGCGGATTTTCTTCAATTGTCCTGCAACCACCGGCGCGTTCAGAGCCGCGGCGCGACGTTCGAGCTGCTCCAGCCGGACGACATCGCCCCGAATGGAACGGTCGGATTTCACAGCCACCTCGAGATGAGTCTCCGCGGCTGCGAATTCTTCGATATACATGGAATCCGCCCGTGCGTGGGCCTCCTCGGCTGCCTGCAAGCGCGTGCGGCCCGCGAGCAGCGCGCTTCGGGCCGCGGCGCTGAATTCATGAAGCCGCAGCGCATCCAACGCCTGCCGCAAGCTCCGGAACCGGGCGGGCGCCCCCTCGTGGTGGAACAGGGCACTGATATGGCCCGCAATGGCAGTGGCGGCCGATTGCATCAGTGTCACAGCTTCGGGATCACCTTGGGCCAGCGAACGTTCCGCCGCATCCAGACGGGCGGACCACTGCGCCAGCGGGGCCGAACCCAGATCGCCGGGCGGGCGGTTGAAGTCCCGGCGCAACCCTTCGATGCGTGTCTCCAATTCCGCCAGGCTCTGCCGGGCTTCGGCGATGGCCGCGGCGGTTTCCTCGTTCGCCCGCCGCGCCCGTTCCGCCTCGCGAGCCCGAGCCTCGCTCTCCTGGCGGATGCGGCGACCAAGCTCGCGGTCGATGGTGATCACCGTATCTTTTGCGGCGTCCAGCACCCGCCCTCCGCCGCGCATGGCGGCAATGGCCGCGGAGTCGAGATTGCCGATCCAGTGATCTTCGCCCAGCCGGCGATTGTCATACGCCTCCGACGCATGGTAGGCCAGTTTCCGCTCTTCCAGATAGAGGATGAAGTAGGCGCCGTTTTTCTCTCCGGTCTGCGGGTGGGTCCGCTCTCCGAACGCGGTCGCAGCCGTCAGCGTTTTTCCCAGCGAATGTTCCACGGCATCCATTCCGGAAAACGACTGGCCCGCCGCGTCGCGAAAGGATTCTCCGCGAGCGTTCTCCATGAGGACGACCGTCCAGTTGGGCGCGGTGCTCTCAATCCATTCCGCAAAGGCGTCCAGGCGGTCGCGTGGAATCCGCAGATCCCCTTTCACGTAGAGATGCCGGTCCGGCCGCCAAATGCCGGGCACCTCCACCCCGCGGTCGACGAACACGGTTTCCCCGAGCGCGGCACCTGCCGTTAGAGCGATGAGAAGGACCATGCGAATTCCCCGGATCATGTTGTCATTGGAGACGGATCACCCGGAGCGAGGAAGGGGAAAATCGGTCCGCTTTTCCAGTCGAGCAACCCGGGGAATCACCCCCAACGCCGGCGACATGATCGGCTCGCTCTCCATCGCCATGACACAGGGCATCAGCCTCGGGTCCATCGCCAACTCCGACGATCAACCGGGAAAGCAGGCTGGAGATTTCACTCGATTGGTGATCAAATTCTGCATTTGCTCGACCATCTGGCGGCCACAGGCAATTTCGATTTCCAAGGCTGCGCGACCTCCTGGCGCAACTATTGGGAGCCTTTTTGCATTCACAGCTTCATTTGCCGAAACCGCAGCGCATTGGTGATGCCTAACGTTTGCGTAAGCCGAGACAAGCGGCGATTCCGACAATCGTAAGGAGGGCGGAAGACGGTTCGGGAATCGCGATCAGTTTGAGCGCGACGTTGTCCAACAGGACCAAAGCGTTAGGCACATCGGGTGGCTGCGCTGGCGTGCCGGGATTTTCCACCGCGAGAAAGCCGAGCGTCGCAAACTCCGCGGGTGCGGTGAAGGTGAACGCGCCGCGAACCAAGGGGCCCACCAAGCCGTTGTAAGTATGCGGAAAGGGCGCGCCGGGGTCAACGAGCCGGACGCCTGTACCCTGCAGCATGGGCCCGGCGGGCGTGCCATCCACCAGCAACTCGACTCCCCCCAGGCCCAGGGTGAGGATGGGATCGAATTCTCCCGTAAGGTAGTAGCCTTCCACCGAGGCGAAATCGAAGGAGATTTCATAGATTCCGCCAAGGATCAGATCCTGGACCGGGATGATGACGGTGGCCTGCGAGGACGGCTGGCCGCCTGCAGCGCTGTAGAAAGGCGCGAGGTTATCCGCCTGGAGGGCGAACATTTCGTTGGAAGCGACCTGATAGCGCGCCCAGGTGCCAGTTCCCTGCCAATCGGGGGAGGTGGTGGAAAAGTCGCCATCCACCACCGAAACGGCGGCCGAGGATGGCCCACATCCAAGCAGGCCTGCGGCAATGAAGGCGAAGTGGAGTTTCATGGAGGATGGGTGAACCGGAGAAGCGGCTATTCGGTCTTGGCTTGGACCGCTGCGGGGTCGTCAAAGAACTGGCGGGTAACAATGCGGCCATCGGCCATCGTCGTGCGGGACTTCAGATTGCCGGAAGGATGCCATGCCTCGGCCACTCCGTCGGGCTTGCCGTCCTTCAATGTCATGGTCACGGCCTGTTGTCCGTTTTCGTGCCATTCGGTGTAGGTGCCCTGCAGCTGGCCGTGAACGATATGGGTTTCGGATTTTTTCACTCCGTTCAGGTGCCAGCGGGTCCGCAGGCCCTCGGCGTGGTCGGCGACAAACGTTTCTTCGACTTCCATGGGTCCGCCGACATACCAGCCGCGTGAAAACCCTTCCAATTTGCCATCGCGCACGTCTATGGCGAGCTTCCGGCTGCCATCCGGGTGATTCTCGACCAATCGGCCGGTGAACGGTTGGCGTTCACCTTTTATTACCAGCAATCCGTTTTCACGGACCACCGCGTGGAGCGGGACCTCGACCGGCGCAGTGATCCCGACGACTGGTGAAAGCGGTTTCGGAGAGTCGTGAAAATGAACGGCGACTCCCAGACCGAGGGCGATTAGAACCACGATCGCGATGCCTGCGAGCCGACGGTTTCCCGGAGAATGTGGCTCACTCGACATAGAGAAGGAATTGTTTGCTGGGGGCCGATCCCACCGCGACGTAAATATCCAGCAGGGTGGTGCTGGTGGCCAGCCACGCGTTGGTCGGACCGGTGGCATCCGCCCTTAGCGAAAACGGCTGCCCGGCGAAGGACTTCAGATCGGTGGACGATTTCACCCGATACGTGCGTTTGGCGATGGCAAGAAACCTCAGTTTCGCGACACCGTTGGACACCGACTCGATTCGCAGGAACAAGCCGTCGGTTGAGTCCATCGCATAAGTGCCGGCGATGTATTCCTCGCGGTTGGTGAGGCCGTCACCGTCGAAATCCTCATCCGGCTTCACATCGGCCAGATTTTTGAGGCGGCCGCTTTCGTCGCCGCGGATCATTTCATTTTCCCAAGCGTCAGGGAGTCCGTCGCCATCGCTGTCCACGCCGAGCGTGAGATCGATGCGGGTGCTTTCGGCGGGAGCGCCGAGGTTCCAGGTGGTGCCCACCATCTGCAAAGGGACGTAACTGGTGGAGCCGCGGAGCACCCGGATCGTGAACGGATAGGCGGGGCGCAGCGCGCTGACGGTGTAGAGCTGGTCCAGCACACCGGTGTCCATGGGGACGGACAGGTGGTAATTGATGCCAACGCCGACCGAAGGATCGGTCGGTCCGCGGACGATTTCCGTGCCGCCGGCTCCTGATAGAATCACCTGTCCATCACTGGCAGCGAAGGGATTGCCATGGTCATCGCGGACGATGCCATAAATCCGGTGAAACGGCGCGGGCGGATAGGCGAGGGCGTGTCCGGCGGTGAGCAGTAACAGCAGGGCAGGAAGGATGGAGATGGCTTTCATTCAATTGCCCGAGTAGGAGTAGGTTTCTAGGTGGAGTTTGACGTCTTTCACCGTTTCAAGGAAGGTTTGGAGTCCCTGTTCGGGATTGGCGAGCAGGGTGCGGCCGGGGATTACGATCTTCCAGCGGCTGTTCCAGGCAGAGCGGCCGATCAGCCGGGAATTGGTATAAGTCCGCGAGGATGGGAAATTGATTCCGTCAGGCACGGCGCGGAAGGCCTGGTGTTTGCGGATGACGGAAACGGTTTCCGAGAGCGAGTCCCCCGAGACGAAGAACGGATCGTTGGCGTAATTGGTGCCGCCGATATTGAATGGCAGCGGAATGGCCTGATCGGCGACCTGCCAGGCGCGCACCAGGCTGGAATCGCCGAGCGGCGGGGAACGCATGAAGTCCGTGCCGGCCGGGATGAGATAGACATATGGGGTGGCGCTCATGGCCTTGGCATCGGTGAAGCCGGTGGAGGGATCCGCCGGCGAGACGCCCCCGGCTCCGCCGATAGCCTCTCCGGTGGTGCCGGGTGAATCCATGCCGATGTAGCCTTTCAACGCGATGCCGGAAGAACGGATTTTGGTGGCGAATGCCGTCGGGGTGAAGGTGTGGTCGCCACCGGCCAGCGGGCGGCCGAAAAAGTTCAGGCCTTCTGCAATGGTGGTGGAGAATTCAATCACAAATCCGGGGACTTCCTGACCATTGGGATCGGCGATCTGCATGCAGTAGCGCCTCACATCGGGGTCATCCATGATGTTGCGCTTTTTGGCCGCGCCGAGGACATCGCGCCAGGCGAGATCGCCGCGGGGGCCATTGACGATACGGAAATTTTCCGCGCGCAGCGAGAAGGTGGTAAGTGATGGGTCCGGGTTGTTGAGGCCGAAGCGGGTTTTGACCACGCTCCAATCGCCGTTCATCCGCGCCAGCACGCCGGCCAGGCCGGGATCGCCGGTAGTGGAGCCGCCGATCTGCGGGACGTTGTCGCTCACCACGCCGACGGCCCGTGCCCGGACGATTTGTTCGAGGAACGTGCGGGCTGCCGAGCTGCCTTCCGCATTGAGCAGACCGGTTTCGTAGTCATAGGAGGAGGCGGCGAGATAGGTGTACTTGGAAGCGAGGTCGAACAGGGTCTTGTATTTTTCCAAGGCCTCGTTGCGGAAGGCGCGGAAGGCGAAATCGCGGGTGCGGTAGCCTTGGATCAGGGCGGCGGCGCGCTGTCGGAATACCAGTCGTTGCTTCAACAGGCGGTCGCCCTCGGCCTGCACCGCGAACAAATCGCGCTGGGCCTGGTCGTAACGCCGCATGGTGGCATCAATGGTGCCGGAGCTGTCGATATAATCCTGAAGCGATTGCCGGAGGTCGTTCAACATTTGGAAGTTCTCGTGCTTCCAATTGCTTTCCAGGTTATCGATTTCCAGGAACTGGTCCATCGATTCGCGGGCGAGTTCCGAGGCTTTGAGTCCGGCATCCGCGGCGAGTCCGCTGCTCATCAGGGCGCCTTTCACGGTACTGGCGGCGGCCTTGATGGCGGCACGGATTCCGGAAGTGGCGTCCACGGCCAAGCCGACTGACTGGGGCGGGGCCTCCGACACGGCATCGGCAATCTGAGCGATGAGGTCCTCGCTCTTGTCGGTCGCCTGGACGAGGGTATGCAAGGCCAGTTCGAGCGCGCGCATTCCGGTCTGGGTGCCGGCATTGACAGTCAGGCTTTTTTCGACCGCGCGATGGGCGGCGAGGGCGGATTGGCAGATTGCGATGCGCTGGTGGATCACCGTTTTAAGGCGGTCGAAATCGTACAAGGCACCGAAGAATTCCTGCCGCGCCAACAGTTCGTTGGAAATCGCGGTCTGCATGCGGCCGGGACTCACACGCCTCCCGGTCCAACCGGCCGGTTTGCGGAAATTGCCGCTGATCGCGCCGAGCGTGTACACCACCGGCAATGTGGCACCGGGGATGTCGGCATCCAGGTCAAGCTGGTCGATGCCTCCCGAAGCGATCTGATAGAGAACGGATGGGTCCAGCGTGGTGTGGATGGTGTACTTGGTTTCCTCGATCGGGGTGAAGCCGCCGCCGGCCAGATTCTCCGTGATCTCGACATACATCGGGAAAATCAAGTCCGGTCCGGCGTAGCCCTGCGGGTAGGTTTTGCCCGGGCCGATGTCATCGGTGTAGGGGGTGCCATAAATTTCGATGAGCTGGTTCGTGAAGGCCTGTTCCTGCTCGTTGATGACGGCGCGTTGTTCGGACAGGCTGTCCTCCTGCGAGCGCAGGAAGCGGGTCGAATCCTCGGCGTTGCCAAAGGCGGTTACCGCATTTTTCAGTGCGCCGAGGGCGCGCTGATAGATCTGGTCGTAGTGAGTTTGTCCTTGGATGGCGGCGGTGCCGGTCTGGGCGGTGGAGCCGACGTCGAGGAAAGTGGGATCGATGTCAAACTGCATGGCACCGGGGCTGAGTCCGAGCGGATTGAGCCGGCTGTCGGCGTGATCGAGGGTCTGCTGGATGCCGGCCGCCTGGGCCGCGATTTCGGCCAGTTCGGGGACGGTGGTGCGGTCGATTCTGCGAATCCCCTGATGGCTCGGATCGGTATCGACGGCTGGTAGCAGCGAGTTTGCGGTGATCCAATGGAAATAGGCGCCCTGGCCGCCGCGGGATGCCCATTCATCGGTGCCCCAATGGCGGGAGGTGCCGGTGCGGGTATTGTTGGTGGAATCCTTCAACTGGCTCCAACCGGCGCTGGCGCTGGCCGAATACTGCTGGCGGTAGCTGAGGTCGGTGATTTGGACCGCGGTGCGGGCGAGTGCGGCGGCGGCGGCAGCGAATTTCCGCTCGTCGGTGTAGTCCACCTGCACCGGCTGGCCGAGCACCAGCACGGCCTCCGTGCGGGGCACCCACGAGAAATTCGGGTTGTTGAGCAGGCCATAGTAATTTGTCAGGGCCGTCAGGTAGTGGCCGTAGGCGTCGCCATGACCCTGCGGATAGAGCTTGGTGGCGTCGGTGGCGGAAACGTTTCCGTCGAGGTCCATGTCGCGGATGTTGTAATTGAGCGCGTAGATGGCTTCGCCGGAATCGATGCCCCGGGTGTAGTTCCAAAAGAGTCGGTTGTAGGCAGGGGCGGTGCGGGTGCCGGGCTGCAACAGATCGTCGCGGCCGCGCAGGAGGGAGAGCTCTTCATCAAGTACCGATGCTTCCTGGCCTTTGAAGGCAAACAATGAGGTCGCCACTTTCCCCGCATTGCCGCCGCCCACGACTTCGCTGAAGGCGATGGTGGGATTCGAAGCATCCGCATACGCTTCATTTCCGACGAGCATGTAGAGATCGTTCAGGTAGCCGGCCGCCAGCAGAAGGGCGTCATTGGCACCGTCGTAATTGATTGGCGGAACCCCTTCGACACTGAGCATCTTACCCCGTCGGAGGACGGTTTCGTAAATCTCGATGAGGCCGGAGTCGTTGATGTTTTGGAGATTCAGGGCGATATCACCCTCCCAGCGTTTCCCGGCCTGGCTGATCAGGCTGGAGTCGGTATTGACGGGGTTGTTGAAGAGGTCGGTGATGCGTTGCTGGAAAGGATTGATGCCGGCGAGCACGCGTTTGATCCAGCCTTCGCCCAGTTGGGGCTCGGACCAGCGCGACCAGCCTCCGCCATCAGCCACGCCCTGCCATGCGGCATTGGCGTCGGATTTGGCGCGGTAGCGGACCGTGAAGTAGTTGTCAGTTAGAGTGAGCAGGCTGCTGCCCTCAATGACGTGACGGACTTTGCCGGTGACCGAGCCGCTGGTTTCACCGGGAGGAACGTCGAACGGTCCGGGGGTGATGCCGAGCCATGAGGTGATATCTGCGGTTTCGACGGTGCCTTCCAGGCGGGCATTGGCGAACAGCGTGCTGCCGGGGTCGGCGTCGGAGTAGAGCTCGATGGTCATGACGTTCTCACCGGCGACCAGGGCGGATGGCGAAATTTCGTACACATGGGGCAGCGGCGTGAAGGTGTTGTTCGGCGCGGAGGTTTCCGTGGTGTTGGCATTTCCCGGCACGTTCCAAACGGCGACCCGGGCATCGTTCAGATAGATCACCGCGCCGGAACGGGCCGCGAGATCGAGGCTCAGAACGAGCCGCAGCGGATCGCCGTTCTGCGTGAAGGTCCGGCGCAGCACGGCGGCGGGCAAGGTCGCGCTGGGGGGAGTGGTGATGAGAACCTGCCCGGGTAGGCTGGTTGCCACGCCATCGGAAACATCCGCATCCACCGTACGGAATCTGGCGAAGTCGTTTTCCGGAGCGTTGAACAGCAGCCATTGCGAGTTGGGGGCGGCGCTGCTATCGCCCATGAGGAGCGTGCGTTCGAAGGTGTAGAGTTCCGGTGGAATGCCATCCACCGGGGGCGCATAGCGCCACTCGAAATCGTATTCCTGCGGGTGCCCGGCGAAATCCCCCGAGTGCTGGAGCGTCAGTTTCTCGTCGAGCGGATTGGCCGAGGCGATGACTTTCAACTGGCCGCGATAAAGCGGCGGTGTGATCCGAACGACATGAAGGGAGACGGGTTCCCCCTTCGGGGTGAACGTTTTGCCATCTCCGACCGCGAGGACGACAAATCCCTGGCCGCCACCGCTGGCCGAGAGGGCGTAGGAATCCACGGCGCTGTCGCTGAAATGTACTTCCGCCAGTTCGCCGGGCCCGTACGTCTGCGGCCGGCGGTCCGGCAGGGTGGTGGTGCCGCCGCGCGGGTAGGTGATGCCTGTTTCGTCGGGATCGGTGATGCCGGTGCCGGTGGTGTCGACGATGTAGGTTCCGCGTTTGGTGGGATCCTCCTTGAAGGTATCAACCTTGGTGGAGAGGCCATCGATGGCATCCTGCCAATTGCCGAAATCGGTGTCATTGACATCGCAGAGACCTTTGAGGTCGGCGAGATCCGCAGCGCTCAGAATGTTGAGCAAGAGATATTTCTCACCCACGGGTTCATCCACGAAGGTTCCGTTGAGGGAGAGCGCACCGAGCGGGCCGCCGAGCGCGGGATCAAAGAAGAACCGTTGGCTGAGATGCGGCGGCAGGTTGGGGAAATAGGTTTTTCCCAGATAGTTGCTGGTCTTGATGCTCGCGGGCAGCTTGCCCAATGGGCCGGAGGTGCCGAGGTTGAAGGTCTTGGCGCGGGTGGGATCGAACAAGCGGGCGCTGCGCTTGCGTTCCGCCATCGCCTTGGTGTCATCCGGATCCGTGGCGATCGATTGCTCATACAAGATCTGCGCGCTGGTCTGGCCGCGGACCGCAGGCAGCCCGAGTTTGGTGGTCGTGAGAGTTTCACCCACCCTCAATTCAGGGGCGGAGGCAGGCCACAACGGAACGAAGACAATGTCTTGCGGACGGGGCAGGGTCTCACCGGCAACCCGGCCGGTGATCGCGTCGCCGACGTAGCCGGCGGCCGGGGTGCTGGGATCCACGAACGGTCTGAGATAGGGCGTCAGTGTGCCGACGGCCGGTTGGGTCGATTGCCCAGGGAAGTTGAATCCGTCGAGGGTTTTGTAAAAATACCGCATGCGCAGGGTGGGGGCGGCATCGGGATCGGCGGTGTTTCCGGCGTGGGGACCGCGGAGGATCCAGACGGCACCCTTGCGGTCCGTCCAGGTGAAGCGCCGGTAGCGGAGAAACTCGGCATCGCGGGCCATATCAAATCCCGCGGGAATATCCACCGGTCCCGGTTGATATTCATAACTGGCGAGACTGCCATCGCTCGTCAGCGGTGCGGGCAGAATGGGCAGCGGCATCGGCGATTGCAGGATCTTGCCGGCGGTGGCCTCATAGCGGAATTTCCAAGTTTCATTTTCCCGCAGGAGCTTGAAGACCCTCATGTCCGGGCGGCCGTCGGCGGCTGTGTAGGACAGCAGCACATAGGGTTCGGACGAGCTGGCGAGGTTCAGATCATCACGCATCGCCCAAGCGCGGCCGTTGATCATGAGCGCGTGTTCCTCGTTCGGATTGTAGCCGGGTTTGGCGGGGTCGTTCTGATAGTAAATGCTGCCGCTGGCCTGGACGCTGGGCAGGGCATTGGAGCCCGCGTTGCTCGCCATCACGATCTGGGCCGGAGTGGTCGGCCAGCGCAGGGAATGCACGGTGACATACGACGGCCAATAGGTGGGCTTCAGCTTGGTGCCGGGGGGCTTGCTTTTCTTATACCACCAGACTTCGAGCAGGTTTTTACCGGACAAGGCGTTGACGCCTATGATCGCGCCCTTCGCCGCTTCCTCGAAGCCGGAGACGAACGGATCGACGTAGGCTCCGGAGTCGAACGCGGTTCCGGTGGGCTGGCGGATGTAGCCGACGAGGCTGTCCGAGCCGGCAGGGGGACTGATGCGTCTGCCGATCTCGGTCGGGATGGAGGTGTTGAATGAGGGGAAGGTGGTGTCCATGCGGGACAACACGCGCTCGAACCAGATGTCGTCGCCATTGGTGTAGCGGATCAGCGCCCGGCCATCGGCATCCACGCTGGTGACATTGGTGTAAAAGAGGTTTCCGGGTCCGAGAACGGCCTGTTGTTTGCCCGGATCGTCCTGATAGATGAGCGCCGGGTTGTTGGTGGAGTCGAGTACGACACCGGTCGACGCCGAGTCGCCATCGGCCTGGTTCGGGCGGGCGTAGAGCGAGTAGGCTTCGTCACCCGACGGCCAATCGAGGATATAGCCGGCGTAATACTTAGGCCAATAGATCCCGCGCTCCCCCGCTTCCTTCCAGTAGATGAGGACTTCGTTGCTGCTCTGTTGGAGGACTCCATCGACAAAGACTCCGGGCGCGGTCTGGCGGATCGAGTAAAGGGTTCTCTTTGAACCGCCGAGAGAGAGGTGTTCGAATAGAAATGGATCCGTCGTGAGTCCCGCGCCGGCGATGATGCTATAAGTGAGCGCCGGGTCCGGGCCGACTCCCCCGGTGGCCAATGGAAGATCCGCCGGCGGGCCGACTTCCTCGCCGATGTTCACCTTCAGTGTGACCGGGCGGGTTTCCTTGACGATGTTGACGATTTCATATCCGAGCTGTTCGCGGGTGACTCCATCGGCATTGAGATTGCCGAGGTACTCGAGAAACACGCGGCCCTCGCGATTGTAGGCGTGGATCTGCTGGTCGAGCGGTTCGTACCAGACGGTGCGTCTTTCCGGCGGGAGCTGCAGCAGCGGATCCGGAGGGGTGACATAGGGGGAGACAAAGGCCTCTGGCACGGTTGCCGGCACCAGCGAGTTGTAGACGAAATTCACGCCGCTCACCCGTGACGGGGGGACTTCGATCTTGGGACCGTTGAAGCCATTCTCCGTCCAGAAGATCCGGCGTTCCGGCTTCGCCGGTGCGGTGGAAATGGCGTAGGTCTCGGTGCGGAGGAGGCCGGAAAGGCGTTCCGCCCAGACGATTTCAATGACTCCGGGCTGGGTTGCGTAGACCTTGCGGGCGTGCGGACTCCAGTAGAAATTATCATTTCTCGCGCCTCCCGCGACCGTTTGGTTGACTGGCTCGGCGCGGTAGAAATCCGTCTGGCCGAGAGGGCCGGCGGGCGGCGGGATGATCGAACCCAGACCGAAGGAAACCGAGACCACGGACAGCGGCCGACCCATGGTGACCGACGCGAGTTTCACCCCGCCACCGGATGGCAGGATGAGAGTACCGGTCGCACCAGGGGCGTCGGATGGAAGTCCCGCCACCACTGTGGTGCCGGAGAAGATCCGCGTGGTTTGGGTGCCGCCCAGGGCGGTGCCGCTGCGCCATTGGAGTTGATAGGAGGGATAGAGTGAATCATTGGTCCCGGGGATCAATGGATCCGAAGTGGGCGCGACGGGCTCGCCCTGGCCGCTGAAGCGGTTGCGATAGCCATCCTCCACCCGGAACTGGGCGGAGAGAGGGAGCGAAGAAATGCTTAGAGTCGCGAGCAGGATGATGAGATGACACAGCCTTCCAGGCCGTCTTCCGTGGCGGAGCCGCGGGCGGCACGAGCTCTGCAAGGAATCCGCCGGACCAGAGGCCTCGCGGACGCTCCTTTCATCAAATGGGGTCGCATTCATTCGGGGGAAGGGGCTCGGAATCACCTCACGCGGATGATGTAGAACATTTCGAGAAAGGCCGGGCGGTTGTCGTGGGCGGGAATGGTGTGAGTATGGGCGGCTCCGCCTCCACCTAGGAAGACCGAACCGGTGAGGGTGTGACTGTGCGCGCCGTCTACATCCGTTCTTAATGTCGGAAATGGCCTGAGCCCCTGGCCCTGTCCAGTGGCGAGTTTACCACCGTCTCCGCTGTCATCATCCTCGGCGTCATTCCAAGTGTCGGTGATCGAATGCTGGTGCGCTCCGCCGTGGGCAACGGCCAGACTACTGGGCAGCGCGTAGTTGGGAAGCTGGCTCTGGCTCAGCGCGGTGCCGCCGCTGGTGCGGGTATCGATGGTGTGGGCACCGCCCGACGCATTGGCGGCCAGGACGTTGGTTGCGCCGGAGCTCGCGCCTTTGACGAAGCGGTCACGTAGGTCCGGCTTGGAGGAAATCAGGGCCCCGGCGGTGGTCGGCGCGCCGCCGGTGCACAACTCGAAGCCCGCTGGGATGGCCGACGTGGAGCCCCACCACATGATCACGCCGCCGACGGGAACGGACACGCCCGCGGGAACGTTCTGTTCCTTGAGTTTCCACTTGGTCGGATCCGCCCGGTCCGCCTGGCTGCTGGTCGACATCGTGAAAATCTGATCCAGTTTCACGGTCCCCACCCGGTTGTTGCCCGCGGCATCGAGGATGGTGATGCTGTCCGCCTCCGCGGCCTTTTGAGAGTTGAAGGAAAACGGGCTGGAGAGGAAGGCGAGACGCGGAATGATTTCGGAAGGAGTTATGCCAGTCTGCACCACAGTCAGTCCGAGATAGCGGCTTCTCTGCGAGAACGCGCCCGCCAGGCCGGCGGTCTGCACGCCGCTGGGGATGCCATCGCCGCTGATTGCCACCCCTTCACCGAGGCGGACGGAAAACGCTCCCCTGCTGACCGTCACGGTCTGGCTCTCGGACCAGATGAGTGTTCCGCCAGTCTGGGAATCCCACAGCCTGAACTGCATGGTGTAGTTGGTGGGAGTGATCGGTGCCAGAGGATTCCCGGAAGAATCCAGCACCTGCCCCTGATAGTCGATGCGGTTGGGCGGCCCTTCAATCTGGCCTTGCGAAACGCCCGCCGCAGCGCACAGCAGCAGGGCGAGGGATACGAATCGGGCGAATAAACGGGTCGTTTTCATATAAAGGGGTATCAGGAATGGATGGGGGCGGAAACGGCGCAGCGGCTGGGAGGGCGGGATGATGGCGGCAAGGCCGTTCAGGGAGTCAGGACAGGGACATTGGAAATGCGGTGCAGCATGAACGATCCGCTGACGGAGACGGGCGTGGCGCGAAGGCCGCCAACCGATTCGCGGTAGCTGCCGCCCAACAGGGTGCTGCCCCATCCCGGATCCGTGATGCCGGGCAGAGCGCTTTGAAACTGGAGGGTTATGGTGCGGTTGATGGTATAGCTTTCTTCTCCCGTCGGCAGGAGGTTCTCAAACCTCGCATCCCAGTTGTCATGGTCCGGATGATAGGTGTGGACGAAAGGATTGGTGGTGGCGTTATAGCCCAGATCCACTTGGAAACTCACCGGACCCTCCGCCTGCAGCGATCCGACGCCGGTTCTGGTCATCGACAATGGAAACGAAGCCGTCGACATCCGCCGGATTTCCCCGGTGGCGACTCCTTTCACGGTTGCCTCGCTCACACTGGCGATCGGCGTGCCGTCACGATCACCCAGGTAGACTTGTTGCAGCAGGGTCGTCGTGCCATCCGCCTTGCGGTGGGCCAGCAACCGGATCGTGAATCGAGACGGTGCCGTGGCATCCGCGATCACCTCCTGGCCGATCACCTGATCGACCGTGTTCACCACCGCCGCCCCGGCCCAAATCCCTTCGTAGGAGGTGGTTTCCGCACTGACCGGCAGCACGATGCGCGTTTGGTTGAGTGAGTCGGTGACATTGAGGAGACTCTGGAAAACGCTGCCCGGCGCGCCGCCCATGGCGCTGCGATTGACAGCCACGATCAGCACCGTTTCCTCACCCGCGGCCAGTGTCCGGCTCAGGCCGCCTGCGGAGATTGGTTCGTATTGATATTCCAAAGTCGCGGGATCGCGGAGCCCGCGGACCTGCAGGGGGACCTCCCCGGCGACAGGGGGACCCTGCCCTGTGGGCGGCGTGGCGGAGACGGCCGGCTTCAGGGTGAAGGTGACCGCTTGGTTCTTCGCTGGATCGACCGCGTTCTTGATGCGGAGGGAAATCAGGTTGCCGGTCGGGCCGAAATTCAGGCCCGTGCCCAAAAGCATGATTTTCAACGGACCGTAGTAGTCGGCGTAAACGTCGTTCTTGATCCAATAGGCCCGGCCGCGCTGAACCGCCGTGGTGCGTGGAAGCGCCTGTACCGGATACTGGGCGCTGAGCGCTCCATTCCGGTAGTAGAACACCGGGGGCTGCGCTTTCAGCACTTCACTCCATGAAAAAAACCGATCGAAACTCCGTTCGGAAGCGGATGCCGGTTCCAACATGGGAAATCCGACGAAATTGGATCCCGAAGTCGAGAATTCATAGTGAGGCAGCAGCGGCTTGCCGGTCAGATTGAGGGTGATTGGCGGGGCTCCTTCGCGCACTTTCACCAGGTAGCCGGCATTGCCCGTCATCGCTCCCAGCGTGGAGGCGGCGGGATCGCCGCGCCGCCAGACCTTCCATGCGGCGTCCGGCTGGAGGGGCAGCCACGGGGAGTCGGAAAACTGGGCGGTCGAGCCGAGTGGATTCCACTGCCAGACCTCCAGGATGTCGCCATTTCCCTGAAGCAGTGTGGTGATGTCGGTGTAGCTGCAGTCGTGGGGCAGCCAGATGCCGCTCCAGCCCGCGGCCAGAGGGAAGGTTTCGTTAGACCACTGGCCCCAAGCGACCCATGGCAGGGTGAATCCTGCAAGCGTCGTCAGTATCAAGCGGCCGGAATGCGGCCTGGGTATCGCGTGCATGATTTAACAATTCGATACTGTTAGAATAGGTGAACAAACAAGGACGCGGGGCCGCACCGGACGGCTGGCTAACCGGAATTTCGTTTATTGGAAACAAAGAATCGGGGGGGGATCGGAAAGGTCTCCGCAGACAATCACGCCTGCGAAGTCTTTAACCTAACTCGATTGGGGAGGGGTGCGGGGAAGTGGGGAGAGGTTGACCGGATTTGCTTTGTCAGATTGCGGTGGAACAATCTGATTCGGCCGACAAAAGTCCAGAAAAAAGAGATTCGGGTGATTGAAGAAGTATCGGGTAAACAACGGATCGTTACCGTGAAAGTCTTTGACGTATAGGGCTGTGTTGTGTGGCCAGAAGTCCTATTCATAGTAGGTAACCTTTCCGGCAGAGCCGCTCCTCCCAACTGTTATTCCCGGTGCTTTCGAAATCGCGGTCATCTTTGTTTTCCAGCCGTCCCCGCGAGATTTCAATGGCGGCGTGGAGCTTTTGTTGGAGCAGTTCGCGCGACGGGAGGGCTCTAAGGGATTCAGGAGAGCCTTGTCGGTTTCCTTGGCCTCGGCTTCGATGGCGTCGAGCCTTTCGACAATCTCGGCGATGGGCCAATAGGTCTCGGCGTCGCTGGTGTGGATGTAGCGGAAGCGGACGAGCTTGTGATCGCGCGCGGCGAGCTGGAACCCCTTTTTCCGCACTTTTAGCAGCGGTTTTGAGGGCAGGCGTGTGGTTCAACTACCGGACGCGAACAGGCCGAACAGGCCGCCGGTCCATCGGAAGACGAAAGTGGCCGTGGTGCCCGGAGCGGCATGGGCCGCGCCAGCGGCCCCGGGAGCGTGGTCGATCCGGCCGTATCAACAGGGGACGGACCAACCCTGGGTCACACGAACGCCGCGCGGCATGCCGCTTCCACATCCGCCTCAGCGGAAGCACCACAAGTGGTCGTGAGTCCGCACCAGCAGGCTGTCACCGACCGCCACCGGAGTCGCCACCAGCGGCTCGTGCAGCTCGTTGACGGTGACGTCCACCAGACCTTTCTCCGTGATGCGGCCGCAGAAGATCGTCCCGTCGGACCGACCGCAGTAGAGCCGGTCTCCCGCCACCACCGGGGAGGCATAGTAGATCGGCGCGCCCTTCGGCAAGGCCGTTTCCCAGAGGACCTCTCCGGTCGCGGCCTCGAGGCAAGTCACGGTGCCGCGGTTCCTGCCGTTGTCCTGAAGCAGGTAGAACTTCCCGTCTCGCGCGGCCGGGGTGGCGCTGTCCGAGCCGCGGTTGCCGAGGGTCCAGAGCCGACGGGTTTCCGTCGTATCGCCTGTTCCGCCCATCCGCACCCCAGCCACGTGATCGCCCCGGCCGAACGGAACCAGCGCGATGCCCCGGGTGGCCGCCGCCGATGCGATGACGCGCCAGTTCGACTGCCGGCGCGGATTGAAATTGCCGTGCTCCCAGAGGAGTTTCCCGCTGTTCGCCTCGTGCCCGCTCAAGTGGTCGCCGCCCCATGTGACGATCGTCTCGACACCGTCCACCTCCGCCACGAAGGGCGTGGTGTAGGCGTCGTTGGCCTCGGCCGGGGCCTCGTAGTCGCGCGGCGTCTTCCATGCCTCCTCGCCGGTGGCAGGGTCGAATGCCAGCAGGAAAGACGGCTGCTTGTTGTGCAGCATCGCCACCACCACATGCCCGCCCGCGAGGATCGGCGAGGTGCCGAGGTCCCACTTCAGCCCGTCCGCGGCGTAGTCCTCCTGCAAGTTCCTCTTCCACATCGTATTTCCGCCCAGATCAAGCGCGGCCAGGTTGCCGGATTTGTAGTAAACGAAGATTCGCTTCCCGTCGGTGACCGGTGACGGATTGCACCCGCTGCCCGCGCTCTGGTGCTGGAAACCGCTCACCGTCCCGACCGTGGCACGCCACTTCTCCTTGCCCGACCGGTCCACCGCCAGCACCCCGTCCATTCCGCCGATCTCGGCCGTCACCACGATCAGGTCACCCAGCACCATCGGGGTCGAGCCCCCGCGGCCGGGCAATGTCACTTTCCACGCCACGTTCTTGTCCGGCCCGAAGACCGCCGGAGTTTCGCCCGTCTCCGCCACCCCGTGCCCGGACGGCCCGCGCCAGTTCGGCCAATCCCCCTCCGCCAAAAGCTGCCCGGCAACGGCCAGGCAGGACAAAATGATCGCTCGTGTTTTCACCCCGCTACTACCCCCCGTGGCGAGCGCTCTTGCAAGCCATTCCCGTTCCGAAGCTCCTCCGATCGTTCCTCCACCCGCGCCCACGACAAAAGTGTCGTGGCCCCCTATCGCAGGATTCGACCCCGCAAGCGGGTCGCAGATGGTGCGGACCTCCGATGCGCATCCGGCGTCTCTGGCACGCCCTCCTGCCGCCCCCGACCCCTGCACTCTGCTTTGTTCGTTATTTTGCTAAATAAATAATTGTGATCGGCAATTTTCAGGGTGCGAATCCAGGAGACCGCCAAAGCCGTGGTGGCCATCGCGGTCGCTCCTCGACCCCGGGCTACCAGCTATAATCGTGGCAGGTTAAAGATTTCCGGCGTTTGATTGCGCATCTCCCTCCGCATTGCTGCCAGCCTTGGATGCTGCGTCCTTCGAGCCGCATTCACACCGCGCCGATCTCCGTGAGATCGCGGTCCGTCCGCGATTCGTCGCGCAGCGCCCATCTCGATCGCTTGTTTGATGATCCCGGGCGCGGCGCCCCTCGCCCATTGTCCACAGGTAACAGACCAGATTGTAGTGGAATACGGCCAATCACAAGGACCTCACCTACCGCCAATCCGGCCGGGACTTCCGCCTCACCCAAGTCCACGGCAATGTCATTCACGACACCTTCGCCTGAGAAGGGAGCCGCGTCCTTGAAGCACGCATTTCGACTCCTCCACCATATCCAACCCATGGGCCTTCCCGATCCCTTTGCCACCGCCTCATATCCAAGCTGGCCAACCCGGCCGCCATGCTTTGGAGTGGTTCCCGCGATTCCCTCGCAAACCCTCCGCCCACCGCAGAACCTTCAAGCCCACCCAGATGGTTCCCCGCGAAATCCAGCACCCTTCACTTCCCTGCCCCCCGGCGGAGGTGGACCTTTTCCTCAGCGATCCCCCCGTCGCCGTCATCGCCGCCGTCCGCCGGATGCCGGGCGACTTCATGGTGCTGGGCGCCGGCGGCAAGATGGGACTCCACCTCTGCCTGATGCTCCGCCGCGCGCTCGATTCGTCCCGCGACACCCGCCGGGTCCTCGCCGTCTCCCGCTTTGGCCAACCGGGCGCACGCCGCGAGTTCGAGAGCCGCGGCATCGTCACCGTGCCCTGCGACCTGTGCGATCCCGCCCAACTCGCGGCTCTCGACGACGTCCCTAACATCATCTTCATGGCCGGCGCGAAATTCGGGACCGCCGACCGGCCGGAATTTCTCAAACAGATGAACGAGGAAATGCCGCGAATGGTCGCCGCCCGCTTCGCCAGCTCCGCAATCACCGCCTTTTCCACCGGCTGCGTCTATTCGTTCCAGCCCGCGGACTCCCCCGGCTCGACCGAACAGGCGGAGACCCACCCGGTCGGCGACTATGCGAAGTCCTGCCTCGGCCGGGAACTCGCTTTCCGCCGTGGCGCGGAGGAAAACGGCACCCGGCTTGCGCTGATCCGTCTGAATTACTCGGTGGAATTCCGCTACGGCGTGCCGGTCGATCTCGCCCGCAAGATTCTCGCCGGCCAGCCGATCGATCTCTCCATGGGTTACGTCAATCTGATCTGGCAACGCGACGCCGTCGCCCACGCGGTTCTTGCCCACGAGCACGCCAGTCCCGACTGCTTCGTCATTAACGTGACCGGGCCCGGAACCCTGCGGGTGCGGGACATCGCCACCACCCTCGGCCGGCACCTCGGCCGCGAGCCAATCCTCACCGGCACCGAGCAACCCACCGCCTGGCTCAACGACGCCTCGCTCTCGCACCGGCTCTTCGGCCCTCCGGAAATGCCGCTCGCATCGATGCTCGAATGGATCGCCGCCTGGCAGGCCGCAAGCCTGCCTTCCCTCGACAAAGCGACCGGATTCGAAAGACGCGATGGAAATTTCTAAACTGCGCGAGCGACTGCATCATGGGCTGGCCATCCCCGCCCTGCCACTTGCCCTCGGCGAGGACCGCCGCTGGTCACAAAAGCACCAGCGCGCAGTGCTGCGCTATTACGTCGACGCCGGTGCCGGCGGCATCGCCGTCGGCGTCCACTCCACCCAGTTCGCGATCCGCGATCCGCAGCACGCGCTCTTCGAACCCCTGCTGGAACTCGCCAGCCGCGAAGTCGACCACTGGCCCGCCGATCACCGTCCTCTCGTAAAGATCGCCGGCATCTGCGGCAATACCGCCCAAGCCGCACACGAAGCCACCCTCGCAGCTCGTCTTGGCTACCATGCCGGTCTTCTCAGCCTCGCCGCATTCCAAACGGCCCCTCTCGACGAACTCCTGGAGCACTGCCACGCCACTGCCCGGCACATCCCCATCATCGGCTTCTACCTCCAGCCCGCCGTTGGCGGACGCCTCCTCCCCTACCGTTTCTGGCGCGACTTCGTCCGCATTCCCAACGTGGTCGCCATCAAGATCGCCCCCTTCAACCGCTACCAGACTCTCGACGTCATCCGGGCCGTCATGGACGCCGGCCGGGACGACATCGCGCTCTACACCGGCAACGACGACAACATCATCGCCGACCTGCTCACCCCATGGGAGATCGGCGGCCGCCGACGCTTCATCGCCGGCGGTCTGCTCGGCCAGTTCGGTGTCTGGACCCGCCGCGCCGTCGAACTGTTGGAGGAGGTCAAAGTCGCCAGGCGGAATCCGGTCCTCCCCATCGGATGGCTCACCCGCAACGCCGCCTGGACCGATGCCAACGCCGCCGTTTTCGACGCCGCAAACGGTTTCGCCGGCGTCATCCCCGGCATCCACGAAGTCCTCCGCCGCCAAGGGCTCCTCCCGACCACCCACTGCCTCGACCCCGCCGAAACTCTCTCTCCCGGCCAAGCCGAAGAAATCAACCGCGTCTCCACCGCCTACCCGTGGCTCACCGACGACGCCTTCGTCAACGCCAACCTCACCCGGTGGATGGCGTGATGGATTCGCCGGTTTTTCCCCACCTGGCCGGCCTTCTCCGCCGCCGATTCCCTGCAATACTTGCGGAGTAAGGTTTTTATTGCGCCCGCAAAGCTTCGTGCAATAGATTCGCGCCCCGGCGATGCGTGGCACGGTATTCTGGCCCGCCCGAACTTCGCCGGTTTAACTTTGCCTACCAGACGCGATGAATCCCGACCGAGCGACCCTCAATTTCCTCAACAGCTTTCCGGAGGAAGCGCGGAAGCGGGGGGAAATGCTGCAAAAGGACGGTGCCGTCACCCAGATTTTCGGCAATCACCTATTCATCCAAGGACGGGTAGAGGACGAGACCGGCGTCTTCCGCACCAGCCTCCGGCTCCAGGGCAACCGCTGGTTCGGCTCCTGCACCGCCGAGGACGAGATGATTTCGGGCGCCTGCCAGTACGCCACCATGATGGAGCGGATGCACCGTGGTGAAGACCTCCCGGAATCCCCCAACGAAAGCGACGACACTCCCGTCCTCGACATCATCGAGGAAAAGCTCGGTCGCGAACTGGATGACAAGGAGGCGGATTTCGTCACCAAAATCGAAAAGCGCTATCGCCGCTACGTGATCGAGGGCGAGCTCCACGACCATGACATGGTCCGCATCACGCCGCGGTGGGAGATCACCACCTACGAGCCGCTCGAACTCTGGCCGATGCCGCCCGGCGACATTCTGGAATTCTGGAACTACATCGCCTACGCCTTCTATAAAAAGAAACTCCCCTACCCGGAATTCATGAGCGTGATCACCGATCTCGGTCACGTGCAGAAAAAGATGGCGGACTGGGAGCAGGAACGCGAGGTCGCTTCCTGGTATGAGCGCATCGAACAGGTCAACGAGCGCCCGCCGCAAGACGCCCCGCTCAACGTCGCTTTCCGCCTTGTCGCCACCATCAATGAGGCCCGCCTCGAAGTGAAGGAACAGAAAGCCGGGAAATGGATCCAGCTCCGCGAGAAAAACGACATCGAGAACTACGTCAATCTCCACCACGAGGCCGCGCTGCTGATGGACGCATCCAGCCAGACGCTGTGGGAACACTACCTCGCATTCTTCCGCAAATACGGCGACACCACCCTCGATTTCGACCAGGAGGAATCCTGCCGGTTCATGAACCGGGTTTTCCGCCAGCCCGCGCTCAAGGGTTATATCGTCAACCTCGATGAGCGTGAGTTCAAAGTCGTCGAGGAGGCTCTCTCCTGGGTCTGCGAGGACGACCCGTACGATCCGAAAAGCTTCGCCCTCCAACTCGTCACCGCGTCCGCGGACAACGTCTCCCACTCCGTCCGCCTTCTGCCCGGCCGCAAGGAACTCTATCAGTCCGACGAGACGGTTTTCCCCGGCCCGCCACGCTGGCTTGAGGAAACCGACGTGATGCCGCGCTATCTCATCCCGAAGCGGGTGATCGATTCGCTCGAAGGCGTCGAATTCCTCCGCAAGATCGGCGCCACGCTGCCCGAATCGCTCAAGAAACGCGTCGTCGATCTCGAGCTGAAACCGCGCTTCGAAATGAAGCTCATCGCCGGCCTCACCGCCGCCGAAACCGAACACCTGGTCATCGATGTCAATGCCATCGAGGCCAAAGGCCGCCGCACCGAGCGGCTCACCAAGGAAGGCTGGGAGCTCGCCGAGCAACAGCCGGTCAAAGGCAAACAACTCCTCCGCTTCGCCCGCGAGGATCTTTATCCGGTGCCCTCGATCCTCGACGAAATGGGGCTCACCTACGACGAGAAGCTGCTCGCCTTCAAATCGCGCATCACGAAGCAGTTCCCCGAGAAATTCGCGGAATGGATCTCCGCGATGCCCGAGAACATCGAGCTGGATATCGACCTTCGCCTGAAGTCGATCCTCGCCGATCCCGTCACCGCCGCCGTCCGCTTCGAAGTCATCGGGCAGGACATCGACTGGTTCGATCTCCGCATCGTCATCGATGTGCAGGGCGTCAATCTCTCCAAAGCCCAGATCCGCCAGCTCGTCGCCGCCCGCGGCGGCTACGTCCGCATGGACGACGGCTCCTGGATGCGTTTGGAGATCAAGCTCGATGCCGACCAGCGCGAAGCCGTCACCCGCCTGGGCCTCGATCCCTTCGACCTTTCGGGCGAAACCCACCGGATGCACGCCCTCCAGCTGGCCGATCCCAAGGCGGCCGAGGTGTTCGATCCCAAAGCCTGGGAACGCATCAAGAACCGCGCCGGCGACATCCAGCTCGAGGTCAACCCCGACCTTCCGGACGGCCTCAACGCCACCCTCCGGCCCTATCAGGTCGATGGCTTCAAATTCCTCGCCTACCTCTCCGTCAACAACTTCGGCGGCATCCTCGCCGACGACATGGGTCTTGGAAAAACCATCCAATCCCTCACCTACCTGCTCTGGCTCTTCGAGGAACACAAGAAAACCGGCGGCATGAAAAAGCCCGCGCTGGTGGTCTGCCCGAAATCCGTTCTCGACGTCTGGTTCAGCGAGGCCGGGAAATTCACCCCGCAGCTCAAGGTCAAGATTCTCAAGAACCGCGACGACATCGATCAGGAACATATCCAGAACAACATCGATATCCTCGTCCTCAACTATGCCCAGCTCCGCGTCTGCGGCGAGGAACTCAATGGCATCAAATGGCTCACCACCATCCTCGACGAAGGCCAGCAGATCAAGAACCCCGACTCCAAGGCCGCCAAGTGCGCCCGCGAGCTGGATTCGCAGAACCGCCTCGTCCTGACCGGCACGCCGATCGAGAACCGCCTGCTCGACATGTGGTCCCTCATGGCCTTCGCGATGCCCGGCGTCCTCGGCAGCCGCGCGTACTTCAAGAAGCGCTTCGACAAGCGCAAGGACCCCCTTTCCCAAACCCGCCTCGCCTCGCGCCTCCGCCCCTTCCTGCTCCGCCGCACCAAGCTCCAGGTCGCCCAGGACCTTCCGCCGCGGACCGAAGAGGAAGTTTACTCGAAAATGGAAGGCATCCAGCTCGAGCTATACAAAAACGAGCTCAAGCGAATCCAGAAAGCCCTGCTCGGACTCGATTCGGATGAAGCGGTGAAGAAGAACTCCTTCGCCATCCTGCAAGGCCTCATGCGCCTGCGGCAAATCTGCTGCCACCCGGGACTCATCGATCCGAAATACCTCAAGGAGGAATCCGCCAAGATGGAATCCCTCTTCTACCTCCTCGACCAACTCCACGAAGAAGGCCACAAAGTACTCGTCTTCTCGCAGTTCGTTTCGATGCTCGATCTGATCAAGGCGCGGCTCGAACTCGATGCACGTCCTTTCCATTACCTGACCGGACAAACCAAGGACCGCAAAGGCGAGATCGAACGTTTCCAGACGACGAAGGATCCATCGGTCTTCATGCTATCTCTCAAGGCGGGCGGCGCCGGCCTCAATCTCACCTCGGCGAGTTATGTCATCCTTTACGACCCATGGTGGAACCCGGCCGTCGAAAACCAGGCAATCGACCGGACCCACCGGATCGGCCAGAAGAACAAGGTCATCGCCTACCGCCTGCTTACCCGGGATACCGTCGAGGAGAAGATCCGCATCCTCCAGCATCAGAAGACCCAGCTCGTCACCAACGTTCTGGGAGATGAAGGATTCGCATCCAACCTCGGCCTCGAAGACCTCCAGTTCATCCTCACGCACACCATCGACGAGGACGACGAGCAGAAGTAGCAGGCGAACCGGAAGCCGGGCCATGAAATCGATTTTCCTCGCCGTCCTGTTCCCGATCACGCTCGCCGCGGAACCGGTGGCGGAGTTCCGCGGATTCGAGGATCCGCAGGGCTGGGAAATCTGGTCGCCGCGCGCGAGCCTCGCCCCGAAGGCCGCAGTCGATCCGACCGGCGGTGTGAATGGATCCGGCGCGCTGAAACTGGAGAACGAACGGGCGGAACAGTTCGGCACCTGGAAGCGCCGCGTCAGCGGAATCGAAGGCGGCAAATCGCATCGCGTCACCGCCCGGGTCAGGACCGAAGGCGTTCCCAACCCGCAGCGCTCGATCATCGCCCGGATCGAATGGATAGACGGGGACGGCCGCTCGATCCGGCCCCCGGAATTCGCTCCGGTCATCGGAAAACAGGGTGCCTGGAGCCAGCTAGGACTGGTGAGCCCGGCACCGGAGAACGCCCGCGCGGTGGAGCTTCAGCTCGGCCTCGGCTGGTCGCCGGGCGGGTCGGCTTGGTGGGATGACATATCCGTTTCGCGCGACCCCGCGCCAACTGGCAGGATCGTCCGCGCGGCCACGGTGCATGCGCGTCCGCAGGGGACCAGCTCTTCCGCGGAAAGCGTGGAACAATTCTGTGCGCTGGTGGAGGAATCCGCCGCTCAAAAGCCGGATATCATTTGCCTCCCGGAAGGCATCACGGTGATTGGGACCGGCAAAAGCTATTTCGAGGTGAGCGAGCCGGTTCCCGGCCCGACCACCAGGCGGCTCGGCAAGCTCGCAGAAAAGGTGAACGCATACATCGTCGCCGGGATCTACGAACGTTCCGGCGAGGTTCTTTACAACACATCCGTATTGATCGGGCGCGACGGCCGGCTGGTCGGGAAATACCGCAAGACGCACCTCCCGCGCGAAGAGTGGGAAGCGGGAATCACCGCTGGGGACGAGTATCCCGTATTCGACACGGACTTCGGCAAAGTCGGCATGATGATCTGCTGGGATGTGCAATTCCCGGAGCCCGCCCGGGTCCTGGCCGCCCGCGGCGCGGAGATCATCCTGTTGCCGATCTGGGGCGGCAACCAGACATTGGCCAAAGCCCGCGCGATCGAAAACCATATCTTCCTCATCAGTTCCAGCTACGACATGCGGACGTTCATCATCGGCCCCGACGGCGAGGTGCTCGCGGAGGCGGACAAAGCGACCCCTGTCGCAATCGCCGATTTGCACCTCGACCGCCCGAACTACCAACCCGGTCTGGGTGACATGAGGCACCGGACATGGATGGAGCGTCGCGCCGATCTGCCCGCGGATCCCCACTGATTCGGTCCCCCCGGTCAACTCGCGAGAACCTCCCCCAACGCCTTGAGCAGTATCCCGGTCGTGTACGGTTTCGCGAGGAAATGACTCACCTGGGGAGCGGCCGTCCGGGCCGTGGCGCCATGCGTGGAGATTCCGCTGGTGGCGATGATCTTCACCCGGGGATTCATCTTCGAGATTTCCCGGATCGCCGCGGGGCCGTCCCTGCCGGGCATCATCATGTCGGTCAGGACCACCGCGATCGCCGCGCCATGTTTCGCATAGATCAAGCAGGCCTCCTCGCCATCCGCGGCCACCATCACCCGATAGCCGAACGCCTCCAGAATCTGCCGCGCGACACCACGGATGGGCTCCTCGTCGTCCACCACCAGAATGGTCTCACCATTTCCCCGCGGCAGCGGCGGAGTGGCAGCCACCACGGCCTGAGCCGTCTTCCCGGCGGTGGCGGGAAAATACAAGGTGAAGATCGCACCGCCCGCCGGCGAATTTTCCGCCATCATGAAACCCCCATGGCTCTTGACGATCGAAAGCGATGTCGGAAGCCCCAGCCCCGTCCCCTTCCCCGGTTCCTTCGTCGTGAAAAACGGGTCGAAAATCCGCTCCATGACATCCGGGGAAATTCCCCCGCCCTCGTCTTCCACGCCAATTCGGACATGTGGACCGGGCCTCGCATCGAGAATGCCCGCGGCCACGGCCGGATCAAACTCGACGGTGGATGCCTTGATGAAAATGCGCCCGCCCTCCGGCATGGCATCACGGGCATTCACACACAGATTCACCAGCACCTGATGGAGCCGGGTGGGGTCGCCGGAAAACATGCAGGCAGGCGAATCCGCCACATGCTCAATCCGCACGTTCTTTGGAAAGGTCTCCGAAACAAACTGGACGACATCCGTGATGAGGGCGTTTGCTTCCACCTCAAGCCGCGGTCCTTCCTCCCCTCGCGCGAAGGACAGGACCTGATTCACCATCTCGGCACCGCGCGCGGCGCTCCCCGCCACGGTCCGGAGCAAGGCCTCGGCCCGCGGGTCCCTCATATTCATCTGGAGCAGCTCGACCCCCATCATGATGGGCGTGAAAACGTTGTTCAAATCATGCGCGATCCCTCCTGCCAGGGTGCCGATGCTCTCGAGCCGCTGCGCGCGGAGGAACTGACGCTCGAAATCCTTGTGCCGGGTGATGTCGGTTTGGATCGCCAACACCCTCGACGGCTGCGAGTTTTCGTCCCTCACCAGTGTCCATCGCGCATCAATGACAATGTGCTTCCCATCGCGGGTGACCACTTCTTGTTCGCCGGCCCACTCACCGGATTCACGCAACTCCGCGCACGCGCCTTCGAATGCCGCCGCGTCCTGTGAAATCAGTTCCTGCACCGGGCGGCCAAGCGCCTCCTCCGCGTTCCAGCCGAAAAGCCGCTCGGCGCTCTTGTTCCAATAGGTGACCCGGTGATCCAGATCGCGCACGACAATCGCATCCCGCGCCTTGTCTAGCAGAGAAGCCTGTTCGCGGAACCTCGTTTCCAGCCGGGCTCTCTCCTCGCATTCCCGGCGCAGGGCGGCGAGCGCCTGTTCCGCCTTCCTCCTGGCATCCAACGCCTCATCGCGCAAGAGCAGCGCGGCCTTTTCGGATTCCTCCAGCTCGCGGGTGCGGTGGCCGACGACCGCTTCCAGATTGCCGACGCGGACTTTCGATTCTTGCAGGAGGCTCCACTTTTCCGTCAGCGCGTGGGCCATCTGGAGGACCTCGATCCCATCGAAAGGTTTCTTCAGAATGAGCATGCGGTCGCGCGCATCCAGCCGGTCCCGCATATCATGCCATGAACAATCGGAATAGGCGGTACACAGGACGATTTGGATGTCGGGACATATCTTCCAGATATGTTCCACGGTTTCAATGCCATCCCAGCCGGGCGGCATCCTCACATCCACAAAAGCGATCGAGTAGGGCCTTCCCTCCTCCATCGCCCGCGCGACCTTCTCCAATCCCTCGCGCCCCTGGCATGCGGAGTCGATATCGAACCAGGTGCGTGCATCCTTGCCGAAAAACAGCGCCTCGGTCGATTCCATCTCCATTTCCGCGTCGCCGGGCCTGCCCAGGATCTTGCGGAAATCCTGATGGATCGCCGTGTTGTCGTCGATGACGAGAATCCGGCGCTCGGACGGCAATGGAAGGTCCCCGCTCATCTCGGACCTCCCTTGTGCGGAAGCGTGAGGGTGAAGACCGCCCCCTTGCCCGGGCCTTCGCTCCGCGCGTTCAGGCTGCCACCGAGTTCCTGTGCGGCGATGGCTCCGCTGTGCAGGCCGAATCCGTGGCCGTAGCGTTTGGTGGTGAAACCGTGCTGGAAGATCCGCATGAGATTCTCCTCGGCGATGCCGATGCCATAGTCGATCACCTCGATCTTCACCGCATGATCCCCCTCCGCCGTCGCCCGCACGATGATATGCTTTTCTTCCCCGCCATCGTTGACGGCATGCTTCGCGTTGTTCAGAAGATTGACGAGAATCTGCAACACCTTGTGGCGGTCGGTCGCCAGCAGCGGCAGCTCCCCGACCTCGCGACTGACCTTCACGTGGTGGCGTGAGAACGCCGCCTCGTTCATCCGGATCGCATCTTCAATGAGACCGGGGACCGACACCGGCTCCAGCAGCGCGGCACCCCGCGCGTAGGTCTGCTGCATCGTGACGATCTCCTTGATGTGTTCGATGTTCTTGCGGAGCGAATCGAGTTCCTGATAGATCTCCTGCTGGGGCAGATTCAGGTGCTCCACCAGCTTGATCAGATACGCAGGCAGGGCTTTTCCGCGCGGATCGTCGGCCAGAAACGCCGGCATGTCCGCGGCGTGCTCGCGCAACAGTTCGGCGAGCTGGCGCAGGCTGCCGGTGCGGAACTGGCGGACTTTTCCCGCCACCACCTCCGCGGAGACCCCCACGCTGTTCAGCACGTTCCCCACATTGTGCAACACGCTGGTCGCCACTTCAGCCATCCCCGCCTGGCGCGAAACTCCCAGCAGCTTTTCCTGCGCCTCGGCGAGTTCCTCCTGCGCCTTCTTCCGCTCCGTCACGTCGCGACCGCATGCATATAAAAACCCGGTTTCAAGCACGGGCGCCAAGGTCCAGACGATCCAGCGGTAGGAGCCGTCCTCACAACTGCAGCGGTTCTCGAAATCATGGGACGGTTGCCCACGGCCGAGCTTCCGCACCTCTTCCAACGTTTTCTCGCGGTCATCGGGGTGGGCGAGGTCCGCAAACGACATCGCCAGCAACCGGTCTTCCGCGAATCCCAGAATCGAGCTGAACGCCGGATTCACCCGGCGGAATTCCCCGCCGAGTCCTGCGACAAATAGCATATCGAGTGTGACGGTGAAAAAACCGTCGCGCTCCCGCTCCGTCCGAACCCGATCGGCCATCTCCTGCCTCAACTCAAGGGTGCGCTCTTCCACCCTCTGTTCCAACTGGTCTTTCGCACGGATCAACGCGCCATCCTGTTTTTCAATCTGATCGAGCATCTCATTGAACCGGTCCACCAAGGTCCCCAGTTCGTCGCTTCCCCGCTTCTCCGCCCGCAACGACATGTTTTTTTCGGTAGCGACCCGACTCGCCGTTTCCGCGAGATGTAAGATCGGTTCGGAAACCACCCGCTGCAACCGTAGCGAAAGCGCGTAGGCAACCCCGCAGGACAGCACCAGGATGAGTGCCATGATCAACCCGTAGCGGACCAATCGTTCCGTCACCTCCTTGAGATCTGTCGCGATGTAAACCGTTCCGATCAACTCCCCCCCCAGAATGATATATCGGAACGTGTCCAGCCGGCCGGGAGAAAACCTGCTGCCTTCGGGCTCGACCGCCGGCAACTCGAAGTAGGCCTGATGATCCTCGTTTTGATAGAAAGCGACCAGTTTCCCGGACTCATCATATACGGCGCCAGCGACGATATGACGGTGGGCGCTGAGCGACTGCAAAGTCGTCTCCAGCGCCGCTTGATCATTGAAAGCGAGTGCCGGCGCGACATTTTCCTGAACCATGTCCGCCATGATCCAGAATTCGCGTGTGAGGGTCTGGCGGAACGTGATCTGTTCGTAAACGAGGATCGCGGCGCATGCGAGGAGCAGCGCCACGAAGCTGGTCAGCATCGTGATGGCGGTCAGCTTCCGTTTGATCGGAATGTCTCGGAAGGCGGGCATGCGGGGAAACGGATCTAACGGGCCTTTCTAACGGTCCTGGCCAGCTTGAGGAGCTGCGCGCTGGTCTTCAGCCGGGCAGCCTCCGCGGAACGAAGATCGATATCGAAGCGGACCTTGTCGGCCTCCAGGCCGAAGGCGATGGAGCCGCCCGCATCGAGAAACCCAGGCGACTCGCCGACGCCGAGCACGGACCCCCGGCGCATCGCGTCGCCCAGTCCGGCGGCCGCCCGCGTCTGCGACGCAGGCACGAAAAGCACATGCACTCCGGGCACATCCGCGCGATCCCCCACGTGCCTTACCTGGATCGGCCGGCCGTTGACCTTCCGTCCGCGCACCGTGGCGGCCAGAGAGTCGCCGAACGGGTTGCTCCCGAAGACCCCGATGACGATCGGAGCGCCGGCGGGACCGGCCTTCTCCGCCGGCCACTCGATGAACTTCGTGAAATTGAAAAGAAAGGCGGCCTTCACCTGATACTCCCTGATCGGATTGGCGCGGGCGGAGAGGCAGCCCCACAGAAAAATCATCGCAATCCATGCCCCCGCATATCCCGCCGACCTTCCGCGGGCCGATGGTACGCGGGCCGCGGCGGCTTTTGTATGATCTCGCATATCGGGACGGGGGCTCCGGTTAGAAATTCCAGGTAATCTTTCCGTAAAACCCGCGCGGAACTTCATAGCTGGGCGTCAGAGGCTGGTCGGAAATCTCCGGGTGTTGGGAATCGAACAAATTCTGGCCCACCACGGAGAGTTCCAAATCGGGGCGCGGGCGGTAGGCGAGCCGGAAATCCGCTGTCACATAAGACGGGACGGAAGGCGATTGATCGACATATCGGAGCTGCAGATCGAGCGTGGCCTTCTCCGTCAGGTCGTGCGACGACCTCAGCATCACCTGTTGGGTGGGGAAGCTTCTGGGCTGTGGCGCGAACAGCGGAACATCGGCCAGCAGCAGCGAATAGGTGCCCGCCAGCCGCCAGGATTCGGTTGGCGTGACGGTAAGCGTGGTCTCCCCGCCGTAAGTGCTTCCCCCACCTTGGTTGATCAGCGCCTGGTCCGCCGTACCCAGCGGAGCACCTGCCTGGAAAGTGGTCTCGCCTCCGGGTGCGATGAGATCCGAGTAATGATTGTAGAATCCGGCCACCGACCAACTCATCCAGTCCGTAGCCCGCAGCCGGTATCCCATTTCGTAAGCCCAGAGCACTTCGGAGTGCGGATCGCCGTCTCCTGTGATTTGGGGAAGATATAATGTCCCGCCAGGACCTACAAAAGGCGCCCCGGCCACCAGCCCGAACACATCCTTACCCTCCACCGCGTTGGGCGTCCGCACCGCCCGCGACACGGCCGCCCACAACGATTGGTTCCCGGATGGGGTGAAAAGCGCCCGTACGCTCGGCTGGAACTCGAGACCAGTGTAGTCGTTGTGTTCGATCTTCAATCCGGATGTCAGCGTGAAGCGGTCCGGCACCACCGTGAACTCGTCCTGCACGAACGCGCTGAAAAGATTCAGGTCAAACCCGCCCCTGCGCACCACCAGCAGCGGGTTTGCCTGTTCAAGCTCGCTGCGGCTGTAGCGGTAGCCCACCCCCCACAAGACATCGTGCGAATCCCCCACTCCGACCAGATGCTGCGCGCTGACATCGAAGGAATCCGTCGATCCGCGGGCGCGGAAACCCTCGTCCCGCCGCACCCGGTCGTAAAACGCCAGCACCTCCAGATGCGAACGCTCCCCGAGCTGCCGCGTCCACCGCAACAGCGAATTCACGTTGTAGGCGTCCGCCGTCCCGTCGTCGAAGTCCACCCCCGATCCATCCGCCTGCCAGGTCAGGTGCGTGTCGGCATCCTGATAGTGATCGATGCGGAAACCGCCGTGCATTCCCGTCCAACCGTCACCGGCACTCCGACCGGTCGGCAGCAGGAAATCATCCTCCTCGCGGTAACTGCCAAACACGCGGTAATAGGTATTCTCGCCCAGTTTCCCGCCGTAGCGGGCACCGGTCATCAACTCGTGGATGTCCCCGAAACTTTGGTAAAACAATCCGCCCTGGGTGTCCCGCGCACTGCGGCTCACCACGCTGATCACCCCGTTCACCGCATTCGCCCCCCACACCGAAGCGCCCGGACCGCGGATCACCTCGATCCTTTCCACATCGTCGAGCATCTGCTGCTGCAAGTCCCAGAACACACCGGCAAAAATCGGCTGATAGATCGTCCTGCCGTCGATCTGGACCAGCATCTTGTTGGAAAAAACCCCGTTGAATCCGCGCGCGGAAACCGCCGATTGGCTCGAACTCAACGCCGCCACGTTCATCCCGGGGACCATCCGCAGCGCGTCCACCAGAGTCGTCGCTCCGGAGCGCTGAATCTCATCATGGCCCAGCACGGTGATCGCGGCAGGCGTGTCCATCCACCGCGCCTCCCGCCGTGAGACGGAGGTCACCGATTCATTGAGAAGCTGCTCGATGCTCAGCTCGGCCAGCGAATCCGCGGACACGCTGGAAACCAAGCAAAGCGCGGCGATCCCCGCCAAGCCTTTGGATCCACTTGCAGTGGCGCGGATCGGCGTGGAGGCGGAGGAAGCGGGTGGCATTTTGATCATGAAGTGGCCGGCTTGGATCGGGTCGATTGATTTCAAAATTACTCTTGCGGCTTCAAATGGGTCACTGGTCCACTAAACGCCAAACCGCCGACGGAGCGCGCCAAAGGCGAAACTCATGCCGACGGTCTGGTTTCAGACACCGGGCGAACCCGAATAGTCTTTTTTCTCCCCCCGGAGAACAACAATCCAATGGCATTCCACGTGCCAGAACCGGAATTCCTTCTCAGGTTATTTAATATCAATGAAGAATCTCTCCGTTTTCGGGAGTCGAGCAGCGTGAAGCGCCTTGAATCCCTGCATTTTCTGCACGCCTTCCCGCAATTGTTGCGAATTCAACGCAGTGCGACGGGACGAATTTGCCTTGGATGCTTCTCGCCGCAGCCGTTCCGGGCATCCCTCTCTCACTGCGGATTCCTGCGGTGGACTCCACCTGGGCCGATCCCCCTGCCGCTGGCGTTGGTCGCGGTTCTGACAACCGGCTCGTTCTTCGCGCTGCTTCATTGGATGCTGTATTCGCAGCCTTTGGACGAGCATTTGCCCAAATCCGCGGCTTCAAACCCGCCATAGGAATCCCACGGAATTTTCGCGCCTTCTTCATTTCCACGAAGATCGGATTTGATAGGCTCCGTCCGAATCAGTCATCCCCGCACCCATGGAACATGCCACCGAATCGGAAGTCGCCGATGCCGCCCAACATCTCCGCTCCCTCACCGGCGGCCTCAATGAAGTCCTTTTCGGCCAGGCCGAACTGATCGAGCGGGTCGTCACCGGCGTCCTCGCCCGCGGCCACATCCTGCTCGAAGGCCTGCCCGGATTGGGGAAAACCGAGCTGGTGAAAGGCCTCTCGAAGCTGCTCAAACTCGAGACCAAGCGCATCCAGTTCACTCCCGACCTACTCCCGGGCGACGTCACCGGCAACCCCGTCCTTCAGGAAATCGAAGGCCGCCGCGAGTTCGTTTTCCAGCCGGGACCGCTTTTCACCAACATCGTCCTCGCCGACGAAATCAACCGCGCCTCGCCCAAAACCCAGTCCGCCCTGCTCGAAGCCATGCAGGAACGCCGGGTCACCGTGCTGGGCAAAACCCACGATCTGCCCACGCCCTTTTTCGTCCTCGCCACCCAGAATCCCATCGAGCTTGAAGGCACCTACCCGCTCCCCGAGGCCCAGCTCGACCGCTTCCTCTTCAAACTCGAGGTCACCCGCAACGACGTCGCCACCCTCCAGCGGATCGTCTCCCACCGCGAGCTCGGCAGCGATCCACAGATCGATCCGGTGATGACCGCGGAAACCCTCGACGAACTCCTCCAGCTCGTCCGCCGGATCTATCTGCCGGACGTCGTGGCGAATTACATCGCCCGCCTCGTCGATGGCAGCCATCCCGGCCAATCCGCCGCCGCCCGCCACATCCGCTACGGAGCCAGCCCCCGCGCCGCGCTCGCCCTCGCCGCCGGCGCGAAAGCCCGCGCCCTCATCCACGAGCGCACCAACGCCAGCTTCGAGGACGTAAAAGCCATCGCCCCCGCCGTCATGCGCCACAGGATCGTGCTCGACTACAACGCCCGCGTCGAAGGCCACGGCACCGACGACATCGTCCGCTCGCTGCTGGATGAAATCCCTTTCCAGGCATCCGCCACGCCGAGAAATCTCCAGCCCGCCTGACAGACCGTGTACCGGCCATTTCTCCTCCTCCTCGGCCTCGCATCATTGGCTGCCGCCCAGGAAACGCTGATCCGCCAGACCTTCGACCCGAAGACCGACACCCACGTCGAGGTGCTCGCGCTTTTCAACAGGCCCTCTCCCGGCGGCTTTTTCCCGGTGAGGGTGAAAATCGCCAACCAGCTCGCCGGCGCACACTCCGTCCGATTGGAATTCGGCGCGGGGGTCGGTTACGGCCAAACCTCCACCAGCTCGGAGTTCACCTTCGCCGCACCCGCCGGCAGAACCGTCACCCACGACATTCTCGTCCCCCTGGGTCCGCCCCCGGTCAATTACGGAACCCGCATCCGGGTCTCCACCCAGCTCCGCGGATCTCTCGGCAGCGCGGAAAACGAAATCGACGCGGAATACGGCACTGATCAACCCGCGGTCCTTCTCAGCGAGGCGCTTTTCACCCCCAACGCCTCCGCGCTGGACGCTGCGGTTGCTACAAGCGGTCGCTACAGCAGCGGCAGTCAAGATTTCGGGGGCAAATTCGATCCCAAACAACTCCCGGACAACTGGCTCGCCTTTTCCGGCTACGACAGCCTCCTGATGCTCGACAGCGACTGGACGAACGTGCCTCCCGGCGCCCGCAATGCGATCCTTTCCTGGGTACGCCTCGGCGGCCAGCTGGTCGTTTACACTTCCACCTCCGCCGATGCGAAATCCCTCGGGCTCCCCGAAGACGCCAGTTTCGGCCAAATCGACATCCGCCCCATTCCGGCGACCCTCGCGCTCGATCCCGCGGACGCCATCCAGCAAGTCACCGCCCGCAACGGCCCCGATCCCAGACAGCTCTCGCTGCGCCAGGATTTCAGCTCAAGCTGGCCCTTGCAGGACCTCTTCGGCCGCCGGGATTTCCGCTACGGCATCTTCATCATCGTCCTGATCCTGTTCGGAGTGCTCGTCGGGCCGGTGAATCTCTTCGTTTTCGCCAAATCCGGGAAACGCCACAAGCTCTTCATCACCACCCCGCTCATCTCGCTCGGGGCCAGCATCCTCCTCATCGCGCTGATCATCCTGCAGGACGGCTTCGGCGGCACCGGCATCCGCCGCGTCCTCATGGAAGTCCGGCCGGACGCCAGCCAGAACGCCGCCTTCATCCATCAGGAACAATTCAGCCGCACCGGTGTCCTCACCGGTTCCCGCTTCACCATCGATCCCGCCGCCGCCCTCACCCCCGTCCCCATCGATTCCAGCCGCTGGGCGCGCTACACCACCAGCCACGGAGAAAACCGCGGCACCTTCGATCTCCAGCCGGCCGACGGCAAACTGCTCGCCAGCGGCGATTGGTTCCAGAGCCGTTCCGAGCACGGCCACACCCTCACCTCGGTCATCCCCACCCGCGGGCGCATCGAACGCACCGCCGAATCCAACACCTATCTCTCCACCTTCGAATTCCCCATCGAAACACTCTTTTATCTCGATGAGTCCAACCAATGGCATCGGGCCGATGATATCACTTCCGGGAAACCTTTCGTCACGACCCCGCTGGACCTCACGATGGCCAAGCCCGCGCTGGACCAGCAAGCCCTCGGCTTCACCAAGCGCCATCGGACGTTCTTCAACAAGGCTCGCAACCGCCCGGGCCATTTCGTCGCCATCACCACCCACGCCCCGGCCATCGAAACCAACCCTGGCATCCGTTGGAACGAAACCCGAACCCTCATCACCGGCCCCCTCCACAATCCGTGATCCTCTTCTCTTAATTCTCTCTCTTAATCCTCTACCTTAATCCTCTTCTCTTGATTCTGGATTCTTGACTCTGGATTCTGGATTCTTGACTGGATTCTCACCTCCCATGTCCGCCCTCCGCGTCCACAACCTCTACCGCTATTTCGGCAACTTGCAGGCCGTCAACGGCGTCGATTTCGACATTCCCCACGGCTCCGTCTGCGGATTCGTCGGAGCCAATGGCGCCGGCAAAACCACCACCATGCGGATCCTCGCAACGCTCGACTATCCCACGCTCGGCCGCGCGGAAGTCTGCGGGATCAATGTCGTCGATCACCCGTCCGAAGTCCGCCGCCTGATCGGCTGGATGCCCGACCATTTCGGAAACTACGAGCACATGACCGTCATGGAATATCTCGACTTCTATGCCCGCGCGCTCGGCTACAAGGGCAAGGAGCGCCGCCAGCGGATCCAGGAAGTCATGGATTTCACCGACCTCGTCCCTCTCGCGGAACGGTTCTCTAACAAGCTCTCGAAAGGCATGACCCAGCGCCTCGGCCTCGGCCGCGCGCTGCTCCATGATCCCCAGGTCCTCATCATGGACGAACCCGCCGCCGGGCTCGACCCCAAGGCGCGCGTCGAACTCAAGCACCTCATCCGCGTCCTCGCCAAGGAAGGCAAAACCATCTTCATCTCCTCCCACATCCTCTCCGAACTCGGGGAAATGTGCGACACGCTGCTCTTTATCAATCACGGCCGCATCGTCCATCATGGCACCTCCGAATCCCTCAAACAGGGGTCCGATCTGTTAGGTGGTGTCCTCTACGACGTCCAGGTCGATGGCGACCCGCAATCCGTTTCCGATTGGTGCGTCCTCCAGCCCCACGCCGAATTCCTCGAAGCCCGCAAACAGGGCGGCCGCATCCGCATCGAAACCAACGATCCCGCCAAAGCGGCCGACATCCTCGCCCGCATGATCAAGGACGGCCTCCGCATCATCGAGTTCCACCGCGAGCAACGCAATCTCGAGGACGCCTTCATCGACATCCTCGCCCGCCTCGATTCCGGCCAGCCGGCCGTCGCCCCGCCGCCCCCTCAACCCCAGCCTCTTCCACTGATCACTGATCACTGATCACTTTCCACCCTCTCCCATGTCTTCGCCCGTCACCCTCCTCAACGACTTCTCCGACCGTATCTCGCCCATGCTCGTCAAAGAGCTGCGCCAAGGTCTGCGCGCGAAAACATTTGTCGTCGTATTCCTCAGCCTCCAGATCGCTCTCGGCACAATGCTCCTTTCCGCGAGCGCCGCCACCTCGGATCAAGCCGGCTCCGTCATCTCCGGCATCATTTTCGCGTTCTTCGCCATCGCTGCCCTCATCATCCAGCCGCTCCGCGGAGTCTCCGCGCTTTCTTCCGAAATCAAGGGCAACACCATTGACATGATGGTGCTCACCCGCCTCAGCGCCTGGCGGATCGTGTTCGGGAAATGGATTGCCATCATCGGCCAATCCGTGCTGCTCCTCGCCACCATCATCCCCTATCTCATCCTCCGCTATTTCTTCGGCGGGATGAATCTCTTCGCGGAGATGGTCATGCTCGCGCTGCTCTTTCTCACTTCCATGGCTCTCACCGCCTTCACCGTCGGCCTCTCGGCCAGCAATTCCGTGATCGTCAA
This sequence comes from Verrucomicrobiales bacterium, assembly GCA_038256845.1. Lineage (GTDB taxonomy): Bacteria > Verrucomicrobiota > Verrucomicrobiia > Verrucomicrobiales > Akkermansiaceae > Luteolibacter. The sequence continues at coordinate 5,988 of JBBSJY010000008.1, read as the reverse complement.
GTCGCTGATCCCGATCCTCGGCACGCTGCTGCTTTTTTCCGCTCCGAACCTCATCTACCGTGCGGGCTCCAACCCGCTTCTATCGCTCTGCGCGCTCGACAGCGGCGAGTCCCGGACCATCGTTTCCATCTATGTGATCGCATTGACTTATCTGGGTGGCTCGGCGCTGTCTCTCGGCGCGTCGCTCATTGCCCCTGCCGCGGAAAACCATTCCACACTCCGCCGCGTGATCGCGATTGGAATGATGTTTCCGATCCTGCCCTTCATCGCCCTTGGAATCGTCCGTTCCGACCTTCTTCCCGTGCTTCTCGGCCTGATCATGGCTCCCGCCCTGGCCATCGCGCTTACGGAATCCGCGCCGTTCGTTCGCTCGGTGTGCGCCCCCTTTGCAAGGCGCGGCATGCCCGGCAAGCTGGCGGCGCTGTTTTTCCTTCCGGGATGGCCGTCGGGCGTCTTCTTTTCAATACTTATGATCGTTCTCGCAATGATCGCCACAGGCTGGCAATCGGCAGAAGTCGGGACGGAGATATGGATCGGAACCCTCTCCCTCTCACTCCTCGGATGGCTGCTCTTCCCCGCCGCCGTCCAAGTGTTGGCTTTCAAAGGAGAGGGCCAGCGGATCGCGCAATACCTGCTGCTGCTGATCGCCACCGGCGTCCTCACCCTGGTGCTCTCCATGCTGACCACCACGATGTCCAATCCAGCGTTCCTTTGGTTCTTTGTATGGAATCCGCTCACGTTTCTCCCGATGATGGAAGGTCGGCACGTTTCCGACAATATCATCTTCAACGCCGCCGCCTTGGTCGATCTCTTGCTCCTGCTGATCCTCCTAACCAAAGCATCAATGGCCATCTTACAAAACCGCCGGATCATTGAAGAATCGGAAACCGCCCCCGGAACCCCGTGACCCACCCCGACCTCCAGGCCGCCCATAGCCGCGCGCTCGCCGCCGCGGCCCGCCTGCGACTGCCGCTGCGCTCCCGCGTCTGGCGCGGGCAAGCCGGCGAGTTCGCCGGCGGCGGCACCGGCTCCTCCATGGATTTCCAGGACCACCGCGCCTACTCGCCCGGCGATGATCCCCGACATATCAATTGGCAGGCATTTGCCCGGACCGGGAGTTATACCATGAAGCTTTTCCGCGAAGAGGTCCGGCCGGTCGTCGATCTCATCCTCGACGCCTCCGAATCGATGTTCTTCGACGAAACCAAGGCCGCGCGCACCGCGGAGCTTTTCTACCTCATCGCCGAAAGCAGCCTCGCAGCCGGAGCTTCGGTCAGCTTCATCGCCGTCCGCGGCGATGCCCATGCCTTGCTCGATCCCGCCGCCCTCCGCACCCACGCATGGCTCGAAGGCGCCCGCGCCATTCCCGCGGCCGATCCGTCCAAGGCACCGGACATCTCCCGCCTCCCGCTGCGGGCCAACGCCATCCGCGTCTTCCTTTCCGACCTGCTATTCCCTGCCGATCCCGATCCCATCCTCCGCCAGCTCGGCCAGCGCCACGGCAGCCTTGTCATCCTCTCCCCCTACCTCGAATCGGAAGCCCGTCCCGCCTGGTCCGGCAACTATGAGTTCGTCGATCCCGAACTCCACTCGCGCCACCCCCACCGCATCGAGCCAGCGACCCTGCGGAGATACCAGGATGCCTATACCGACCACTTTGCCCGCTGGAAACAAAGCGCCCGCCGCCACCAGGCCGCCTTCGCCCGCATCCCCGCCGGCGAGGATCTCGCCACCGCCCTCTTCCGCGAAGCCGTCCCCGCCGGGGCTCTGGAAATCGCCCGGTAATCCCGATTCAACCATCACCAGAACAGCGGATCAGATTCCCAAAATGCCGACCACTCCCTTCAGTACTTCGCGACGTTCCCTTACTTGAATTCCACTCGAATTTCCAGAAGTTTCTCCATCTTGCTCACTCTCGCAAACCCCCTCGGACTTCTCGCCCTGCTTGGCATTCCCGCCGTGCTCGCCATCCACTTTCTCCAGCGAAAGGCGGTCGAGCTCCCCGTTTCGACGCTGTTCCTGTTAGAGAGGACCCGGCGTGATGCCGCGAGCGGCCGGCGCATCGAGCGTCTGATTCCATCCGTACCGCTCTGGATGCAGCTTCTTGCGGTGCTGCTCCTCGCATGGTTTCTCGCCGAGCCTCGCTATCAGAAGGCCGGCAGCGTCCAGCGGGTGGCCATCGTCCTCGATTCCTCCGCCTCGATGAACGTTTTCAAACAACAGGCGATCGAGCGCATCGCCGCCGAACTCCCGGCGCTCCGTGGAATCGCGTCCTCTCTGGAGGTGACAGTGCTGGAATCCGCCCCGGGCCGCCCCCGCCTCTTCGCGGGATCCTCCATTGACGAACTGCTTGGCACCCTCGCTCAGTGGGAACCCCGCGACGGTCTGACCGATCCCAGCCAGGCATTGCGCCTTGCCCGGTCGCTGGTCTCGATCGGAGGGACCGTCATTTATCTAACGGACACTCCGGTTGACAACCTTCCGTACGATTCACTTCTCCTCGCCGTCGGGGAACCGATCGAGAATGTCGGCTTTACCGGAGTCTCGTTCGCCGAGGAGGAAGGTGCCAGCGTCTGGCGCGCCCTTATCCGGAACTACGGGCGCCAGCCGGCCGAGCGCGCCTGGTCGCTCGAAAGCTCCGCCGGATCGACCGAGCCCCGCACCCTCCGCCTCGAACCAGGCGCACTCGTCACCCTCCAGGCCGCATTTCCGGATGGCGCCCAGCAGGTCCGGGTCACTCTAACAAACGACCGTTTCGCCCTCGACGACGTCGTTCCGCTGGTCAAACCCTCACCCAAAACCCTCACCCTATTCACGGCCACCTCGCCCGCTTTCGAGGAACTCGCCGCGAAACTCCTGCGTTCCCTCGAATCAACAATCCCTACCGCGGATGCGGCCGGCGCCGATCTCGCGATCACCAGCTACGACCCCCTCGATCCCGTCCTCCCGCCCGGCAACTCGATCATCTTTGTCGAAGATAGCACCCGTGCTGGAGCCTATCTCAAAGGAGGGATCGTCGCCGAAGCGCATCCGCTGTTAGATGGGCTCAACTGGCAATCCCTGCTTGTCCGCGAGACCATCGAACTCGACCGCCAGCCGACCGACCGGGTCCTGCTCTGGCAGGACAAGCGGCCGCTCATTTTTCTTCGCGAGTCCAACGGAGTTTTTCAGCTTTGTTTCAACTTCGATCTCCGCCTTTCCAATGCCGACGGGCAGCCGGCCTTCATCGTCATGCTCCACCGTTTCGCGGAGGCCGTCCGCGAGGCAAAAGTCGCCCCAGCCGTCATGAACCTGGAAACCGGCCAGCCCATCCGAATCGCCACCACTCCCGGAGATCCGCTTGACGTCACCGCCACGGACTCCCGGGGAATCCCATTGTCCCACGAATCCTCGGCCAGCGCCCCTCACGACCCCGGATTTCTAACAATTCACCAGGGCGACACCCGCTTGTTGGACGCCGCGGTCCACTTCGCCGACACCCGCGAGGCCGACTTCGCCGCCTGCGCCAACTCCGGCGGAATCGCCACCCATGCCGAGGCCACTCTCACACGCAATACCCGCCCCGATCCTCTCTGGCGCGTCTGGATTCTCCTGCTGATTGCAGCCCTGCTTGTTTCCTGGAGATTTGCCAAATCGAAGCAGTCGGGCGAACCCACATCACCAGCCCCCGCGATCCACTGATCGCCCTGATTTTCGATCACGATAACTTGCAAGAAAAACATGCTCCAGCAACCCGAATACCTCCTGCTCGTCCCCGCCTTCGCGCTCGTGGGCTGGTATTGGCGCGGGCTCGGGTTGCACACTCCCCTGCGGGCGATCATACTCCTGCTCACGGTCATCATCCTTGCCGAACCGGTGATCCGCCGCACTCAGGATTCGCTCGATCTCTATGTGCTTCTCGACCGATCCGACTCCACCGAAGATCTGATCGACAAGGGACTGCCGGAATGGCAACGCCTGTTAGAAACATCGAAGTCAGGCCGCCGCGACAACCTTCATTTCATCAACTACGGGGCCGAAGTCGCGGAACTCGGTATCGACGGTTCCACCTTCACCGGCTCCCGCAAGCTCACCCGCACCAACCTCGCTCTCCAGACCGTCGCCGCCCAAGCCGATGAGAACAGGCCTTCCCGCGTCCTGGTCTTCACCGACGGCTATGCGACCGAACCCTTGCACGAGGCCGCGGCCCAATTGGCCGCCCGGGGCATACCACTCGACTTCCGCCTCATTCGCGAAGATATGGAGAATGACGCCCGGCTCGCCCGCATGTCCTTCCCGGAACGCGTTCAGGTTGGCGAGCCCTTTCTCATCTCGATCTCCGTCCGCGGCGCGGCCGACTCGACCTTTCCGCTCATTCTCCGTCGCAACGGCCAAACTCTCACCGAAACCACCGTCACTCTCACCGGCGGCGTCGCCACCTTGGAATTCACCGACCGCATTCCCCGGTCGGGCGGCTACGAGTATGAAGCGGAAATCCGCCCCGAATCCGACGCCCACATCGGCAACAACCGTCTCAAACGGTGGATCGAAATCACCGGCGGGCCGCGACTGGTTCTTGTCTCCCGCTATACCAGCGATCCCGTTGCCACCGCCCTGTCGGCTTTGGATTTCACCGTCGAGACCGTTTCAGATCCCTCGTTGCTCCGCCCCGGCACCCTGGTCGGCGCCCGCGCCGTCATTCTCAACAATGTGCCCGCCCATGAGATCCCGGGAGATTTCATGAGATCGCTCGACTTTTTTGTCAGAGAGCAGGGCGGCGGACTCCTGATGGCGGGCGGTGAATCCTCCTTCGGCTCCGGGGGATATTTCCAATCGGAAATCGATCCGCTGCTGCCCGTGTCCATGGAACTGAAATCGGAGCATCGGAAACTCAGCGTGGCCCTCGCCATCGTGATGGATCGCTCCGGATCGATGGGTGTGGGGGTCGCCGGAGGAAAGACCAAGATGGATCTTGCCAATACCGGTGCGGTCAATGCCATCGATCTTCTCGGCCCGCTGGATCAGGTCACGGTCTTCGCAGTGGACACCCAGCCGACGACCATCGTTCCGCTCACTCAGGTCGACAGGAAACGCGATGCCATCAGCAACCGCGTTCTCAAAATCGGTTCGGGCGGCGGCGGCATCTATGTCTATGTCGCCCTCAAGGCGGCGTGGGAGGAGTTGAAGAAATCTCCGGCAGGCACCCGCCACGTCATTCTTTTCTCGGATGCCCAGGATTCGGAAATGCCTGGCGATTATAAGAAGCTCGTCAAGGAAATGACCGATGAGGGTGCCACCATTTCCGTCATCGGCCTCGGGACGAAAGGCGATGTCCATGCCACTTTGTTAGAAGATATCGCAAAACTCGGCAACGGCCGCATCTTCTTTTCCGACAGGCCCGTGGACATTCCGAAAATCTTCGCTCAGGAAACCGTCACCATCGCCCGCTCCGCTTTCATCAAGGACCCTGTCGGCGTCCAGGCAACCGGCCGGTGGGCGGAGATTTCGCCCAAGGCGATCGAATGGCTCGACCGGGCGGACGGCTACAATCTTTCCTATGCGAGAAACGACGCCACCGTCTCGCTGGTCAGTACCGACGAATACCTGGCACCGCTCGTTTCCCACGCCCGCCGCGGCCTCGGCCGGTCCGCCGCGGTCTCCTTTCCGCTCGGCGGCGAGTTCTCCGAAACGGCGCGCGCCTGGCCCGGCTATGGCGACTTCCTCCAAACCACCGCGCGCTTCCTGATGGGCGATGAAACCCCGCCGGGCATTGCCCTCAGGCAAAAACTCGAAGGCACCCGCCTCTCGCTCGACCTCCTCTACGATCCCGACGAGTGGTCGCAAAAGCTCGCCGCCATCCCGCCGAAGGTCCGCCTCCAGACCGATTCCGGCGGCCCGGCGCTCGACCTCCCGTGGCGTCGCATTTCCCCGGGCCATTTCTCCCTCACCCGCGACCTTGAGGAAGGCAGCGTCGTCCGCGGGGCCGTCCGGATCGGCGAAAGCGCGCTC
>JBBSJY010000007.1:0-48632 GCA_038256845.1 Verrucomicrobiales bacterium | reverse complement strand
TGGATGACAGTGTCAGCGGCCGTCAGGTTGAGGCCGGTGCCACCCGCTTTGAGCGAAATCAGGAAAACCGGCGCTTTCCCGCTTTGGAAATCCTCGACCAGTTTCCCCCGATCCTTCGAGCCGCCGGTAAGCTTGAGATAGGGAATCTTCTCACTTACCAAATGCTTCTCGATCAGCGAAAGCATCGTGGTGAACTGCGAGAACAGCAGGATGCGCCGGCCTTCCTCGATCAGCAGGGCCAGCAAATCCGTTAGAAATGCCAATTTCGCGGATTCCCGCACGTCGCCGGAAAATTCCTCCGGCAGCAGGCGCGGGTCGCAGCAGATCTGCCGGAGCTTCAGCAGCGCGTCGAGAAACACGATCTGCGATTGCTGGATGCCCCGTGCGGCGATCGCTTCGCGGACGCGTTTGTCCATCGTCGCCCTCACGGTTTCATAAAGATCCTTTTGCGAGGAGGTCAGCTCGATGAGATGCACCAGCTCGGTTTTCGGCGGGAGTTCCTTCGCCACCTGGTCTTTTGTGCGGCGGAGGATGAGCGGTGCGACCCGCTTCTTCAGGACCTCGTTGCGCTCCACGTCCTGATCCTTTTCGATCGGATTGCGGAAACGTTGGTTGAAGGCGTCTTCGGTGCCGAGGAATCCGGGGACGAGGAAATTCATCAGGCTCCACAGCTCGCCCAGATGGTTCTCCACCGGAGTGCCGGAAAGGCAGAGGCGGTGGCGGGCGTCGAGCTTGCAGGCGGCCTGCGCGACCTTCGACCGCGGGTTCTTGATATTCTGGGCCTCATCGAGAACCGCCAGATGAAACGGGTGTGCCGCCAGTTTATCAATGTCCCGCTGTAACAGGGCGAATGATGTTAGAACGAGATCGGCATGGGGGATGGAGCGGTAATACTTCCTCCGTTCCGGACCGTTGAGCACAAGCACGCGGAGGTCCGGCGTGAACTTCATCGCCTCCGCACGCCAATTGGGCACCACTGACGTGGGCGCGACCACCAGCACCGGCAGGCCGCGCGAATGGCCGGATTGCTTTTCCGTGAGTATGTGGGTAAGGGTTTGCAGCGTTTTCCCCAATCCCATATCATCGGCTAGAATCCCATGCAGCCCGTGGCGGGCAAGAAACTGCATCCAATGGAATCCCGCGAGCTGATAGTCCCGGAGCGTGGCTTGTAGTCCGGTGGCGATGGGAACCTGCTCGATGCCCGAGAAATCGTTCAGTTTCCCCGACAGCCCGGCGAGATCCGGCGGGGTTGTGATTCCCATATCTCCGAGACCCGCGAGCGATGCCGCGTCGAGCGCGTGGAGCCGCGCCTTGTCGGGGAATTTCGGATCGATGAGCGCCGACAGGTGATGCAGGATTTTCCGCACGCGGCCGATCGGCAGTTTGAGCGCGTCGCCATCCGGCAGGGGCGCGTAAACGTGGCCGTTGTTCGGGCGATCAAGCGTTTCCTCCAGGAAATCGTTCTCTAACAAGCCCGCGAGAATGGGCAGGAGATCGTAGCGTATTCCGCCGACATCGAAGCCGACCGAAAGGCTGAACCATCCGCCATCGCCCGCGGATAACGAGCTTTCCCACCGGGCCGGATCCGCCTCGTGCACGCGGTGGCCGACCGCATCGTCCACCGTGACCCGCCAACCGTATTCCTCGAGGCGTACCACCATTTCCCCGCGAAACTGGTGCCAGAAGGCATCTACCGGCACCCGTCCGGGATCGGGAAACCACCGGTCGGGTGAGCTCAGCACGGACTTGTCCCGGGTTTTCAAATTCAGCAGGAACCGCCAGGCGGAGTTGGACTTGAGGGAAGAAAGGCCTGTGTCGCGCAATTGGCGGGCGGCGGCGGCTTCGGCTGCGGCATCATGGCGGATCAAGCCCGGGGAGCCATCGTCCTGGACCACCGGACTTACCCAATCCGGTGCCGCCGATCCCAGCGAACTACGATGCTTGCCGTAGACGACAACCGCCTCCGCATGGATCCAGAAATCCGGCTCGCGCTGACTGAGGGATTGCAGGAGCAGGCGGGTCGCCCGATCGGCCGGTTCCCGCGTCACCCGCAATTCAAAGCGAGGCTCGAACGACAGCCGGGGGAGATCGGGCGGGGGGTCGCGCATCAGCTCTCGCGCGGTCGGGAGCGTGGCGGCGACCGCCTCCGCCACGCTCCGGCCCGTGAGTCTTGAAGGGTCCCGTTCTTTCGACGAACGCTGGAGGAGGGCGGCTGCGTGGGGACAGAAACTGCCGATTTCACAGGAGCAAAAGGTTTCGAAATCCCAGTGTCCGCCGCTTCGCCAAAGATTGATCTCCGTCTCCTCTTTGGCAACTTCGCCCAGCAGGGTCACTGAGTCAGGGTCGATGTCCTCACAGCGCAGGTTCTTCACTTTTGAAACGAGCGATGAGGCTCCAGCGAGAATATCGCCCTCGAAGCGGTCCCTCCACCGGGCTTCCGCAAGAAACAGGGAAATGTCGGATGAACGGGCCAAAGCGGGGCGAGCGTCACTCATCCGCAGGTGAACGCCAATCCGGAACCACGGAAAAGGGGAGCGGCGGCCGGCATGCTCCCACAGAATGGCTGCGTGGAGAATCGCTCAGCGGATGCGTAAGGCGCGCATCGTATGGTAATCGAGGCACCCCGTGCGCGGAAGCCTCGAATCCCGCTGGAACCTGACGAGAGCGTAACTCGAGCCACGGCCGAACTGGCCGTCGATGGGACCCCGGTAGTAGCCAAGCTGGCGCAGGCGGATCTGGGCTTTGACCTCGATGCGGTCTCGGAATGAGTGACCGTAACCACGACCGTAATCCGATCCGTGTCCATAATCCGATCCGCGGCCGTAGCCCCGTCCGTAGTCCGATCCGCGTCCGTAGTCCGATACCCATTCGTGGTCCGGTCCCTGTTCGTAGTCCGTTTCGCATCCGTAGTCACTGCCGTAATCGGGCTGGTGATGCCGGGACGGAGGCGGTTCGGGCGTCCAGTGACTCCAGGGAGCGGCATCAAGAGAGCTCGCGGACCACAAGGCGACCGCGCCGATTTTGAGGATTTGGAATGTTTTCATGACTTCCATGAAACGCCCGTCAGATCGATCCTATTCACCGGCTTGCGAAGAAACATCCGGAGGTGGATCGCGGCGCACTTTATTCCATCACATAGTCCAACAACAGGCTCTGGATGGTGCAATAGAATCTGGATCGGATGAAACCCGCGGCGCGCGCGGGACTCAGAGTAACGGGGTCAAGCAAGTCAGCGTTGCCAAAGTGAAATTGATCCTCGATTGCCAGGCGGGCCTGATTCAAAGCGCTGTACCAAGGGAAAACATCTTCGCGGGTAATGCGGACGGGCCCGGGGCCGCCATTTGCCAAGACGATGGCGGACTCGATGGTGGCAGCGACTTGGGCGAGTTCATCCTGAAAGGCTTCCCTCAAATCGGGCACGACATACTCCCGCCAATCGCCTCCGTCGGCATCATCGTCCATCAGTCCGCCGAGATTGCTGGCAAGATCGGAGTCTCCGGTGACGGTCGCGTCGGTGATGATGGAGCGGAGCAGTTCCCAGTCGCTCGAATCCTCGATATCGATGCGGAGGCCGCCCTCAAGGGTGGGCATGGCTTTCATTCCACTTTTTCGAGAGAGGTTTTCAGTTGATGGGCCTGCAGCTGCTGGACGTAGAACTCGGCTTTTTCGCGTTCGCCGGACCAGACGATCGACCGGCCTTTTTGATGCACTTGCATCATCAGGACGGAGGCATGCTTTTCCTCATATCCGAAGATCTTCATGAGAACCCAGGTCACGTATCCCATGAGATTCACGGGATCGTCATGGACCACGACATTCCAAGGGGTATCCGGCGAGGTTTTCTCGCGCGTTTCCGTGAGCGTATCGGTATCGGACATGGAGTTAAGTTATACTTCGGCGGGCAGCGGCAAGGGTGCTTCGACCCATTTGCCATGCTCGCGGATGAGGTCGGTAAGGCGCTCCACGGCTTCGCCTTCCGGAATATTGAATTTCACTGCGGTCTTGCCGACATACAGGTTGATCTTGCCGGGAGCGCCACCGACATATCCGAAATCCGCATCCGCCATTTCGCCGGGGCCATTGACGATGCATCCCATCACGGCGATGCGGACGCCTTTGAGGTGGCCGGTGGCGGCGCGGATTTTCTGGGTGGTGTGTTGGAGATTGAAAAGCGTCCGGCCGCAGCTCGGGCAGGCGACGTAATCGGTCTTGAAGATACGTGTCCCCGCCGCCTGCAGGATGTTATACGCGAGACGAAGCGACTGGCCTGGAGCGGTTTCCCCGCGAATGAGTATGGCGTCGCCCACGCCGTCGCAAAGCAGGGATCCGATCTTGCTGGCGGCCGGCAGCAGCGCGTGAAGGAAATCCGTATCCCCGGTGGGTGGGTGAAGCGTGTCCTTGAGCAGGATCGGATGCCGCGGATCGAGCCTGAATGCAAGCTCGCGGAAGGCGTGGACGACCTCGATGTCGAGTCCGTCTGCAACACTGACCAGATGAACGGCAGTCCCATCGTTGAGTGATGAAATTGAAACCTGGTCGCGTGGGTCGATCTCGATCAAACCGGACTTCCCGACGATGACTTCCGGCTTGAAATCTCCCATGTTAGAGATTTTGTGGGCGATTGAATTCCAACGTTCCTGCGTGGTGAAGACGCGGACGGTCCGGTCGCCTCCGAGCTCATGGCCCATGATGCTCATGACGGAACTACCGCGCCTCTGGTAAGAAAACGGGTCGTAGGTGGGGGTGTAAGACCCTGTGGTTGCGGCGTCTCGCCGCAACGTTGCCTCCTCATACGCACTCCACACCCATTCCCAATTTAGCAGGCCCGCCTTCCGTGGGTTTTCCAAAACATATGTCACCTGATTCCTCAAGTCTTCACCATCCCGGATCAAATGGTCGTAGCTCTCTTTCTGCCAGACCTCCTCGCGCCGTCCCAGGCGTTTGTTAATCTCGTGAGCTGTGAAGCTTTTCCAAGAATGCAGGATGTCCACAAGCTCGTTTTCCTCCCGTGGCTTGACCACCGCGTGGACGTGATTCGGCATCACACACCAGGCGAGAAGGTCATATCGACCGCCGTCGAAGTGCCTTAGCGCCTTGGCCACGACCTCGGCCAAGGCGAAATCCTTGAACAAGCATTCGCCGTGTCCGCGGTCCAGTTCCGGCTCGATGTGGGTGGATTGCAATTGAGCGATCCGGCCGATGGCCGCGGCCTTCCCCAGTGTTACGGACTCGCACTGGTAATCCTGCAGCACGGACGCCGGGAGCGAATCGCGCAGGCGAAAGGTGACTGCATAGGTGGCGCAGGCGGCGGTCGAGTGGGGAAGAAATGTGGCTCCGGTTTTGTTGAGCGTTTCCCAGCCGGGGCGGGTATCATGCGCGTCGTCGGTGAGATCACGTTGCGGCGAGACGCCGCAACCACGGTTGAACGGTTCGGCGAGCGCCTGCGCCACGGGGATTTCGTGGATGGCGTCTTCGGTGAGTGAGACACGGATGGTATCGCCGATGCCATCCGCGAGGAGTGAGCCGATGCCGATAGCGCTTTTGATCCGGCCATCCTCGCCATCGCCGGCCTCGGTGACGCCGAGGTGAATCGGATAATTCCAATCCGGGCCTTCCGCCTCCAAACGTGCGGCGAGAAGCCGGTATGCCTCGATCATGACCTTCGGGTTGGAGGCCTTCATTGAGAAAACCAATTGATGATACTGATGATCACGCGCGATGCGGGCAAACTCGAAAGCGCTTTCGACCATGCCCAGGGGAGTATCGCCGTAGCGGTTCATGATGCGGTCGGAGAGCGAGCCATGATTCGTGCCGATCCGCATTGCCCGGCCGAGTTCCTTGCAAAGAAGGACGAGCGGGGTGAACTCACGCCGGATGCGGTCCAGCTCTTCCTCATATTGGGCGTCGCTGTATTCGCGGATCTCGAACTTCTTTTTGTCCGCGTAATTGCCGGGATTGACGCGGACTTTCTCGACCCATTTGGCGGCCTCGAGCGCGGCATCCGGTTTGAAATGGATGTCGGCGACGAGTGGCACTTCGCAGCCGGCGGCTCGGACCTCGCGGGCGATGTTTTCCAAATTCGCCGCATAGATCCGGGTTTGCGCGGTGATGCGGACGATTTCACAGCCCGCTTCCGCCAGGCCGAGCACTTCCGCGACACAAGCCGGCGTGTCGCGCGTGTCCGAAGTGATCATCGATTGCACGCGGATGGGATGCCGGCCGCCGACGCCAACATGGCCGACCATCACCTCGCGGGTCGGCCGCCGCGCGTAGCGGAGGAGATCGGGGCAGTATCGGAGGGGTGTGGTGGAGTGCATTTCCGAAGGCATATAAACGAGAATCCGTGGCCCGGCAACGGTAGCCTGTCCGTGGACAAACCGCTGGCACCACAGGATTGCCTGTGCAAACCTGCGGCCTATGAAACGGCATCGCCTGCTCGCCGCAGCACTCACGTTCATGATTTCCGCGATCACGTCCAGCGCGGAAGGCTTCATCCGCGTGGATGAGGACGAGCGCGTCGCCCGCCTCCAGACCGCAATCACGCGCTATGAAAAGGATGGGGCCACGGTCGATCTGATCGGGGCGATCCACATCGCGGACAAAGCCTACTACGACGGACTCAACGAACGTTTTACCGGCTATGAGGTGGTCCTTTTCGAAATGATCGGCGGTGACAGGATCAAGGAGGATCTCGCGCCGGATCCTGAGGCACAGCGGGCCAAAGACGCACCGTTGTCCGCCCTTCAGGCGGTTTATGAAACGGTTGCGGAGTTCCTGAAACTCACCGGCCAGACCGGTGCGATCAATTACCTGGCGAAGAATTTCGTCCATGCCGATCTGAGCCATGCCGAGTTCGAGCGGATGCAGTCGGAGCGCGGCGAAACGATCGTCGGATTCGCGATGGAGGCGAGCCGCGAGGTTCCGAAAAATGCGAAGAAGCCGAATGTGGCGAAGCTGCTGATGGCGGTGATGGCGGGCCGGCCAAACCTCGTGAAGCTCGAGCTGGTGCACACGCTCGGACACGGGGACGACCAAATCGGCGCGTTTGCCGGGGAGAGCGTCATCATCACGGATCGCAACCGGCATTGCCTGGATGTCATGGACAAGCAGTTCAAGGCGGGGCGCAAAAATCTGGGCATTTTCTACGGGGCCGCGCATTTTCCGGACATGGAGAAACGGCTTCTTGAGCAGGGATTCCGGCAGACCAAACGGGAATGGCTGACCGCTTGGGACATTCCCAAAGGGGATCCGGCTGCCGCTGAGAAAGTCCCGGAAGACGGCAAGGAAGCAGCCTGACCGGCCTGACCGGCCCGGCGGATTGACAGTGGCGGAAGCGGTCGCCATTCTCCCGGCATGGCATCGAAACGTTCCCGGCCTGCGGTATTCTCGCTGAAGTGGCCCGTTTTCCCGATCGCGTGCTGGTCGATGGGTCTGATCGCGTTCGTTCAATTGCTGATTGCGGGCATGGCTCTGGCCACCCGTTTCGAAGAATCCCGCGAGACACGAATCGTCGAAAAGGAAGTCACCAAACTGGTCACCGTGAGGATTCCGGCAGCCCGTGCCGCTGACGAAGATGAGAAACCGATCGTGTCCCGTCCGCCGCCGCCGATGCCGCCACCCGATTTGGAAACCGAGGTCGTTGCGACCCCGTCGCCGACCCCGGTGGCGATGCCGGCGGTGGCCGACCCGCGGGCCGAGCGTCTTCTGAATGAGGCACGCGTAGCCCGGGTGGCCGGAGACATGGGACTGGCGATCGTAAAACTGGAGGAAGCCATGCACCGATCCTCCGAAGAGGCCGGCGTTCATTACGAGCTCGGTCTGGTTCACGAGCAAATGGGCGTTTTCGATACCGCGGCCCAGCATTACGAAGCGGTATTCGGAATGGGCGTTTCCGGCGCGGGCGCCCTCTATGAATCGGCGGCTGCAAAACTCCGCGACGGCTTCGAACAGCCGGGCGACCTGCTGGGCAAACTTTCACTCGGCCGAGTCCGCATTTTCAAGGATCCCGCCGACCCGGAAGGCGAGCGCGTGATCCTCACCATCCCGGTCCAGAGGGCTCCCGGGGTCGAGGTGGCAATTGAAAAGCTCGGAGTCGCCGTCCACTTCTTCAATCGGAACACCAAGGGTGAGATCGTTATGCTTGAGGACAAGTCTTGGGTCGCGGAGCAGTGGGTGACGCTGCCTTTCGATTGGACCGGCGGCGATGAGTCGCTCAGGATGAACTACCTGATCCCCCGCCAAGGCGGACCGATGGCGCATCTTTTCGGCGAACTCAGCTACTACGGTCAGGTCGTCTCGCTGCACTATGACAGCGAGGTGCTTGATGTTCAGGCATGGCCCCGTGACCTGGCCGCCCGGATCCCTCGCCAAGAGGCGTTCAATCCCGGCGAGCCGCAGCTCCCGGAGTTTCTCAACGAGGACGTGCTGCCCCCGGATTTCGATCCCGACATTCCGCTGCTGCTGCCGCTGCCGGAGCATTGATCGCCCGGTCGCTCTTTCCCGCTCATGGATGCCGCCCCAGCAGACCGTCGTCTCGGCGACTATTGCCTGAAGGAAACGCTCGCCGAAGACGGGCTCACGATTACGTGGCTGGCCGAGCAAACCGGCGTATCGAGGCTGGTTCTGATCGATGAGCTGAAGTCGCGGGAGGTCGGGCACCGGGAGAGATTTCTCGCCGATATTCGTGCGAAAGCTTCCATGAATCATCCATTGATCGGTTCCGTTTATGAGGCCGTTACCTTGGCCGAACACTGTTTTTACGCCTACGAAAGGTTGCCGGGGGCGACTTTGGAAGACCGGCAGATGTCGGGGCAGCTTTTCGTTCCCCTTCAGCTCGCCAAGTGCCTCCGGCGGATTTCGGAGGCGAATCTCCACTACGAATCCCACCGACAATCTTCCTCGCCGCTATGTCCCGAGGCGATTCACATGGATGGCGACGGCGTGATCCGGTTGAAGAACCTCGCGATCGCCGGCAGCCGTACTTCCGGGCAATCGGTGAGGGACATCGTCCGTCTGGGGGAGGTGTTGCCCGCCCTCGTTGCTGTCAAACAGCCAGGTGGCACCCGCATCGCCACGCTTCTTGGATGGATGCGAGGCGAGGGGCTCACCGCTCCCATCACTTGGAAAGAGGTGAAAACGTTTTCCGAGCAGATCGAACACCAGCTCGCGGGACCGCCCCCGCTTGGGACAGACCCGACCTCCCTGATCCAGACCGGGAGGAAACACTCGTTCGCACTCATCGGCGCCATCACCGGCATCGCGTTCATCGCCATTCTCATTCTGGCCATCAAAGTACGACCTGCCCCGCCCGCTTTTCCTCCGCCTATCAAGCGGGCGGACTCCGCTCTCATCGAAGCCGGCAGCTATCCCACTCCCGATGGTCCGGAAGAGATGCAACCGGCATTTCGCATCGCCACCCACGAGGTCACCATCGGCCAATATGCCGGATTTCTCGATACGCTCGCGGTGCTCTCGCGTGATGGGCGAGAAAAAACCTTCGATCATCCGGACCAGCCGTATGCGAAATCCTCCCACCAACCTGAAGATTGGGCCGCGCTCCTGGCCGCTGCAAAGAGCCGCCAGAGCTGGCGCGGCAATCCTGTCACGCTCGACACGCCCGTGGTGGGTGTGGATTGGTGGGACGCCGCGGCCTTCGCCGATTGGAAACAGGCCGAACTTCCGACACAGGAGCAATGGTTCGCCGCCCTTCACCGGGAATTGCAGCCGCTCACTCCCCTCAAGCCCGGAAACTGGGCACCCGTCACCGCGGAGACTCCCGACAAGACTCCCGCCGGCGTCATCGGAATGGCCGGCTCGGTTGCCGAGTGGACGCAGTTCACCGCCGTCCATCCCGCGAACCCCCTCGGCCAGCGCCTTTGGGTGATCGTCGGCGGCTCCTATCTCGCTCCCGCCATGGGGGCCACCACCCGCGAATGGACCGACGACCGCTCGCTGCGCCGCCCCGATCTCGGCTTCCGGCTCGTCTTTCCCCCCTGACGCACTCGGCAGCATGTTCAACATCGTCCTGCTCGAACCGGAGATCCCCCACAACGCCGGGGCGGCCGGCCGCCTCGCCCTTGCCACCGGCTCCGCCTTGCACCTGATCGAACCCCTCGGCTTTTCGCTTGATGACAAGCATGTCCGCCGCACCGGCCTGGACTATTGGCACGATGTCGATCTCCGCGTCTGGAAAACCTTCACTGAAATGCAGGTCGCCGCCGGGCCTCATGCCCGCTTTTGGTTTCTCAGCACCAAGGCGACGGCCTCGCCGTGGGAAGTGAGTTTCGAGCCGGATGACTACCTGGTCTTCGGCCGCGAGACCCGCGGATTGCCGGAAGATCTCATCACCGGCGCGGGTGCTCGTGCGCTCCGCATCCCGATGGCACCCGGCGGCACCCGCAGTCTCAATCTGTCCACCGCCGTCGCCATCGTCCTCTACGAAGCGGTGCGGCAGCAGAAGCCCGGTTGGTGACGCCGGGGGCTTGCCGAACGACTTTTCCTACTCCGATGAAAGCATGGATCATTTTGTCGGAGCACTCCTGAAGTTCATCGGGTGGACCATCCGTTGAAATATCATTTTCTGTCATGAAAAAAGGCGTGGCTGGAAAAACCGGCCACGCCCGAATCAAACAAAGCCGGAGGATCAGCCCGCGTAGTTCTCGGCGACGGCGTCCCAATTCACCACATTCCAGAAGGCGGAGATATAATCCGGCCGACGGTTCTGATAGTTGAGATAATAGGCGTGCTCCCAGACATCCAGCCCGAGAAGCGGTTTGCCTCCGCAGGTGCCGCCGAAGTCGGAACCCATCTGCGGATGGTCCTGGTTGGCGGTCGAACAAACGGCGAGGGAGCCATCGTCCTTTTTGCATAACCACGCCCAGCCAGATCCGAAACGGGTCCCGCCGGCTTTGGCGAAGGCCTCCTTGAACGCGTCGAAAGAACCGAATTCCTTGTCGATCGCCGCGGCGACCTCCCCGGTGGGAGCTTTGGCACCGCCGGGGGCGATGACTTTCCAGAAGAACGTGTGGTTCACATGACCGCCGCCGTTGTTGCGGACGGCGGTGCGGATGTCCTCCGGCACGGAACCAAGGTCGCGTATCAACTCCTCGGCACTCTTGGCCTCAAGCTCCGGTTTTCCGGAAATGGCGCTGTTGAGATTGGTGACATAGGCGTTGTGATGCTTGGTATGATGGATCTCCATCGTCCGCGCGTCGATGTGCGGTTCGAGGGCGTCGTAGGCGTAGCCGAGATCGGGAAGAGTGTGGGCCATGGTGTTAGGGAGTTTGGTTTGCGTGTCATCCGGCCCTCCGTTACGACGGACTCGGCCGGACAACCTTTACGAAACCGAGCCTCACCCCACCCGCAAGGACAAAACCCGAATGCCGCCCGAACTCGCCCCTTACATCCCGCATTTCTTCGCATGTCTCGCCGGGCTCTTCATCGGTTGGCTCATCACGCACCTGGTCGCTTCGTCCCGATTGGCCGCCGCGGCCGAGCGGATCAAAGGCGAAGAGCGCCGCTCCACGGACATCGAGGCCCGCCTCGCCCAGTCCTCCTCTGAATCCCAGCGCCACGAGCAGGATTCCCAGACCTTCCGAATCCAGCTCACCGAGATCCGCTCGCGCCTCGATGGCGAGCTGAAAGCCGCCGCCGAGAAGCAGGCTCTCCTCGAACGCGCCGAGGCGAAACTCACCGACACTTTCAAAGCGATTTCCGCCGACGCCCTCCGCTCGTCTTCCGAGCAATTCCTCCGCCTCGCGAAATCCTCGCTTGCCACCCAGACCGAGGAGGCGAAAGGCGAGATCGAGAAGCGCAAGACCGCCATCGAAACACTCGTCAAACCCGTCGCCGACTCGCTCGGAAAATTCGAGCTCCGCATCGGCGAGATCGAGAAAGCCCGCGAAGGTGCCTATGCCGAACTCAAGGAACAGGTGCGCGCACTCGGCGAAGGCCAACTCGGCCTGCAACGCGAGACCGCCTCACTCGTCAAAGCGCTCCGCCAGCCGACCGGCCGCGGCCAGTGGGGGGAAATGCAGCTCCGCCGCGTCGTCGAACTCGCCGGCATGCAGGAGCACTGCGATTTCGAAACCCAGAGCCACTCCGTCAACGACGATGGCAAGCGCCTCCGCCCCGACCTCGTCGTCCGCCTGCCCGGCGGGAAGATCATCGTCGTCGATTCCAAGACCCCGATGGACGCCTATCTGGATGCGTTGGAAGCAACTGACGAAGCCACCCGCGAGGAATGCCTCCGCCGCCACGCCCGCCAGGTCCGCACTCACATCACGCAGCTTTCCTCGAAAAACTATTCCGCCCAGTTTGCCCACGCGCCGGAGTTCACCGTTCTTTTCCTGCCGAGCGAATCGTTCTTCTCCGCCGCCCTCCAGAGCGACCCCGCTTTGATCGAAACCGGCGTCAACCAAGGCGTGATTCTCGCCACCCCGACCACGCTCATCGCCCTGCTCCGCGCCGTCGCCTACGGCTGGCGGCAGGAAGCGCTCGCGGAAAACGCCCGTGAGATATCCCTCCTCGGCCGCACACTCCACGGACGGCTCGGGAAACTTTCCGACCATTTCGCAAAGCTCGGCCGCTCGCTCGGCAGCGCCGTGGAGAGCTACAACACCGCCATCGGCTCCTACGAGAGCCGCGTGCTCACCACCGCCCGCAAGTTCGAGGACCTCCAGGCCGCCCCGGAATCTTCCAGCCTCCCCCTTCTCGAGCCGCTCGACAAGATCCCGCGCGGCACCCATCTCGCCACGCCCGCAGCGGATTTCGACATCGGTCCGGAGGAGGACTTCACCTTCGTCCCCGATCCCGCGCCCGCCGCCCGCAACGCCGCGTCCGACCTGCGGGCCGCCTTGGAATGAGCGGGATTGCCATCGACCCGCTTTCGTGGGAAGGTCCGCTCGTGAAAACGACGCTCGACCTTCCCGAAGACCTGATGCGCGAGGTAAAGCTCCGCGCCGCCAAAGAAGGCAAAAAACTCAAGGAAATCTTCAGCGCGCTCTCCGCAACGATCTGAAATCGGTCGCTCCCGAACCAATGTGCGTCCGCCCAACCATCATCACAGACCCCGACTTCGGTCATCTGGTGGTACAAAGCCGTCCTGACGCCCCAATAGCCAAAATGACCATCGAAGAAATCCTGCAACTCGAGCAGGACGCTCTAACCGCAGACGATCTGATTCGTGCAGGCCTCCTTTCTTGATTCCAACATCTGGCTCGCGCTCACTTTCGAGCAACATCCTCACCACCCGGTCTCCCGGGATTTTCTCGACACTGACCAATCATGACGCCATCGAATTCCTGAATCGGTTCCATCAAATCAACCACGTCTGCCTCCTCCAGGAACCTCCCGGCACTCGCGACCTCTGGCTCCGTCCTGCCGACCGCCCCACCGCTTCCCCAAAGCTCTGGATGGACGCCTACCCCGCCGCGTTCGCGATTTCCGGCGGGTTGACGCTTGTCACCTTCGACCAAGCCTTCCGCCAATTCGAGCCGGCCGGCTTGCGGCTCACCCTCCTTTCCTGACCATGCTTCCCGCCCTCACCGGTTTTTCTCCCGACGCCCTCGCGGCCTGGCTCAAGGACGCCGGCGAACCGGCTTTCCGGGCCGGCCAGATCCTGGAATGGGTTTGGAAAAAGAAGGTCGTGTCCTACGATGCGATGACCAATCTCCCCGCGGCGCTGCGGGGAAATCTCGCCAACTCCTTCCGTCTCTCCGCCCTCGAGCATACCACCACCCAGGGCAGCGCCGACACCACCCGCAAATTCCTCTTCCGCCTCCATGACGGCCGCTACGTCGAAAGCGTCCTCATTCCCGCCAATCCCGCGCTCTACGGCGAAAAATCCGACCGCCGCACTCTCTGCGTTTCCTCGCAGGTTGGTTGCGCTTACGGCTGCAAGTTCTGCGCTTCCGGACTCGCCGGCTTCGCCCGCAATCTCGACGCTGCCGAAATCGCCGGCCAGGTCCTCGCCGCCGAGCAGCTTTCGGGCGAGCGCGTCGATTCCCTGGTCTTCATGGGCATGGGCGAGCCGCTCGCGAATCTCGACAATCTCCTCGCCGCCATCGCCCTCATCACCGGCGAGAAAACCCTCCACGTCGGCGCGCGCCACCTCACTGTCTCGACCTCCGGCCTCGTCCCGCAGATCCGGAAACTTGCCGAACACCCGCAGCAAATCCGCCTCGCCATCTCCCTCCACGGAGCCACCGACGAGGTCCGCCAGCAAATCATGCCGGTGAACAAAAAATGGCCGGTCGCCGAGCTTTTCGAGGCCCTCGACCACTGGAACTCCCGCAAGAACCAGAAACTCACCCTCGAGTACATCCTCATCGACGGCGTCAACGACGCGCTCGAGCAAGCCGCCATCCTCGCCCGCCATGCGAAACGGCTTGGCGCGAAGGTGAACCTGATCCCCTACAACACCGTGGAAGGGCTCGACTGGGTACGGCCGTCCGACACCCGCTGCCGCGCGTTCCAGAGCGTCCTTAAAAATGCCGGCGTCTCCGCGACCCTCCGCCTCGAAAAAGGCCACGACATCGACGCCGCCTGCGGCCAGCTCCGCCTCAAGCAGGAATCCGATGAAGGCATCATCGCCGCGCCGCTACGCGGGTAGGATTGCAGGAGGAAGACACTTCGGTTCCCCGCGCCGGATCGCGGGTGAGTTCCCGGAAAGCGGCGGCGAGGCGGGTGGTGACGGGACCGCCGGGGAAGGAGTGGTCGTCGAGGCGGGTGACAGGGGTGATCTCGCCCATGGTGCCGGTGACGAACATTTCCTGCGCCTGTTTGATTTCCGCTTGGGGGATGAGACGGACCTCTCGGGGCTGAACCAGAGATTCGCAGATCTCCAAAACGGCGGCGCGGGTGATTCCTTCCGGGCAGGCGCGGGTGGTCGGGGTGAGGACGATGCCGTCCTTCACGAGAAAGACGTGGGTGGCGTTGGTTTCCGCGAGCATGCCCTCGGTATCGAGCATTAGCGCGTCGTCGGCACCGGCGGCGTTGGCCTCCATTTTGGCAAGGATGCTGGTGAGCTGGTTGCAACTGTGGATGTGCTGGTCGAGCACGTTGGCGAAGGGACGGCGCTGTTTCGCGGTGATGAGATGGATGCCGCTTTTGTTGTCGTAAACGGGCGGCTTGTGCTCGGCGAGGATGATGAATGAGCAGCCGCGGCGGTTGATGCGGGGATCGAGCCCGCTGGTGTATTTGAGGCCGCGGGTGACGGTCAAGCGGAGGTGGACGCCGTCATGCATGTCGTTGGCGGCGAGCGTACGGTGAATTTCTTCCATCAGCCGGTCGTCGCCCGGATAGCCTTCGTAGCCGAGCATGGCGGCGCTGCTCCGGAGGCGGGCGAGGTGGGAATCGAGGCGGAAGATGCGACCTTGGTAAAGCCGGAGTCCTTCCCAGACCGCGTCGCCGTTCTGGACGCTGGAGTCGAAAGGGGAAACACCGGCTTCGTCGCGGTGCACGAGTTTGCCGTTGATATTGACAATCAGATCCGCGTTGGCGGGATTTTCGGTTTGCAGCATGGGTGTCAGTTCGCGGGTTTCAGCCGGTGGGATTCGAGTTTCTCGTAAAGTTCGATCGCCCTGTCGAGGAAAGTCACGTCGGGGCGAGGGGGCTCTCCTTCGGGGGTGAGGTCGGTGTTGAAGCCGGTGGTCGACCAGGTGTTGCGGTACCAGTGTTCCGCCCAGACCCCATCGCACGGGTGAGGGCCGGCGGGCCAGCGGAGCATGGCCGGCTCCCAGTCCAGCCCAAGCGCGGTGCAGAGCGCGCGCAAGGTGCCTTCCGGCCGGGTGCGGAGGTCTTCGGAGCGGACGACGGGCGGGGTGCGGCCAGTCTTTTCCGTGACCATTTCAAATAGACGGAGCTGCCAGGGAAGGCCGGTTTCTTCGATTGTCATCTGCGGGGAAACCTTGAGATAGCTGGCGATCACGCGGCCGGGATGGCGGATGAGAAAGGCGTGGTCCAACGCGAAAAGCCAATCGCCGAGCATCTCCTCCGTCATGTGCTGGGCCATGTGTTTCTGGTACCAGACCGGGCGAGGCACGGGCGGCGGTCCCTCGGCGAGATTTTGCGCGACGGTCCGCCACGCGGTCGGCTGGCTGGCCATGACCTGCTCCTTTGCCGGGTGATCGAGGCCGGTGCGGGCAAGATAGGCGGCGTAGTACGGCTCGTCGCTCACCACGCAATCCGCCCGTGAGGAGAAGCTCCGCATCAGGGCGGTCGACAGGTTTCGAGGCCCCGACCAGAGGGCGATGCGGCGGAGGGTAGGAATGTTCATCGGCTTGATCGGTTGGACCTAACGGAATCGGGCCGCCCTGTCGTGGCGAATCCTCGGAAAAGCGGGGTGATGTGATGGAAAAGAGGTGGAAGCCAGAAGGCGCGGAAGGCTAACCTCGACCGCCCATGAGAAGCTTGATCTTCGACACAGCGGAGTCCGCATCGCACCATCTCGCGGAGGAAATCTCCCGGCTCATCCGCCGCCGGACCGAGGAAGGACTGACCACCGTGCTGGGATTCGCAACCGGCGGATCGCCGCTGCCGCTCTACCGGGAACTCGTCCGGATGCACCGCGAGGAAGGCCTGTCATTCGCTGGCGTTGCCGCATTCAACCTGGACGAATACCTGGGCCTCGCTCCCGACGATCCGCGCAACTACCGCACCTTCATGTGGAAGCACTTGTTTTCCCAAGTGGATATCCTCCCCGGAAACTTTCACCTGCCCGATGGGACGGACATTGGCCACCACTACGAAACGCGGATCCGGGACGCGGGAGGAATCGACTTCCAGATTCTCGGAATCGGGCGCACCGGCCACATCGCTTTCAACGAGCCGGGTTCGCCCATCGATTCCCGGACGCGGAAAGTCGAACTGGATCCGGAGACCCGGGCCGACGCTGCCGCCGCCTTCGGGGGACTCACAAACGTCCCGCTCCACGCGATCACCATGGGCTGCGGGACCATCCTCGAAGCGCGGGAAATCGCCATGCTGGCATGGGGCGAAAAAAAGGCGGAGGTGGTGGCCGCAGCCATTCATGGGCCGGTCACGACTCAGCTTCCCGCATCGTTTCTCCAGCGCCACCCTGACACGACCGTCTATCTCGACCGCGGTGCCGCCTCCCGGTTACCTGCCTGATCGTGTCGCCCGCTGGCGGTAGTCCTTGGGTGTGCAGGCGTGGATCTTCCGGAATTGTTTCTGGAAATTGGCCAGGGAATCAAAGCCGCAGCTCCAGGCGATCTCGCTGACGGTGCCGTCCGTCTCCACGAGCAGGCGGCAGACCCGGGCGATTCGAAGCTCATTGAGATAGTTTGGAAAGGTCTTGCCGGTGCGGGATCTGAAGTAACGACTGAAGGTGATCGGGCTCATGCCGGCGTGACCGGCGACATCCGACAGGTAGAGCGGTTGGTCGATTTTTTCCTGGATAAAGGCCGAAATGAATCCCATCCGCTCGCTATCCACGCTTCGGATCTCCGGGGCGAAACCGGGGGACGCGATGCGCGTCAAGTCGCTGGCAGAGGCGAGGTCGGCCAGCATTTCCAGGAGCAGGATCAGCCGCCTCACGCCGTGGACGTCCAGCATCCGGATCATGTGATCGGCCGCTCGATCCCGGGCCGCTCCAGTGATGGAAAGACCATCGGAGGCGCGCTGGAAGAGGCGGGAAATGTCATTCATTTCGGCGGGATCCAGCCAGTTTCCGCCAAGAAACGCCGGGGGAAATTGGACGTTGACGGCGTCCACGGGCCTCACCGGCCGGCCGGGCGCGGGATCGTTGCGGTAGTCATGGGGCAGGTTCGGGCCTAGAAAAACCAGATCGCCCTCGGCAAGCGGTGAAATCCGGTCGCCCACCCAGCGGTGGGTGCCGCCGGACAGACAGAGGGTGAGCTCGAATTCCGGGTGGAAATGCCAGAGGCAGCCGAAATCGCGCCCCCGGATCCGCGAGCAGGAGATCAGCTCGGTGGGGGATTGGGCGGCAAGTTGTTCTCGGACCGGCTTCATGACGGTAGGCACGCCAAGGTGTTTGCCCCGGCTTCGGGGGAGTATTTCGCGCGGCCCAGCGCTTGTCTTGCCGAAAAACATCGGCTTTTGATCGATTCGGCGGGCGCTCGGGAGTTGTGAAAGCGGCAGGGAAGGTGCAACGTCACTCCCACCGGCAACTGAAAAACCTTCGTCCGGCCAAACGTTTCATCCAGACCCATGAACCCGACATCCAACCGCCGCCAATTCCTCGCAACCGCCGGAGCCACGGCGGCGATCGCCAGTTTCCCCAACGTCCTCCGCGGACAGAACGCGGACAATAAAGTGCTCAAGGTGGGCCTGATCGGTGCCGGCGGCCGCGGGACGGGGGCCGCAAGCCAGGCACTCAGCGCGGACCCCAACGTCAAATTATGGGCGGTGGGGGACACCTTCGCCGAGCAAATCACGGCGAGTCTCAACAACCTCTCCAGCTTCGGCGAGCGAATCGATGTGCCGGAAGAGCGCCGCTTTTCAGGAATGGACGCCTACCAGAAGGTGATCGACAGCGGGGTGGACGTGGTCCTGCTGGTGACGCCTCCGGGGTTCCGCCCGCAGCACCTGCGCGCGGCAGTCGAGGCAGGAAAACATGTTTTCGCGGAAAAACCGATGGCCGTCGACGTCGCCGGAGTGAAATCGGTCCTCGAATCGACCAAAATCGCGAAGGAGAAAAACCTGACGATCCAACACGGCTACTGCTGGCGCTTTTCTCCCAACACCCGCGAGGGCTACGGCAAGGTGCTTTCCGGGGACCTCGGGCGGATCGTTTCCATTTATGGAACCTATCTGGCGAGCGTGCCGAAGCCGTCCACGGCAGTCGATCAACGTGACCCGAAATTCGGCGACGTCGAATGGCAGGTCCGCAACTGGATGGGCCACGAATGGCTTTCCGGCGGCCCCTATCTGGAGCAATGCATTCACACGGTGGACAAAGTCGGCTGGGCCATGGGGGATGTGGCGCCAATCGCCGCGCGTGCCGGCGGAGGCCGTGCGCAACGCAGCGATGACGGCAATGTCTGGGACCATTATGACGTGGTGTATGAGTATCCGGGCGGAATCTTTTGCCACGTCGGCCAGAGGCAGTTTCAAGGTGCGTTCAGCGAGGTGGTGGACCGGGTTTTCTGCGAGAAAGGGACCATGGAGGCGCCGAGCCGGGTGCTCACCAAGGACCCCGAAGGCAAAGTCACCTGGGCATACCGCGGCGAGCCGGACAACATGTATCAGGTTTGCCACAACGAATGGTTCGCCGCGATCCGCAAAGGCGAGCCGCTCAACACCGGCGAATACATGGCGATGAGCACGATGCTGGGCATCCTCGGCCGTGAAGCGGCCCACACCGGCCAGCGGATCACTTGGGAGGATCTCTGGAAGTCCGATCAGGATCTCGCGCCCGACAACCTGACGCTGGGAGATTCGCATCCTGTGCCGCCGGTGCCGGTTCCCGGGAAATACAAGCTGGTCTGAGATCGCTGCCAATGAATCGTCTGACCGCTCTGCTCTTGCTGCCCGCACTGGCTTTTTCCGCCGACGAATTGCCGAATCCCCAGCTCCTGCCGACAACGCGGGAGCTGCACGGGGTCATCAGCAAAACGCCGGATCCTGCCGCCGAGGAAATGAAGGCCTATGTCGAGAAAGTCCCGCTGGCCGACGGCGCGACCTATCCGCTCGTGCCGGTCCCCGGCGGCGAGTTTGCCCTCGGGTCGCCGGAATCCGAGGCGGGCCGCGGCGAGGACGAGGGACCGCAGCGGAAGATCAGGGTCGAGCCGTTCTGGATGGGGAAAGTGGAGGTCACCTGGGATCTTTACCGGCCGTTCATGGAAAACGGCATGGCCCGCAACAAGGACGGAACGCTCAATCGCGACTCGAATCTCAGCACCTCCGAAGCGCCGGAACGGATTGGCGACGAATCCTTTGTCGATACCATCACGCAGCCGACGCCACCATACATTCCGATGCATTTCGAAATGGGCGATGGCTATTCCAAGGAGTTCCCCGCCGTGGGCATGACCCATCACGCCGCCAGCAAGTTCTGTGAGTGGCTCAGCGGACAGACCGGGCGTTTCTACCGCTTGCCGACCGAAGCGGAGTGGGAATATGCCGCCCGTGCGGGCACCTCCACCGCCTATCATTTCGGCGATGATCCTGCGGGACTCGGTGACTACGCGTGGTTCGCGAAAAACTCGGAATACCAATATCAGAAGGTCGGTGCGAAAAAGCCGAACCCGTGGGGTCTTCACGACATGCATGGCAATGTCGCAGAGCACGTTCTCGATCAATATGTGCCGGAAGCCTACGCCAGCTTCAAGGACGGGCAAACCAACCCATGGATGCCCGCGCCCGACCGCTACCCGACCTCCGTCCGCGGCGGCCATTGGGATGCCGATCCGGAAAAGCTCCGCAGCGCCGCGCGTCAAGGCAGCACGCCCGCATGGAAGGTGCAGGACCCGCAAATCCCGAAGTCGATCTGGTATTTCACCAACGCGCCGTGGCTGGGATTCCGAATCGTGCGGCCGCTGAACACGCCGGATCTTGAGGCCATGCACCGCTTCTGGAACATGGGACCCGGGCCGACGGAGTGATCATCGAGTTCACCGTCCAAGCACGGATCGGATTGGACGGGAGATCTTTCCCTTTTGCCGGCGTCACGGTCGCCCGGACTAGGCCGGGAACTTTTTCCTTCAAACACCGGAGCTTCTCGTCGGTCCGGGGAACCGCCGCCTTATGAGCGGTTGACGGGGTCCGGTTTTCGGTTCAACGTCGCCGCCGCTACTCGATTCTCATCCAACCCCAACCCACCCTTTCATGATACTGATCCCCCGTATTCTCATTGTGGCCGCAGCGGCCGCCTCGTTTGTCACCATGGCAGCCGCTCAGGAGGCGCGCCTCAAGATCGCCACGGTCGATATGCAGGAGCTGTTCAAGCAATATTATCGCACCAACGAGGCACAGAAACAGATCAACGTCGAGCGCGCCCGGATTCAGAAGGACAACAACGAAAGGCTGGCCCGCATCCGCGAGTTGGAAAACAACCTCGGCACCCTTCGCAAGCAGCTTGAGGATCCCGCAATCAACGAAGTAAAAAAGCAGGCGCTCTTCAAGGACTGGCAGATGCAACAACAGGAAGGTATCGCCCTCGACCGCGAGCGCCGTGAATTCCTCCAGCGCCGCAACCAGGCGCTCAACGAGAAAATGGTCCAACGGATGAAGGGCATCCTCGAAGAGATCCGCAAGTTGGTCGAAGAGAAGGCAACGGTGGACGACTACGACTACGTCTTCGACAAATCCGGCCTCAGCACCTCACAAGTTCCCTTCCTCCTTTACACCAAGGACGCCACGGATATCACCGCCGGGCTGCTGACCGACCTGAACAAGGACGCCCCCGCCGAATCGCTTCCCGCGGAGGGTGACGAGGTTCCGGAAATCCCGGTGCCCGCCCCTGCCGAAAGCGAGTGATCGGCCGCTCCAGCGTTTTCCTACCATTTCCGAGTGGCACCCGCCCTCACGCTTTTCGAGCTCGCCCGATGGGTCGATGGAGACATCGTCCGGGGCGGGCTCGAATTGTCTTACGGCGGGATGGCTTCGTTGGATGCCGCAGGCCCTGGTGATGTGAGTTTCCTTGGGAATGAGAAATATCATTCCCAATTTCTCACCACCCGTGCCGGTGCGGTACTGGTGCCTCGGGGGCTGGCCGGAGGGCCGGAGGCGAGCGCCCTGATCGCAGTCGACAATCCCTCTCTCGCGTTCGCCCGGGTGGTCCGTCATTTTGCGGCTGCGGCCGCTGAATTTGTCCCCGGAGTGCATCCGCGGGCTTTTGTCGATCCGACGGCGACTCTTGATCCCGGCAAGACCCGCGTCCACCCGGGCGCGGTGGTGATGTCCGGGGCAGTCGTGGGTGACGGCACCGAGATCGGTCCCAACGCGGTGATCGGAGAAGGAGCCATCATCGGGTGTGATTGCAGGATCTACGCCAACGTCACCGTCTGTGATCGTTGCATCCTCGGGAACCGGGTGGTCTTGCAACCGGGTGCCGTGGTGGGTTCGGACGGTTACGGCTACGAATTGTCTGGCGGCCGTCACGTCAAGATCGAGCAAGTCGGCATTGTCGAGATCGGTGACGATGTCGAGGTCGGGGCGAACACGACCATCGATCGCGCCCGGTTCGGAAAGACCGTCATCGGAGAGGGCACCAAAATCGACAATCTCGTCCAAGTCGCCCACAATGTGACTGTGGGAAAACATTGCCTGCTGGTCGCGCAGAGCGGTCTCGCAGGGAGTTCAAAACTTGGAGATTATGTCACGATGGCGGCGCAAGCCGGCGTGGCCGGGCATGTCTCGGTCGGGCCGAACACGATCCTAGCGGGGCGTTCCGGTGTGAGCACCCACCTTCCGGGCGGGGAAATTTATTCCGGCAAGCCCGCCCTGCCGCTCCGCCAGGACATGAAACTCCAAGCGCTCGTCCGGCGGCTGCCCAAGCTCGTTGAGCGGGTCAAAGCACTGGAAAAGGCAATCTCGAAAGAGGAATGAGCGAATCCCTGTCGGGTGGTCTTCCCGACGACCGCTGCAAGGATCAGGCGGGTTCGGGTTCCGACTCCACTTCGACTTCGGCTTCCACGTTAGAGGCGCGGCGGAGTCCGTGGGCGCTGGATCGGCCTGTGAATTTTTGAACGATCCAGCCGAAGATCAGGTAGAAGACCGGGACTACGAACAGAGTGAGTATGGTGGCGATGGTCATGCCTCCCACAATGACGATTCCGAGCGGGTTGCGGGTTTCCGCACCGGCACCGGTGGCGAGTGCGAGAGGAAGAGTGCCTCCGACGGTGGAGATGGAGGTCATCAGGATCGGGCGGAAACGCAGGGTGGTCGCTTCCCAGATGGCGTCGAAAAGCGGCCTGCCCTCGAGCTGC
The DNA here is from genome assembly GCA_038256845.1 of Verrucomicrobiales bacterium. GTDB lineage: Bacteria > Verrucomicrobiota > Verrucomicrobiia > Verrucomicrobiales > Akkermansiaceae > Luteolibacter. The sequence continues at coordinate 25,722 of JBBSJY010000007.1, read as the reverse complement.
AGCTGGTTGGCGAACTCCACCATCAGGATGCCGTTTTTCGCTATCAGCCCGATCAGGAGGATGAGGCCGAACTGGGCGAACAGGTTGTTGGTCATCGGCATCCCCCAGAAGCGGGAGACATAGAGAGTGATCAGGCCGCCGGCCAGCGCGAGGGCGACTCCGGTGTAAATGGTGATCGGATGGACCCAGCTCTCGAACTGCGCGGCGAGGATGAGAAAGGTGAAAAGAAGTCCGAGAGCGAAAAGCGAGAAGGTGTCGCCGGCGCTTTCGACGAACTCGCGCGTCTCGCCATCCCATGCGTAGCTGTAGCCTTCCGGCAGGATATCGGGCGCGATGCCGTCGATGAAGTCCACGCCATCCCCGACGGTCTTCCCGGGAACCAAACGGCCCTTGATGCTAATGGAACGCAAACGGTTGAAATGCGGATATTCCTCCGGGGTGATGGTCTCCGTCGCAGTCACGACATTGGAGAGCTGGACCAGAGCGCCCCGATCGGACCGGACATAAACTCGCCCGAGGTCGGAGGGGGAAAGCCGGGCGGCGTCCTCGATCTGGAGGATCACATCGTACTGGCGGCTTTCACGTTTGTATTGGGTCACCTGCCGACCTCCGAAAAGCGACTCCAGCGAGGAGGCGACATCGGCCACCGGCACGCCCAGATCGGCGGCGCGCGCACGGTCAATCTCGACATCGAGCTGAGGCTTGTCGGTCCGCGGTTCGGCGCGGGGGCCTTCGAAGATTCCACTTGCGCGCATCTTGACGATGATTTCCTGGCCGTATTTCTGGAGTTCGTCAAAATTCGTGCCTTGGAGGACGAGTTGAAAACCTTCCTGGAGACTCCGGCTGCCCAAGGGGTTGGGGACAATGGCGAACGCAAGGCCGCCGGTCACCTCGTCGGAATACCCGGCGCTGATATCGGCCAATACTTCCTGAGTGGAGCGGTCGCGCTCTTCCCAAGGTTTGAGCGTGCTGAAGATCAGACCCGAACTGCCCGCCCCGGGCGCGCCCCGGCCGAGCGCGGTGGCTGAAAAATATCGCTCCACTTCCGGCTGCCTCCCGATGACCTCGGTCATTTTATTGACGTAGGCCTGGGTGTAGTCGGGGTGCGAGCCGAGGGGGCCGGAGAAAATGGAGATGAAGCTGCCCCGGTCCTCCGCGGGAGTCAGTTCGCGTTGCAGTCCCATGTAGGCGAACGGACCGATTGCGACGAAGCCGAGCGCCAGCAACACCACGACCGGCCAACCCTTGAGTGACAGTCTCAGGAGGTTTCCGAAAATCCTGTTAAGCCAGACGAAGCCCGGTTCGGTGAGGCGGTAGAACCAGCCGCGGGCGATATGTCCGGTGGCGGCGTCACGATTCTTCAATAGAAGGGAACACAACATCGGCGTGATGGTCAGCGCGACTGCGGAGGAAACCATCACCGAAACGGCCAGCGAGATTCCGAATTCATAGAAGAGTCGGCCGGTGGAGCCGGACTGGAAGGCGACGGGAAGGAACACGGCGGCCAGCGTGAGGGTGGTTGCGATGATGGCAAATGCGACTTGCCGGGCGCCGCGGACCGATGCCTGTACGCGGCTTTCGCCTTCCTCGATGCGCCGGTAGATGTTTTCCAACATCACGATCGCGTCATCCACGACCAAACCGATGGCCAGGACCAGGGCGAGGAGCGTGAGAATGTTGATCGAAAACCCAAGGGCGGAGATGACGGCGAAGGTGCCGATGATGGAAATGGGAATCGCGGTGATCGGGATGAGCACCGCGCGCCAGTCGCGCAGGAACAGGAAGATGACCGCGACGACGATGAGGAAGGCGATGAGGATCGTTTCGAAGACCTCGTTCACCGAGCGCTCCACGAAGACGGAGCTGTCATAGCCGACCTGGACGTCGATACCTTCCGGCAGGTCAGCCTTGATGAGCGGGAGCAGATTTTTCACGCCGCTGGCAACGTCGAGGAGATTCGACTTCGACTGGCGGACGACGCCGAGCCCTACCGTCGGTTCGCCGTTGAAAAAGGTTTTGGTGCGGTAATCTTCCGACCCGAGTTCGGCGCGGCCGACATCGCGGAGTTTGATCTGGCTGTTGCCGCGGGCGGCGACCACCAGGTTTTCGAACGCTTCCGCGTCCCCGAGATCCCCTTGGGTGCGGACGGTGAATTCACGCGAGTAGGACTCGATCCGGCCGCCGGGGACGTCCACGTTCTGGTCGCGGAGGGCGTTTTCGACGTCAACCGCCGTGAGTTGATAGGAAGCGAGCTTGTCGGGATCCAGCCACAGCCGCATGGCGTAACGACGCGCTCCGCCAATGAAAATGGTGCCCACCCCCGGAACGGTTTGGATGCGTTGTTTCGCAATGCGGTCCACCAGATCGGTCAGCTCGGTGCGGCTGAATCGGTCTGACGAAAATGTGAGCCAGAGAACGGGGGAGGCATCCGCTTCCTCCTTGGCGATGATTGGTTCGTCGACTTCGTCCGGCAGCGCGCCCCGGGCACGGCTGACGCGATCCCGAACGTCGTTGGCTGCCTCATCGGGATCGCGGTCGAGGTTGAATTCGATGGTGATCCGCGAGACTTCTTCCTGCGAGGCGGACTTCAGAACACGAATGCCATCGATCGCGGAGAGCTGTTCTTCGAGCGGCTCCGTGATCCGGCTTTCCACGACTTCGGCGGACGCTCCACGGTAGGTGGTGTTGACGGAAACGGTGGGGACGTCGGTATCCGGATACTCCCGCACCGGCATGTTGCGGAATGACAGGATGCCCAACAGGATCACGATGAGCGCGCCGACCGTGGCGAGCACCGGGCGTTTGATGGCGGTATCGGAAAGAATCATGGCGGAATAGCGGGACCGCTCAGTCGATGGCGCGGTCGGTGCTGGCCGGGAGCCCCGGTTGCACGAGCGGATCGACGGGGGTGATTTTCGCGCCGGGAAATAGGATTAGCCCGCCCACACCGGCGGAAACGATCCTGTCACCGACGTTCAGCGGCGGGCCGACTTGGGAAACCTGCACGTAGCCGGGAATGCGGAGGCCGGTTTTCACAGGCACGAATTCCGCGACGGTTTCGCCATCCTGGTCGACCGGTGAAATCAATACCGAGCCTCGCTCGGTATTGAGGACCGCGGTTTCCGGCACCACCAGCGCTTTTTCGACCGTGCGGAGGATGAGCGAGACATTGGCGAACATTCCCGGCTTGATGAACGGAGGGGGATCGAGAACGTAGCCTTTCACTTGGGTCGAGCGAGTCTGGGCATCGATGCGGGAGGAGACGAAATACACTTCCCCGGTGACGGTTTCGTCCGCTGGCGAGGTTGCGGTGCGCAGGCTGAACGTGGTGCCGGGCTGGAGGTTGGGCAGGTAGCGTTCGGGAACGTCGATTTCCACCTTGAGACGCGAGAGGTCGTCGAGCGTGGCGATCACGGATTCCGCTGTCACATAGTCGCCGACCGAAAGCGTGCGAGCGCTGGCGACACCATCGAAGGGCGCGGTGATGGTGGATTTGGCGAGCCGGACTTCCAGCAGATCGATGGCGGCTTGGAGCTGGGCCTCCTCGGCCCGTGCGGCGTCGACTTCAAGCTGCGAGATCGCGTTGCTTTCCAACAAGCGGGTGTTGCGCTCCAGATTGCGGGACGCGAGCGCGAAGCGGGCGCGCGCTTCGGCGAGCTGGGCGTCGAGTTCGCGCGTGTCGAGTTTTGCGATGGGGTCGCCTTTCTTCACCTTGCCGCCTTCATCGAAGGAAATGTCGATGAGGGTTCCGGAAATCTCCGAACGAAGCTCGGCGCTCTCGTTGGCGGCAATGGTGCCAACCAGCTCGACGGTTTCGCGAAGTGTCATCTCCTGGATCGGCATGACTTCCACGGGCTGGACGCGGTCCATGGGATTCGGCGGCGCGGCGCCCGCCGGGCCTCCCGGGTTTTTGCCACATGACGCCAATGTGAGCGGAAATGCGGTCAGCAGTAAACGAAATCTCATTGAGGGACGAGGGGGTGATATTTCAGCGCCACTCGCCGCCGAGCGCCTTGATCAGCGCTACGGAAACGGCGAGGCGTTCCGCCCGGACGGCATTGGTGCGCTGTTCGGCTTCCAGTCGGGTTCGCTCGGCATCGACGACATCAAGAAAGCTGACCAGCCCCGCATCGAAGCGTTGCGAGGAGAGGTCGAATGTCTGGCGGGCGGAGGCGACGGCGTCTTCCTGGGCCTTCTGCCGACGGACGAGAATGGCGGATCCCTGCAAGGCATTCTCCACTTCCCGCATGGAGTTGAGGACGGTTTGGCGGTATTCCGCGCTGGCCGCCTCGTGGGCGGCCACGGTCGCCTCCCGTTGCGCGCGGAGGAGCTTTTGGCCGGTAATGGGAAGAGTCAGGTTGGGGCCGATCGACCAGACCAGGGCGGAGGAACTGAAGAGCTGGCTCAACCTCGCCGCATCGAGTCCGCCGGAGGCACCAATGCTGACTGATGGATAGAAAGCTGCGGTGGCCACGCCGATCTCGGCATTCGCAGCAGCCACCTGGCGTTCCGCCACGCGAATGTCCGGACGTTGACGAAGAAGCTCGGACGGCACCGTGATGGGAACGGACGGCGGCGCCGGCAGCTCGGTTCTCTCTGGAACCGAGGAACCCGTGGCCGCCGCCCCGCCGAGGACGGCCAGCGCGTTCACCAGCTCGATCCGGTCGCGGTCGAGGCCGATGCGATCGGCTTCCGCAGTGGCCACTTCCGTTTCCGCGCGGGAAAGATCGAGACCGCTGATGGCGCCGGCGTCGCGTTGCCGGGTAAGCAATCCGAAGGCTTCGCGACGCAGGGCAACGGTCCGGGCGAGCAGGGCGCGGTCCGCATCCACTGCCCGCAGGGCCCAGTAGGTTTGCGCCACCTCGCTGGCGATGGTGAGGCGGAGCGCGTTGAGGGACTCTTCCGCGGCGGCTTCGGATGCTTGCGCGGATTCCACTTGCCGCGCGAGCCTGCCCCAAAGGTCGAGTTCGTAGGACAGGGTGATGGGGATCGCGAAACTGTTTTCGAGATTCGATCCGGTGCCGCCATCACTTCCTCCACGAAATCGGGTTTGGGAACGCTCGGCCGAGGTCCCGAGGGTAATTCCTGGAAAATAGCGCGACCGGGCGACCCGGCTCAGGCTCCTTGCCTGACGGACGCGAGCGTCGGCGGCGGCCAATTCCTGATTCGCCGCGAGGGAACGTTCGACGAGCGACGTGAGGGTGGGATCTTTGTAAAGCCTCCACCACGAGCGCGGTTCGGGCAGCGATTCCGGCGACTGACGGTTCCACCTGGTGCCCCCTTGGGAAAACGAAGCGGGGAGATCCATGGCCGGAGTCTGATGGTCCGGTCCGACCACCTTGCAGGCGCTGAGCACCAGGGCGAGCGGCGGCAAGAGAAGGTGGGGGCGGCTCATCGGCATGGGATGCGAGATGCAACCACGAATTCCCTTGCGTGCAAGCGATTACTTGCAAAAATAACCGCGTGTGCGCTGCCCCAGTAAAAAAGAACCGAGGGGCGACTGCCCCTCCTAACACCCGCCTGCGCCTGTTGGAGGCCGCCCGGGCGGAGTTCAGCGAAAAGGGCATCGATTGTGCGACCACCCGCGGGATCGCGGAGCGCGCAGCGTGCAACGAGGTCACCCTGTTCCGGCATTTCGAATCCAAGCAGAAGCTCCTTGCCGCCGTGGTGCAGGAGACGTCGGAAGAATTCCGGACCCTTTGTGATTTGCCCGGGACGACCACGGGAGATTTGAAAGAGGATCTGCTGCGTTTCGCAACGGTCTACAACGAATCGTTGGAACGCTGCGAGGGGATGGCCCGGATATTGATCGGCGAGGGTCGCCGACGTCCTACTCTGGCAAAGGAACTCATCGGCGACGTTCTCACGCCGTTTCATGAAAGCATCGTCCGATATCTGGATGGACAAATACGGGAAAAACGCGTGCGGCCGGATGTCGAGAGGGCCGCATTTGCCGAAATTTTCACGGCCACCCTGATGGGGGGCTTGTTGCGCCGTACCTCGGGGTTATCGAATCTCAAGCGGGAGGGCTGGCTGCGGGAGACGGTGCAACTTTTGGCCCGGGGTATTGAGTTTCGTGCGATTGCAGGTTGAAATCTGCCGCCGCAGATGGCAGTTAGGAGGCTGGTTATTCCTCACTACCATCATGAAAAAACCCCTGTCGCTCCTGATCGCCGCCGTTCTTTGCTCCGTTGCCAACGCCGAAACTCCGGCCAAACGTGCCGAAACGCTTTACCGTCAAGGAATCGCCGCCGAGCAAGCGGGAGATGCCGTTTCCGCCAAAAATGCTTTCGCGGAAGCTCTGCGAGCAAATCCCAAGCATGCGAACGCGGAGTTCCGCTTGCGCCAGTTGAAAATCACCGGTCCCGCCATTGCCGCCAAGGGGCGCGAGGCGAAACTGGGCGCGGTGGCGATTCCGCTGATCCGGTTGGAAGATGCCTCGCTGCAGGAATCGATCGACGCGCTTGGCATGATGATTGAAAAAGAATCGAAAGGCGAGTTGGCTCCCAACTTTGTCATTCAGGATCCGCAGGGAAAACTGGGTGAGGCGAGGATCACGCTTAGCCTCAAGTCCGTACCCGCCAAAGGGGTGCTAGACTATATCTTGACCCAATCCGGCGCGAAGGCCCGCTTCGACGAGCACGCCGTGGTGATTGTGCCCCGCTAACGGAATGCCGCCGCGCCGGGTTTGACAGTATTTCGTGTTTCCGATAGCTCCATGCGCATGGAAGAACTGCCGCATGATTCCTGGTTCTATTCTCACGAAGGCGAAAGGCTCGGGCCGGTTAGCCTGATGGAACTCAGGGCCAAGGCGCTGAAGGGCCAACTGGACCCCCGCCTCGATCTGGTGTGGGTGCAAGGCATGGCGGACTGGAAGTCGGCGGGGGAGATCCAAGGACTGTTCGAGCGCAGGGCCGCGACCTCGCCCGACGAAGCCTTTTCGCCGGATGCGGGTCCGTACCCCACCTCGCGGCAGGACGCTGCGGCGGATATGATGGGTCGCGAGGTGGAGTGGCGTGGGGTGGGGCGGCTTGGGTATTTCATCGCGGTGCTTCTGTTTCCCATGCTTTGGGGATTTGGACTGGGGCTTGCGGTCACGGTGTTCCAGGACCAGATCGAGGAGCCGCTGGTTCAGGCGGTGATCCTTGGCGCTGCTCTCGTCATTCCGCTGATCGTGAGTATTGTTTTTGTTTTCAAACGTCTGATGAACCTTGGAATGAGTCGCTGGTGGTTCATCGGATACCTGGTTCCGCTTCTCAACCTTTGGGTTGTCTACCGCTGCTTCGCTTGTCCGCCAGGCTATGCGTTTCACAAGAAACTGGATGCCATCGGAATCTTTCTGGCAGTCCTGTACTGGATGTCGATCTTGCTGATGATCGCTTCAATCGGCTATCTGCTGCTAGGTGCCGGGTCCGCGGAGTTTGAGGAAATGCTGCGCGAGACGATTCAAAAGGCCGAGTCCGCCGGGTCGTGATCCGCCATTCGAAACAGACGGACGAGCGCCGAGAGGCCGAGCGGCGCGACGGAGGAACTGTCGAATGCTGGTGTCTTCATGGTGCCGTTGGCATGGCAGCGGATTGGCGCGACTTCTCGAAACGTCTCGCCGCCGCCGGAGGTGGGACGCGGGCGGTGGATTTGTGGAGGTTTCTCGAAGGAGGCCCGCTTTCGCCGGAAGAATTCGGACGTGCGCTGAACGAAGAGGCGGCGGGAGAGGTCTCCCGCGGCAACGGGCGGGTTCTGTTAGGCTATTCGATGGGCGGCCGCTTGGCGCTCCACGCGTTGTTAGAAGGCAATCATGCCTGGCAGGCGGCGATCATCGTTTCCGCGGATCCGGGATTGGAAGCGGAGGATGAACGGGCCGCCCGGCGGGCGGACGATGCCGATTGGGCGACGCGGGCCCTGGCGGGGGATTGGCAGCAATTTCTCAACGCCTGGAATTCGCAACAGGTTCTCGGTTCCGCCCATGTGCGGAGTTCTGAAGCCTCCGCGGGGCTGTCCCGCCACCGCCGTGAAATCGCCCGCAGTTTCGTCGATTGGTCGCTTGCGGCGCAATCGCCGTTGTGGGCGCGGTTGGCGGAGATCAGGATTCCCGTCCTGTGGATCGCCGGCGAAAACGACCCGAAGTTCACCGCTCTGGCAAAAAGGGCGGTGGAGATGATGCAAGGGGCTGAACTCGGTCTGGCACCCGCCACGGGCCACCGCGTGCCGTGGGACAATCCGGACTGGTTTTTGAACCGGGTGAGGGCTTTTCTCCACCGGGGCGAGGGGTAGGTGTTGCGAGCTCATGGTGGATCGGCCAAGGTCCGCCGCATGTGGACTCCTGCTCGGGAATTTGAAGATATCCGCTACGAAACGGCGGAAGGCGGCAGCATCGCCAAGATCACGATCAACCGGCCCGAGGTGCGCAACGCGTTCAGGCCCAAGACCGTCTCCGAGCTGCTCCAGGCCTTCGATCTCGCGCACGAAGATCCGAAAGTCGGCGTCATCATTCTCACCGGCCAGGGCGACCTGGCGTTCTGCTCCGGTGGCGACCAGAAAGTCCGCGGCCACGCCGGCTACATCGGGGAGGACGGCGTGCCGCGCCTCAACGTGCTCGATTTGCAAAAGAAGATCCGCTCGCTGCCCAAGCCGGTCGTGGCGATGGTCGCGGGATATGCCATCGGCGGCGGTCATGTGCTGCACATCGTCTGCGATCTGACCATCGCCGCGGACAACGCCCGCTTCGGCCAGACAGGTCCGAAAGTCGGGTCCTTCGACGGCGGACTCGGATCAAGTTATCTCGCCCGCATCGTCGGTCAGAAAAAGGCACGCGAGATCTGGTTTCTCTGCCGCCAATACGATGCGCAACAGGCGCTCGAAATGGGGCTCGTCAACACCGTGGTTCCGCTTGCCGATCTGGAAGCCGAAACCCTCCAATGGTGCCGCGAAATGCTCGCCCACTCGCCGCTCGCCCTGCGCTGCCTCAAGTCCGCGCTGAATGCCGACTGCGACGGCCAAATGGGTCTGCTCGATCTCGCGGGAAACGCCACGCTGCTCTATTACATGAGCGAAGAAGGACGGGAGGGAAAGCAGGCGTTCCTTGAGAAACGCCCGCCGGATTTTTCGAAATTTCCGCGCGTTCCCTGATAGTGGTCACTGCTTCGTCGCCTCGCGGATCGCCTCGGCTTGCTCCGGCGTGAAAGCCGGCTCCTTCCAGATCGGCCTCAGCCCAACGCTGCGCCGATTCGCGGCGGATCAAATTGCCGGGGCCCGCAGCCAGCGCGGCTTTCCAAGAAGCAGGCAACGTGGCGATTTCTTCCAGCAGCAGCTCCCCGGGATCGGCGTCGAAGTGCGCGCGTCTAAAAGAGTCCCAGCCATCTGGACTCTGATACAGCGCTTCCATGGTCGGGCCGGGCGAGTCGGTGAGGGCATCGGCCAGCTTGATATCCTCGGCTTTCCGCCGCCATGGCGACGGGAGCGTTTCCAAAGCGCTCTCAAGTGCGGCGGGGCTGCGATGAAGGATTTCGCGCAGGGCGAGCCAACTGAAAATACGCGACGGATCACGGTAGCCCGCCAGCGCCGATTCCTGGAGATACTGAATCGCCGCCTCCGGGTGATGCTTCGCCAGCTCGGTCCATGCATCATCGAGACGAGGATGGTCGCGTGGATGCGTCCGTGCGAATTCCAACAGCCGCTGCGGGTCCCGTTCCGCCCACTCCCGGAGCATCCTGTCACCACCACGGCGATGATCCCACTCCGCATACATCTCGGGATCCAGCCTCGCGAAACGCTCTTCCGCGATCTTGCGAAAAAGCAACAGCTCGAATCCGCCGCGGATGGCGAAGCGACGTTCCTCGAGCCAGGCCCGGAGCTCGGCCGGCGAGAGGCTTTGCACCAGCTTGATGGTCTCCCGCAAGCGGGACTGCGAACCTCGCGCGCTCCGGATGGCGCTCATTTGTGCGGAAGGAGCCGGGATCACCGCAAGCGCCGGGATAGGCGTCCCGCCGACCGTATGATCGTGGCCGCCCGCAGTCGCCGGCCGGCGGGCGCCAAGATGCCAGCCCGTGAAAGCATGACGGTAAATCCCGCGACGGCCGCGATCGCACACGTTGGAAACTTGCCAGCCATCATCCTCCTCCATCCGCCCTCGGGTTGCGGATTTCTTCCTTCATCGCATCCGGAAGATCGGCTGCCTCCAGCCACGCCGCGGCGGCGAAAGGGTTCTTTTGGCCCCAGGATTCCAACAGACTGTGAAAGCCGTAAGCGCTCGGCTTTTCCAGCGACAGCGACCACTCGGCGGCCGCCCCGTAATCCTCCTCCGCAATCAAGCGACCGACCAGAATGGCGGCGGCGCGATCCCTGAACTGCGGCTCGGCCTCCGAATTCACCCACTCGGCATATTCCGAAGGATCCCAGGAAGCCCAGGTCTCGCAAAGGGCCGCCAGATTGGTTGGATGATCGGCAGAAACCATCCCGATGACGCGCTCCGGATCCCGGGCGATCAAGGTGGTCATCAGATGGCGCGCCTCGGGGTTCGGGCTCCGTGCGGCGTACTCGGGTCGCTCACCGTCTGGCAGCGCCCGGTTGAACAGCGCATCCGGGTCCATCTCCAACATCCGCTGCGCCAGCCGGAACGCCTCCTCCGGTTTCTCCCCCACCAGGCTCAGCCCCACCGCCGTGAGGCGCCCGCGCCGTCGTCGGTGGCGGAGCGCTCTGTAGCTCCGTGACTTCCGCACGGGCACCGGCACCGTGGAACCGGCCGGCCGACCACCCGCCAAGGAGGCCGGCGGCGCAGGCACCCGCGATCATGGAAATGTGCAGGCGCTTTATGAGGAACCACCCCGATACCAGAAGGCGGTCCCGGAGCAAGGAAGAACGGCCGGCACGGGGCAACTTTCGCAACCGCCTTCGCCGCGGGAGAAGGCGCATTTGTCTGCGCACCCTCGGTCAGAAATAGGCCCGCGAAACCTGGTTACTCTACCGCCTGGGCGAGGCGCGGCAGGCGCCGGCGAGATCCTCGCGCTAGTTTGGCGATTGAAGGGACTGGCGAAGTCCTCCTGAGGGCAATCGCAAGGAGGTGGAAAAACTTCCCCGGCGGACCTTGCTCCTGTTGGATGCCGCAGTGCCGCCGCCACTCAAGTCGATCCTGCTCGCTTCCCGCCCGAAGACGCTGCCCGCGGCCATCGTCCCGGTTTGGGCTGGCTGCGTGCTCGCATGGAAACTGGGTGGCGGCTTCGACCTCCTACTCGCGGTTTGCACGCTGGGCGGGGCCATCTCGATCCAGATCGCCACGAATTTCTTCAACGATGCCATCGATGCGCGGAAGGGCGCGGACACCGCGCGGCGGCTGGGCCCGGTGAGGGTGACCGCTTCCGGCCTGCTCGCGCCGCGAACCGTGATGCGGCTGGCTACGGCGTTCCTGGTAGTTGCCGCGGTTTGTGGCGCGGTGCTGATCCACGCGCGCGGCTGGCCAGTGCTGGTGATCGGGATCCCGTCGCTGTTTTTTGCTTACGGCTATACGGGCGGTCCGTTTCCATTGGCCTACCGCGGTCTGGGCGAACTGTTTGTGATCGTGTTCTTCGGCTTCGTTGCCGTGGCGGGCACGATTTTCATCCAAACCGGCGGCTGGCCGCCTGAAGGATTTTTGCTCGGCGGCCAGATCGGGTTGCTTTCCGCGGTGCTCATTTCGGTAAACAATTTCCGGGATCGAGAGGAAGATGCCTCTACCGGGAAGCGCACACTCGCGGTTCGGTGCGGACCGAAATTCGCGGCCATGTTCATCTGGATGGAAATCAAGATCGCGGCCTTCGCGGGACTGGGCTGGGTTGCCTTCGGCCATCCTTCGCTCGCGATCGCGAGCGCGCCCGTCCTGCTCCTTGGCCTTCGGATTATCTGGGGAGTGGTCACGACGCCGCCGGGTCCGGCCTTCAATCGATATCTTGCGATGGCGGGCATCCAGCTGATCATGTTCGCCGCCGCATTCCATCTTGCCGCCATCCTCAGGCCATGATGACTGTCCACCAGAAACCGCTGATCTCGCGATACCGGCTTCGCAGCGCGAAACGCCTCAATGCGGTATCCGCGCGGCGCGAATTTGAGGGCGCCCTGATCCGAGTCGGAAATGGTTTCGGCTGTATCCATCCATGGCCGGAACTGGGGGATCCCTCGTTGGAAAAGTGTCTCGCCGATCTGCAGGGTGCCCGCCGCTGGCCCATCGTCCGGCGTGCCTTGCGCTGCGCGGAATATGACGCGGTTGCGAGAGAGCACGAGGAGTCCTTGTTTGAAGAGATGGAGGTCCCACAAAGTCATGCGACACTGGCAATGCCGAATGTGGAAGAGATTGCTCATGCGGTGGAATCAGGTTTCGCTATCATCAAACTGAAGATGGGGCATGATCTCGATGGTGAAGCTGAATTCCTCAATTCGATGGTGAATGAATTTCCCAAGTTGAAGTGGCGGCTGGATTTCAACGAGTCACTCAATCCGGAACAGGCCATGGGTTTTCTGACCGGACTTTCGAAAGCTGTCTCGGCGGCAATCGATTTCGTGGAGGATCCCTGTCCGTTTTCAGAAACCGTGTGGGCGGATCTGCGAAAGACGACACGGCTGAATCTGGCCGTAGACCGGGAGTCCGCCCCCCACCGCGAGGCGGCACAATTTATGATCATCAAGCCGGCGATCGACGAACCCTTGCTGTTGGGAGAGTCCGCCCTCTCACGCAACCAGCGGGTGGTGATCACAAGCTATATGGATCATCCTCTCGGGCAGGCATTCGCCGCGTGGGAAGCCGCGCGCTTGGAACTCCATTTCCCCGGGTTGGTTGGAATCTGCGGCTTGCAGACGCACCACCTCTTCGAGCCGGATGCTTTCACAGAAGCCCTGGGGCCGTGGAAGCCGAACTTCCAAGCGCCCACGGGCTCCGGACTGGGATTTGACGATCTTCTGGACGCACTGCCATGGACCCGGCTTTACTGAAGGACCCGGCTTTCTGGGAAAATCCGGATCCGGTCGCCGCCGGCGGATTTCCGGGCGAATTGCCGAATCTTCCAGATCTGCGAAACCATATCTTGTTTGAGACTTCGGGGACCTCCGGTGAGCCGAAATGGATTGCACTTTCCAAAAGCGCGCTGCTCATCTCAGCAGCGGCTGTGAACCGTCATTTGAATGTGACCGGGGCGTCTTGTTGGGGACTCGCGCTGCCCGCCTTTCATGTCGGCGGTTTCGGCGTGATCGCGCGGGCCTTCGAGTCTGCGAGCGGCCTGGAGGTTTTCTCGGGGAAATGGAATCCGGAAAGATTTGCCAATTGGGTGACGGAACGGCAAGTCACCCATACCTCATTGGTGCCGGCACAGGTCTATGATCTCGTATCGACCGGTGCACTCGCTCCGAAGCTTGTGGCGGCCGTGGTGGTGGGCGGAGGTCACTTGGATGATCGGACCGGAAATGCCGCCCGCGAATTGGGATGGCCGGTTCTGGCAAGCTATGGAATGACGGAGGCGGCGTCCCAGATCGCAACACAAGCATTGTATCAATTGGATGAATCCTATCAATCCGCACCCATCCCTTTGTTGCCAATATGGAAGGCGGGAGTCGGCCGCGAGGGGAATTTCCATATCTCAGGTCCTTCGCTCTTTTCCGGAACCCTCATCCGCCGGCGGAATGGTTGGGACTTCCAGCCGAGGGAGGGTGAATGCCACATCACGGCGGATCGCGTCTCATTGGATGGAATCTGGCTCACCCCGCTCGGACGCACCGATACTCTGGTGAAGGTGCTTGGCGAGTTGGTGGACCCGGAGGAAATCGAACGTCAGCTCGTCAAGCTTTCGGGAGGTCGGCTCCGGGCTGGTGCCTTTGCGGTTGCCGCTTTGCCGGACGCCCGGGCCGGTCATCGGATGGTGGCGGTCGCGGGCCCTTCCGCCGATCCGGTGCATTTTGCCCGGGCATGCGAGGCATATCAAATGCAAGCTGCTGGGCATCAGCGAATCGCTGAAACGGTCCGGGTGGCTCGGCTGCCCATGAACTCCATGGGAAAGATCAGGCGGGGAGAGCTTGCGGCAATGGTGGGGACGTGATCGGCGCATTTACAGGTTGTCAATCGCGCGCCGGATGGCGATAGTCGCGACGTTGATTGAAAGTGGTAATCAAGGGCCATTTGGAATGGCAAATGCGAGCACCGGTGGCGGGCCGGGCCGACGCACCCCCTTCACCCGCCCTCCCAACCCCAATCAAACTACGAACCGATGATTCATCGCAGCGAGGAAACCCAGATAGCCCTCTTGGAAGGACCCCTCAACCCCACAGTTTCCACCCGCAGGAGGCGAGGGGCCGTCGACTTGGCGATTCCGGCCGATTTCGGCCTCACCGCTCCTTCGCTGGTGGGCAAGAATTATGTTCTGGATACCAATGTCCTGCTTCATGACCCGGCGTCCCTCGAACGGTTCAAGGAAAATCATCTTTGCGTTCCGGTCGATGTTCTTGCGGAACTTGACAAGTTCAAGTCGGAGCAAACCGAACGGGGTGCGAATGCCCGCCGTGTCCACCGTCGTCTGACGGAAATGTTTTCATGTTGCGAAAAAGTCACACAAGGGGTGGAAACCGAGGGCGGCGGAACCGTTCGGCTGGTCATCTATGATCCTGCGAGTTGCCCCAAAAATTCCGAGTTGCTCAACCGCTTCCATCGCATCTTTCCGGACCGTGAAAGGGTGGACCACCGGATCCTTGCGGCCTGTCTGTTGCTAATGCAGCACAATCAGTCGCCTGTCGTGCTGGTGACCAAAGATATCAACATGCAGTTGAAAGCGCGATCGGTCGGGATCGAGTGCCAGGATTATCTCAACGACAAGGTAGATGCCCGCGAGGTCTCCAATTACGAAATTCTCCGTGTCGAGGTGGATCCCGGAGAATTGCATCGATTCGCAAGCTCGGGTGAACTTGATATCGGGGAGGAACGCGCAGTCGGCGTTACCATCAACGAGTATGTGTTGCTGGGTGCCGGCGAGAAACAAACCATCCCGGCACGGCTCTCCCCGGACGGACGCTTCGTGAGGCTCAACTTTCCCGAGGTTCTCAAGATACCCGATGGCCAATCGTTGAAACCCCTCAATCTCGGCCAACGCTGTCTGATCGATGCCTTGCTCAATCCCGAGATATCATTGGTGACCTGCTACGGCCACGCGGGTACTGGAAAAACGCTGGTGGCAGTAGCGGCGGGATTGCATGAAATGTTCAATCGCAGGTATCATGGCATCACGGTCAGCAGGCCGGTGGTGGCGATGGGCGATCAACTGGGGTTCCTGCCAGGCTCGCTGGATGAGAAGATGCGGCCTTGGTTGCAACCCATTCACGACGCGTTGGACCTGCTGATGCGGCCGACGACGCCACTCGGGCCGCGCCGCAAGCAACAAAAGCCCACCGCGGCCGGAGCTCCCGCGGCGAAAAAACCATATGAATTGCTGATGGAGCAGGGGATTCTGGAAATTGAAGCACTGTGCTATATCCGCGGACGCTCGATTCCGAACCGTTTTTTCATTCTCGATGAAGCGCAGCAACTCACGCCCCAAGAGGCGAAAACCATTGTTACCCGCATGTCCCGCGATTCGAAGCTGGTGCTGGTGGGCGACCCCGCGCAGATCGACAACCCTTACGTGGACAGCCGTAGCAACGGATTGGTCTATACGAGAAACCGTCTGAAGGGCCAGCCCTTCGTTGCGCATGTCGCGCTCAATCGAGGCGAACGTTCCGAACTAGCGGAAGCGGGCGCGCAACTGATGTAATCGGAGTTCACCTGCCGTAGCGGACGAGGGGAGATCCGGATCCTTCCGAAACCACAAAAATCTCGGTTCCAGCTTTGGAGAATGCCACCGATTCCGCTTGAGGCAAACCGTGAGGGCCGAACATTTGCGGTGCCTTTGCAAAAGCCGCCGCCCAAGACTCGTCCGCATTGCGAGGGAACAGGAACACGCCATAATAGGTCACCACTGTGGCCAGGGAGCTATCTTCAGAAACATCGAGGCCGGTCGGCTGGTCGATGTAAGGTAGGAACCTCATCGCCGGCGGGGGAACAACGGAGGTTTCTCCAGTTTTCTTCGCAGTTAGAATTCCGTGATTTCCCGAAATCTTCAACGGCAATTCGTAGAGTACAGGAGGCTTGGTCCTTTTGCTGATGAGCAGGATTTTGCCGTTCACCGGGTCCACTGCCACCGCCTCGCAATCCCGCGGACCATCTTCGTAGCGGAAGTGGATCGCGTGAAAGACGCCAGTGCCCCCGTCCATTATGGCATCGTCCTCGGGTAACGTGGGTTCCCTTACCAGATAGAGCGTGCAAAAGTCCCGGACGGAGTTGTTATCTCCGACGTCGGCTATCAAAAGATATGGGTCTTCATCGAGTTTGAATGATGCGAGATCTTCCCAGTCGATGTTCCGGGCCCCGGTTACATTCATTTTCCCGCGGTCAGCGCCGGATCTTTCAGTAAGATGAAGGAAAGGTTCGGCTCCGCTGTCGTTGATAATCCAAAGGAACCTTTGGTTCCGGGATGAAGTCGCAAGGCCGCTAGCTTCCGCGATTGCACTTGATTTCAGAGTCGGAGCATCCGCTGCACGTTCGAATCCCGGCGCCTCGGCGACAGCAACACTGGAACACAGTGCGCCCAACATTGCCGGCAGAATGATGAAGCGGGTGACCATGGCGGAAAGATGAGACGGTGAGGTTGGAACCAAGCGCCGCGGACGGAGCGCAAGAAGGGTTGCTGGCTGCCCGAGGACACCATCATCCGCTCCAGGCCCGCAGCTTACGGAAGATGGCCGAAGCAGAGTTGATCGTGCCCGCCCGCCGAGCGGAATTATTCATCGAGCTCCGGGGACTTGCATCTTCAGACCGTAGATGCCCTTGCTGGCAGTAATGAAGAGCAATTTGCGGTCCGCGCCGCCGAAAGTTACGTTGGCGGTCCATCCTTCGGGCACGTCGATGTGATCGATTTGCATGCCATCTTTGTCGAAGACGGTGACCCCTTTTCCTGTGAGATATACGTTTCCTTTTTCATCGATCGTCATTCCATCCGATCCCATTTCGCAGAAGAGCCGCTTGTTCTTCAATTCTCCCTTCTCCGCGATATCATAGGCGAAAGTCTTATTTGCTCCAATATCGGCGACGTAGAGGGTATCTCCATCTGGCGTGCCGATGATGCCGTTTGGTTGGGTGAGATCGGTGGCCACCGGTGTCGGCTCAGCGTCGGGGGACTTCATGAAGTAGACATGCTGGCCTTCCAATTGCGTTTCGGGATCGCGGTCCCAATAGCCGCGCTTGTAATGCGGATCGGTGAAGTAGATCGCACCGCCGGGGTGGATCCAGAGATCGTTCGGACCGTTGAGAAGCTTTCCGCCGAATTCTTCGATCAGGACGGTGATGTCTTTGTCTGGTGTGATCGACCAGAGCTGGTTCTTCCCGTCGGCACAGGAGATGAGATTGCCTTTGGCATCAAAATACATGCCGTTGGAACGGCCGGCGGGCTTCAGCCAGTCGATCACCGAGCCGTCAGCCGCGGACCATTTGACGATTCTGTCGTTGGGCTGGTCTGTGAAGAAGACATCACCATTGGAATCGGTGGCGGGTCCTTCCGTAAAAGCGTAGTCTCCTTTGAGTTTCTCCAAGGTGGCACCGTCGGCGATGATTCCGGAATCGGCGCGGGCCTGGTGGACTTGGAGGGTAGCGAAAACAATAGTGATCAAAGAGAAGGCCGGACGTTTCATTTGAGGTATAGGAGATCGGATTGGAGATCATTCTAACGGAACCAATCGCAATTGGTCGATTCCGAACATGTAATGTTTCAGCGCACCGGGATGGGCACCGGTGATTTCGATGGTGAGAGTGTGGTTTCCTTCGGAGAGTTCGTGAGTCCCGAGCGCGATTTCGCCTGTTGTGGTCACGACGGAGGGATCGTACAAATCCAAGGATTCGGTGGCAAGCTTCCCGTTGAGAGACAATGAGACGACCCCGTAGTCGCGCGCTTTGGTGAATACGCCCAATACTTCATATCTTCCTGCCGTCGGCGCTTGGAAATTGAGTTTGAGACGGTCGCCCGGTTGTCCGCCGGTCCACCATAGATGGCTGTCGGATGACCATTTCCCTTCGCTGAACCCGCTCATGTTCTGGGGGTTCGTCTCGCCGCGAGAAGATTCTTCAACTTTCAGGGAACTGTCATCGATGACCACTTCTTGTTCGGAGGGCAGGGGAACCTGACGGGGGCTTTGGAGATAAGCAACCAGGTCTCGTACATCGTCCTTTGACAAATTATCCAGAAGGCCCTCAGGCATCATTGATGCGGGGGAGATCTGGTGGTCTTCGATCTCGTCCATAGGCACCGTCGTTTCAGGGCCGCCGGCCATGCCAAGTGTGATTGCGTTGTCGGTTTTGCCCCGCTGGACACCTGCCAGGACACGGCCGTCCTTCATGTGAACGATGTGGAGCTGGTAGTCGATCCCGACAACGGCACCCGGATCGAGCAGATTCTCCAAAAGGTAGTGGATGTCTCCCCGGTTTGAGCCCGTTAGATCCGGGCCGATGTCACTCCCGTCGCCGAAGAGTCCGTGGCAGGCGTGACAAGTGGCGCGGTATAGTTCACGGCCATGGCGGAGATCGGCCTGTGCAAGGTGTTCCGGAGTCAGTTCGGAAAGATAGCGGGCGGCTTCGGCGGATTTGTCGCGATTGCCATCGGCAATCATTCCCCAGTGCTTTGCCAGCATGTCATTGATTGAGGGATTGTCGTAACTTCTCATCTGCCGTGCAGCGAACGCGCTGATCTCGGTGCGGGCGATCACGCCCTTCGCGAGCGCGTTGGCGAGCGCCACCGCCCGATTCTCTGCGGCGGCCAGTGCCAGGACCGCTGCTTGTTTCTCATCGCCTGTTAGTCGTGGGAGCATCTCGACCAAGCTTCCGGCTAGCGTATCGTCCTGAACGGTCGCCAAGGCCCGCAGCCAATCCACCCGCATCGGCTCATCTTCTTGGCTGATGACTGCCATCAGTCGTTGCGAAATCCCGGAATCCTTCATTCGGCGGAGGTTGTCCAGCGATGCCAGGCGATCGGCTTTGCCGGCAGCCGGATCCGCAAGAAGCTGGTGGAATCGGTCTTTCATCCGGGCGTCTCCAAACACCGTCGCAATTCGCTCGAAGTGACGGCGGCTGATGTCGCCTTCCGCCCGCTCTAGCAGGTCTGCGGCATTCCGCCACGATTCGGGAACGGGAAGTGAGCGGACATCCGCCAGCGCCTGGCTCATACCAGCCAGCAGATCGGTGGCAGGAAAGTCCGCTGCCTTGGCGAGAACGGCTTCCCGGCCGGCGTCGCTTTCCGACAGGCGACGAATGAGAAATTGGCGCACGAGCGGCACCTTGGAGGCGCTGGCGAGCTGGAGAGCCTCCCGGGGATCCGATTCCGCGAGATCGCTCACGCCGTACCAAAGCATCAGCGGCAGGTTGTGATCGAGGGCGTCTTCCTCGTGTCCGAGCAATGCGGCGGCCAGTGGCACGCGCTTTTCCAGCGGGATACGCTGTAGTGCGGCGGCGAGGTAGAGCCGGACATGCGAGGAAGAGTCGCTGGATGCCACAGCGGTCATTTTCTCGATCAGTTGGCTGGAGGGAGCGGATTCGTGAGCGAGTTGGATTGCCCAAGCGCGGACTTGATCGCTGGCATCGTTGTCCATGAGCCTGATCAGATCGTCTTCGCGAATGTTGCCTGTGACGTGAAGTGTCCACAGGGCACGAAGCCGCCGCGTATCGTCAGCATGGTTCAAAAGGGTTCGGAGTTCGGCCAATGCGTCCGGTTCCATCGCACTTCCGGCGGCGTGACGTTCTTGCAGCACGCGGCGGGCGGTGCGGACGAACCAATCATTCCGATGCAGATGGTGACGAACCAAGTCGATATCTTCAGACTTCCCGAGATCAACGGTGCGATGCTCCGGATTGCCATAGCTGATCTTGTAAATCCTGCCATTGCTCCGGTCCCATGCTTCTTCCAGTTTGAGATGACAGAGCTGTTTGTCATACCAGTCGATCAGATAAACGCTGCCGTCGGGACCATAGCGGAGTGCGACCCCCATATGTTGCTTGTCGTTTGAGAATAGGAAGTCGGGGCGGTGGCGGCCGACATAACCCGATCCTTGACGCTCCGCGGCGTCGTGATTGATGCGGTGGCCGTGGAGATTGTTGAAGAGGAGACCGTTTCTGAATTGCGGAGGGAAATTGTCCCCCAGATAGATGGTCAGTCCGCAATGGGCATGACCGCCCCCAAGGTCCGATGCGGAGTCGTCACGAGACGATTCATGCGGATTCCCGGCGAAGTGCAGGTGGTCGGCGACGGTTTTGATATCGTCATAGGTATGTTTGTCGAAATGGGGGCCTGCCTGCCGCTGATATCTCCCACCTTGGATCATGTGATAGAGATGAGGAATCACACAGGCTGTGACAAAGGCCTGACCGTGGTCGTTGAAATCGATCCCCCATGGATTGGATGTGCCATGGGCGAACACCTCAAATGTCCGGGTGATGGGATGGAAGCGCCAGACTCCGGCATTGATCGCGACACGGCGGTCATCGGGCGTGGAGGGTTTTCCCACTCGAGAATGTGTGAAAACGCCATGACATCCATAGAGCCAGCCGTCGGGTCCCCAGATGAACGAGTTGAGCGTTTCGTGGGTGTCCTGATAACCCCAGCCATCGAGCAGCTTTTCGGGCGGACCGTCCGGGATGTCATCAGCGTCCCGATCAGGGATGAACAACAGATAGGGGGCCGCACCGACCCAGACTCCGCCGAAACCAACCTCCAGACCCGAGATCAGATTCAGGCCCTCCGTAAAAACCTTTCTCGTTTCGAACGCGCCGTCGCCGTCGGAGTCCTCGAAGATCAGGATCCGGTCGCGGCCGTGATCTCCTTCGGCGCGGGACGGGTAGCCGTAAGCTTCGGCGATCCAAAGGCGGCCGCGTGCATCGATGGTCATCGCCACCGGTTGCCTCACGTCAGGCTCGGCGGCGACGGTTGCCACGTTGAATCCCTCGTAGGCGGTGAATGCAGCTTGGGCATCCTGGGGGGAGAGACCGTCGCGCATCGTTCCGCTGGCGGCCGGTTTCAAAGGATCGGCGGCCAGTGCGGGGAAGGCAAGCAGCAGGGAGAAAATGGGAATCCTCATGGGTTTGTGTGCAAGATTGGATAGCCTTTCCTGAACGTCAATCTTCCGGAGCATCTAGCACGGGAAATTTGCGAGTGTCAGCGCGTCAAAGATCCGCGCTTGCGGGAGGTATCAGGTGGTCTAGTTTTGCGCAATCATGGGTCGCCGCACTGTTTTGCTGAAAGCCATTCTGGTCCTGGCGCTGGTTTGGGCGGCGGTGTGGGGCGTGCGCAGCTACGCGGGGTCGAAAAAAGTCACTGCGGAACGGGTTGACGAGACGGTGGCGGAGGCCAACTTCACCGATTGGTCGGAGCGGGAGCCGCCTGCGGACTCCGCCGAGGGCAGGCGGCGGGAAAAAGAGCTTCGCCGCATCGCGGGGCTCGTGAACCGGCTGGATTTCCAGGAGCGTGAGAAGAATCGCCGGAACCGCGGCAACGAGGAGTTCTTCCGGCGGCTCAGCCCGCGCGAGAAGAGCCTCTTCATCGACCTCACCGTGATGGAGTCGATGACGCGGTTCATGGAATCGCTGGACACGATGCCTCCGGAACAGCGTCGGAAATTCGTGGAACAGGGGCTCAAAGAAATTGAGGAAGGGCGGACTCAGGCGGAAATGGCAAGTGCGGACGAATTGGGGGAGGACGTTCTGGAGAGAATCACCCAAGAGGGGATGAGGGCCTATTTTGAAGAATCGAGCGCGGACACGAAGCTGGACCTCGCGCCGCTGATGGAGGCGATGAACGAGGTGATGCAAGGTCTCCGGGGTGATGAATTCGGAATGCCGATCCGATGAAATCGCAGGGTTTCACTTTGACGGAGATGCTCGTCGTGCTCGCGATCATCGCCGTGCTTGCGGGAATCGCGTTCCCGATCATGGGGTCTCTATCAGGCCGCGCGCGCGAGGCCGCCTGCTTGGGAAATCTGCGGGCGGTCGGAGTCGGTTTGCAGGGATATCTTCAGGATCACGGGCAACGGTTGCCGGATCTGGAAGCCGGTCGGGCCTCAGAAGATTCCGATCTGCCGGTATTGGAAACGGTGCTGCTTCCCTACGTCGATTCCCCCGATGTTTTCCACTGCCCGGAGGACCGGGAGGAGTTTGCGAAAACGGGTTCGAGCTATGGATGGAATTCGACTCAGAGCGGCTTGCATATCTCGAAACTTTCGTTTTTCGGGATCAAGGATCGGCCGGACAAGATCCCGCTGATCATTGACAAGGAAGCATGGCATCCCAACGGGGCGAATTTCCTTTACGCTGATTCCAGCAGTTCAAACAAGGCGCGCTTCTCGGCGGGAAACTGATCCTCATCTTTTATGCTTGAAGCGGCGCATCTCTACAAATCCTTTGGCGGAAAGCCGGCACTTCGTGATGTATCATTCCGGGTGGAGAAGGGGCAGATCTATGGCCTTCTAGGACATAACGGTGCGGGGAAAAGTACGTCACTCGGGATCATTCTGGGGATGGTGGAACCGGATTCGGGAGGAGTGGAAATCGGAGGTGCCTCGGTCCAAAGACAGCGCGCGAAGGCCTTGGGCAGGGTGGGTGCGATTTTCGAGGCGCCGGCGTTCTATGATTATCTGAGCGGCTGGGAGAACCTGCGGATCTTGGTGAGCTATTCAATGGCGTTTGATGGGAAAGCCGCACTTGAGGCGGTGGAGCGCGTCGGACTGACCAAGCGGATCCACTCGAAGGTGAGGACCTACAGCCACGGCATGCGGCAGCGGTTGGCGCTGGCGCAGGCGCTGTTGCCGGAACCGGAGCTTCTCTTGCTGGATGAGCCGACTGACGGGCTTGATCCGGAGGGCATCAAGTGGTTCCGGGATTTCATCATGTCTCTTCGTGAGGAGCGCGGAATGACGGTGTTGTTCAATTCGCACCTGCTGGCGGAGGTCGAGCTGATGTGCGACCGGGTAGCCATCCTGCGGGACGGGAAACGGGTCTTTGAGGGATCGGTGGATGGACTACAGGAGGGCACGCCGGTTTTTGAAGTGGACCTGGAACCCTGGGGGTCCGCATGCGAATTCATCCACAGCGCCGGGGGAGAAGTCCTATCCCCGGGACGGATTAGCCTGCCGCACGAGGCGGATCCGGCGGAGCTGGTAAGAACATTGGTCATTGGGGGGGTGCGGGTTTCTGGATTCGCCGCGGTGCGGAGGTCCTTGGAAGATCTTTACATGGCGATCCTAGGCCAAACAGCAGGCGACCGGGACCAGGATGAGGTGTAGGTGCTCGTCCAATTCCGGACGGGGTTTGACTCCCGGCGAGTTGGTGGTTGATTGAGTCCAGCTCTCCGGAGTGCCGTCCCCAGCATGCTTTTTCTCCAACAACTGCGCGGCGAACTCCGCAAACTCTTCGCCCGGCCGCGGACATGGATGGGATACGGTGCCTTTCTGATGATGGAGGCGTTGATCCTCTTTGTCTACAAACTGGACGCGGTGCGTCAGTTGAACCGGGGACTGGTCGAGCGGAACGGGCTTGATTTCGGCACTTACTACAGCTCGCTGACGATCACTTTCACCATCATGGCGCTGAGCATGTTCGTATTGGGGTCGATCTATTTCGCTCTGGTGGCAGGGGACATCGTCGCGAAAGAGAACGAAGACGGAAACCTGCGGATGGTGTTCGCGCGGCCGATCGGTCGGCTGCGACTGCTGTTGGTGAAGTACGCGGCGGTGTGCCTGTATAC
Organism: Verrucomicrobiales bacterium; assembly: GCA_038256845.1. Taxonomy (GTDB): domain Bacteria; phylum Verrucomicrobiota; class Verrucomicrobiia; order Verrucomicrobiales; family Akkermansiaceae; genus Luteolibacter. Next base: position 1,909 of record JBBSJY010000007.1, on the reverse strand, counting down.
GGTGAGCTTTGTGTTCTTCGTCGGCATTTCCGGATATCTGATGGCGGTGTTGGCCATCGGCTGGGAAGGCGGCCTGTTCGTAATGGAGCCGAAAATGAAGGTGTTCGCGGCGTTCCCGGACTGGTCGGAAGGGGCAGGCCGGCTGGCACTGTGCGCGGTGGGGATCGGATTGAGCATGATCACGCTGTCGTCGATCGCATTCATGTTCTCATGCTTCAAGATCAAGCCGGCGGCAGCGACGATCATCACGCTGACGATCCTTTTCGTGGATATGATCCTGCAGAACTTCCCGTTCTTCCGGCCCTACGAAAGCTTCTTCGTGACGTGGAGGATGAGCGCCTGGGTGTTTTTGGCCGAGCAGGAGATTTCGTGGCCGAAGATTGTCGAGGCCTACGCGTTCCTTGCCGGACTGAACGTGACGACGTTCACACTCGGCTGGCTGGCGTTCCAGACCCGGGATTTCAAAACGTGATCGGAACGGACCGGGCCAGGGATTTCACCAATCCGTGTTGGTGCCACGGGTGTCGATGTGGGTGAAACTGGAATAGCCGCCGACGCCGCCTTTGAAGAGTCCGCGGTCGCGAAGCTTGCGGCTTGCCGCAGTGACCGCGGAGGCGCGCATCGGGAATTTCACGTCCACCGCGACGTTGGCCTGGTGCCAGGACCCTCTCGCCGCTCCCGGGCAGCGTGCATTGTAGGAGGGACTGCGGTAGGCGGAAACGATTTCTTCTACGGGCGAACGGAGTTCGATCGCGATGCGGTCCACCACTTGGAGGGTTTTGGCCATCCGTTTCCACCAAGTGCGGGGTGGCAGGGAATTCCAAACCGAGCCTCTCTTTTTGGCGTGGGCCTCGATGACTTGCAGAGGGGTTAGGCGCTTGAGATTAAGCGCGGAAAGGTATCGGCCGTAGGCGGTGAGGTTGGAGCCCTGAAGGCGCACCCAGTCGGCGGGAAGGTCCGAATAGTCGAGCCCGCGCTGGCTTTGAAGGGCTGAGTGGACGGTGACTTTCGGGAGGACGGCGGGTGCCCGGAATGCGCTGGCGGAGGCGGAAGTGGCGAGAAGGCCGAGGCCGGCAAGGCTGAAAGTGCCGAGAAGCTGCCGACGGTTCCAACCGAATGAAGATGTTTCTGAAGGAGAAATGTGAGAAAGGATGCGGTTGTGAAAAGCGGTAGGCATAGGTGGCGTAGAATGTTGGGGCGAGAGAGCGTAATGCATGCCAAACATGCACTTTACCTCGCCGGAATCCCGTCGAAACAAGCAGGCGGAATTCCCGTCGCAAGGAAAAAAGAACTATCAGCCGCTAACAGCGGGAGACCGGCGGTGCGCCGAGTTCGATTTCCTACGGGAGACCCAGGAAGAGCCGACTCCGAGGACGGCCAGCAGGCAGATCCCGCTATCGCCGACGACTGAATAAAGTGACGATCCGGGATCGAGGGGAACGTCCAATTCCGCAAGGAGCCAGCCGCGTGTGAAGTGGCTGCCGGTCTCATCAGTGAGGATTTGTGCGGCGCCCGTATCAGGATGGGCGGTGGATCCACGGCTATCCACCGCTGCGGAAACACCACTGTTTGCGCAGCGGATCATCGGCCGGCGCAGCTCGATGGCCCGGAATCGGGCGTTGGCGAAGTGTTGGGCGGCGGCGGCGGTTTCCTTAAACCACCCGTCGTTGGTCACGTTCACGATCACCTGGGCACCAGGACGGACGAATTTCCGGGTCAGACGTGGGACCGTGTCTTCGAAGCAGACGGTGGGAATCGTTCCGATGGTGTGGCCATGGCTCGTGACCGGCACGGGATCGAATGACCCGCCGGGGGTGAATGAGCCCCCGTATTCGGTTCCCGCTTGTTGCTCGTAGATCTTTTTCAGAAGTGGCACGGATTCGACAAACGGAATGGTTTCACCAAAAAT
>JBBSJY010000006.1:0-49277 GCA_038256845.1 Verrucomicrobiales bacterium | reverse complement strand
ACTACCGCTGGAGCAGCTACGGCGAGGCGATCGGCGGCGGGGCGAAGGGCAACGGGAAAACGGCGCGGGCCGGGTTGGTGCGGGCCTTGCGCGCCCACCGGGGAGCCGGCGCGGACGCGGAACTTTGGGGCACCGGAGTTTCACGGGAATACCGGAAACTGCTGATGGCCGGGGCGCTTGGGAAGACTTCCGAGTCGGTCGGCAAGGACGGGAAAGTGGCGGTGAAGACGCTGCGGAAGGGAATTTCCAGGGAGGACGCGGAGAAAGAGCGCGCGAGGGAGGGAGAGCTTCCGTTCGGGAAGATGCTGCGCTGCCGGATCCGATATTTCACGGACGGGGCGGTGATCGGCAGCCGGGCGTTTGTGGACGAGGCGTTCTCGAAATCGAGGGCGAGGTTCGGGCCGAAGCGGAAGGACGGCGCGAGGAAGATGAGGGGCGCGGCCGCGCCTGCGGGCGGGGCCTTGTGGAGCCTGCGGGATCTCCGGAAGGGCGTGGTCTAACAGGAGGAGGAATTCATTCCGTCCAATCCTTCGTGGCCCCGGCGACGACGCGCCCAACGACATCATCAATCAAATCAGCCCCAATCCCCACCGCCTTTCCCCTAGCCAGCCAATCGCCCTGCCCAATTCGCCGGAGCGGGCAATTATCCGTTTGACTCCCGCTCCGGAGTTGTGCGAAAAGCGTCCTATGATTCGATCTTCCGCGTCCGGTTTTGTCGTCGATCAAGTGGCTCGACATGGGATTCCGCGCGAGCAGGCCGAGCAGGCGGTCAGCCGCTGCGTGAAGGCGGTGGCGCTCTCAGGAATCGGCGGCAATTTCGCCGGGCGGCTTGCGGACCGGGCCCTGCTGAACCTGTTCGTCCACCCACCCGCCGCGGGGAGCTTGCCAGGTGCGGGTGGCTTCACCGCCATCGCCTCCCTGGCCTATCAGGTCGGGATGAGCAACCTCTCCTCGGACTTTCGCAGGGCCGTCTCCAATTGGAATTCCGGAATCTGGAACGAAAGCACGCTCCGGGGATAGGCCGGCGCGCATCCCTTTCCATATCTCACTCGGAACCATCCGGCAGCGGGGATTGGAAATGTTTCCGGAGGGGCGTTCGTTGGAAGGCATTGGGGGCGGCGGTGCCGAAATGACCGGTTCGCCCGGGCGAGGGTGAGCGGGAAACCTAACGGCGGGAGAACGCATACCATCCGGCGAGGCCGAGACTGAGGACGCCCATGGTGCCGAGGGCGATGAGCATCCACGGGGTCTTCGCGGGGATTTCGAGGGTGAAGGCGTTTTCCTGAACGACCTCGCCTTGGTGGGCGAGGCGCATGACGAGGCGGTAGGTTCCAGCGGGTGCCTTGCGGTCGAAGGTGATGGTGTTGCGGTGCTGGCCGACGGAATAGTGGGCGGACGAAAGCTCGCCGCCCTCGCCGGTGATCTGCGGGGTGCTCCACTGATAGCCGGGAATGCCGGCGTGGCTGGATTTGAAGCGGATGCCGTCGGTCTTCAAACGGATCGGAGCGTCGGGAGGATAGCCTTCGGGCCACAGGTTGATTTTCGGAATGAGGAAAAAGCAGGCGGCGGTAGGACGTCGGTCCGGGGCAAGGATTTCCGCGGGATCGGGGATCCCGGCGGTAAGCTGATAGGTGTCGCCGGATTCGATGCTATCGACGATCTCTGCGGGGAAATCGCGGAGCGCGACGCTGAAGGTGCCGTCGTCGTTGAGCGGGATGGCGAGGGGCTCGGAGCGGACCGACTTGTTTTTGGCTTCGAGGGTGAGGAGGAGGGTGGACTTGCCTCCGGGGGCGGGGTCGAGGGTGCCGTTGAAGCGCTCGGTGAGGATTTCCGAGCGGTTGTCGAGTTCGAGGGGCGCTGCCGCGGTGGAGGCGGAGACCTTGCCGGTGAATGCGATGGCAGGGACGATGAAATCGACCGTGGCGGAGGTCTGCAATTCGCGGGGAGAGCGCGGATCAGCGACGCTCAGGGTGACGGGATGTTGGCCGGGGGGAAGGGGTTGTTTGAAGTGGTCGGAGAGGTTGTGGGTGAAGGGTTTGCCATCGGCATGGGACTGGGCGGCCTCGAAGCGGGAAGTCTGGCCGGCGATAACGAGGGTGAGGACGGAGCCGGGAGTGACGCCTTCCGCGTTCCAGGAGATTTCGGGAGCGGGAGCGGGGAAGACCCATTGGTAGGAGGACAAGCCGAAGGCGAGGCTGCGCCTGGGGCTATGGGCGTAGATGCGGAGCTTCACCGGGAGTTTGCCGGGGCCTGATACGGCGGGGTCGGTGTAGGTGAATTCGCCGAGTTGGAGCTGCTCGACCTTCTGCTTGAAGTAGCGGATGGCAGCTTGGTCAGCGGCGGTGTAGGTGCCGGTGTTTCCCGCACCGTCGTTGAAGGGGGCCTTGCCTTCGTGGACCACGGCATTCGCGGCGGCGAGGCTCAGTTTTTCGCGGCCGATGGTGATGGTCGGGCTGTCGGGGGTGGCATACTCGCTGACGGGGCGGTTGAAGCAGTCCTCGTGAAAATCGGAGATGACGATGAGGTAATAATCGCCGGCGGCTTCGGCCTTGAGCAGGGTTTCGGCGAGGATTGATTCGGCAAGGGTGACGTGGGTGGAGTTGTCGTCGGACGGATAATCGGGCGCGGAAGCCCGGATGAGCGTGGCGAGGTCGTCGCGGTCGGTGCGGGCGAGTCCGCGGGCGAGCTTGCCGCGGAGGTCGCGGGTGCGGGAGTGGTTGCCCAAGCCGGCCAGGAGATGGCGGGGGTTTGCCTTGGCAAGGGGAAGGGCGGGCTCCCGGTCGGAGAAGAGCTTGGCGAGGTTCGCGCTTTCCTCGGCTCCCGGGGCGTCCGCGGGACGGCTGGCGGGGACGAATCGCCACTGTTTGCGGCTTTCTGCGGTGACACTGCCGCTCACGAGTCCGGAGATCAGATCGAGCGCGCTTCTGCGGTTTTGATCGTCAACGGATTTGGACTGATCGATGAGAACGATGACATCCCGCTGGAGGGGCGAGTCCTCGGCGGAGCCGGATTGGAGGAGTCCGATGGTTAAGAACGGTAAGATAACCGGAAAAGCGACCATCCTATGGGAAATAACTTGAAAGGACCGTCTCATTCGATAGGCAGGATGGCGAAGAGTGGGCATGTCAGTCACTTGAAGCAATGCGTAAATCGGAGGACAAGGAATCGTGGAGTGTTAGGACGGCGGCCCGGCTGCGCGCGGTGCATGCCAGCTTTGGCGACACCTCGGCGGATGACCGCCGGGTCTATCTGGAAGACGAGCTGGAGTACGCGCTGGGGGAGGCGGATGGATTGGCCGGGGAGAACCGGGACAGTCTGCTCAAGGCGCTGGAGTCATGGTTTCCGGTGTATGGGGAAGCGGCGGCACCTGCTCTCCGGGATGCGCCCGCCCCAGCCACAGGTTCCGCACCCGATTCGCCGATGGGTGCAGACGAACTGATCGCGCGTCTGGAGAAAGACGCCTCCGCATTGACGGATTCACAGCTGCAGAAACTCGCGGCATTGCTGGGGAACAGGGCTCCCGGGGCGGACGTGCCGGCGGATCTGGCACAACGGTTGGCTTTTCCGTCGGAAGGCGCCGAGCTTGAGGATTGTGTGCGGGGCATCGACACGGTTTGCCGAGGGCTGGGCTGGGCGGAAGGAACGCAGCCGCCCCTGCGGTTGAGCCGGCTGGTAAAGCTGCTCGGGATCCTGCTGGATTCATTCGGAGGGCTCTATCCGTTCGCGTGGCAGTTCTGGAAAGGCATGGCTCCGCGGGATCTCGGCGGACATTTGAGCCAGTCGTTCTCGCGGTCGTTGGAGGAGGTGGTGGCGGAATATCTGGAGGGTGGGGAGATCAGCTCGCGGGAGTTCTATCAGGAGGTGGAGCGGACGAAGAAAGTGATCGTGGGAATGTTGTATTCCGCCCATCAGGGCGGCCTCGAATATGGGAAATACTGCGAGCGGAAATTTTCCCCGGATTCGATCGTTGATGCGGTGGTGCTGGAGGAAACGGCGGCGGATCCCTCCAAGGTCCGCGATCTGGGCAGGAAGTGCTGGGACAAATACTCCCAACTGGCGAGGAACCGCACGGCCGAGGCGATGCACGAGGAGTTTTTGCGCATTCTGGCGGAGACGGTCCATACTTACGTCAAGAAGCAGGTCTGATGCGAATGGAACGGGTGAAAGTTTGAAAATATGGCAATACCACAAATCCACTGGCACGAGGGGTTGTTTTTGCAGCCGCATCATTTGCAGCGTTTTCAGAAGCATGTGGTGGATCAGTTCGGCTTCGAGCGCCGCCTCGGATGGAATTACGGATACGGGGTGCTGGAGGCGAAATTGTCGCATGACGATCTCCAGAACCAGCGCCTGCGTTTTCAGAAGCTGCGGGTGGTGATGCCGGGCGGTGCGGTGCTTTCCTATCCGGAGAACACCGTGTTGCCGAGCCTGGACATCCGCGACTCCTTCGCGCTGAACCCGAAGGGCTTCACGGTTTATCTCGGGCTGCCGCACTGGTTCGAGGCGCGGGCGAACACCGTGGAGGGGGAGCTGGCGGTGGGAACGCGGCTGAAGCAACTTTACCGGGTGCCGATGCAGGTGCCGGAGGTCATGGACGAGAATACCGGCGAAAACCCGCAGCCGATGCAGTTCCGGTTTTATAATGCGATGCTGCTGCTGGATTCGGACGACGACAGCGACATCGAGAAAATCCCGCTGATGCGGATCGTCCACGACGTCAGCCACGAAGAGCCGTTTCCGCGGCAGGATCCGAACTACGTGCATCCCTGCCTGCTGCTAAGCGCCTCGCCGGTGTTGCGGGAAATGGTGCGGGATCTGACCTCGCAGGTGGAGGCGGTCCGGGAGCAATTGGCGAACGTGGTGGCGCGGGGCGGCGACACGCATGTGGTAAGCCGCTTGCAGCTTGAGCAGGTGCTGCGGCTGCGCTGCCTGAACCGGTTCGTGGCGCGGATGCCGGCGTTGCTGGCTTTCGGGGAGGGAAATTCCGACGTGCCGCCTTTCGATGTCTATCAGGAACTCCAGACCCTGCTGGCGGACCTGATGGCGTTGTTTCCGGAAAGGTCGGCTTTCTCACTGATCAACTACGATCATGAAGATCCATATCCGGCGTTCCACGGGACGATCACGCGGATCCGGAACTATCTCCATGGCGCGGTGACGCCGGAATACCGGGAGGTCAAGTTCGAGGCCGGCAGCGATGCCGGAGTGCGCGTGGCGAAGCTGGAGGAGAAACATTTCACCGATCCGAACGCCTGGTTCCTGGGAATCAAAACCACGCTGGAACCGAGCACCCTGGTGGACTTGGTCGAGGATACGGACCAGTTCAAGCTGATGCCGCGGTCCTTCCTGGAGAGGGCGATCCGCGGGGTGGTGCTGAAGGAGGAGCGTTTCCCGCCGCTGGAGCTGCCCGCGGAAACCGAGCGCTATTATTTCCGCCTGAATGTGAACCAGAGCCGCCGCGTGTGGGATGAGGCGGCGAAGGAACTCGAGCTGGTGGTGCGATGGAGCTTGCAGCGCGAGGTGCCGGATTTTCAGATCAGCTTGTTCATGACCCTGCCGGGTGGCGACAAGGCGGGCGCGCCGGAACGGCGTTAACCGAGATGGGAAGACCACATGTTCAAAAAGAAACCAGCCACGAAAAAGGGAGACGCCGGATGGGGCGAGGGCGATTCGTTTTGGGGGGAGAGCAGCAGCGCGGCCTTGGCGGTGGACGCACCCGCACGGGCGGAAGCGATGCCGGTCGCCCCACCGGCGGTGAAGAAGCCTTTGCTCGAACATCTGGAGCCGTTGTTCCTGTACGTTTGCCAGCAGCACCGGATCGCGAGGGAAAGCAAGGGTGGCGAGGGAAGTGCCTTCGAAGTGGTCCGCGCGGAGGTGAAACGGAAGTTGGAGGGAATCGAGAACGCGGCGCGATTCGACCCGATTCTCCGGCAGCATTTGGACAAGCTCCGCGATCCCATCCATTGGTATGTGGACTCGACTTTCGGCTCGCCCGACAATGGCTTCGCCTTCAGGCAGAAATGGAACGACCAGCGGCTGGGAGAGTATGGCGAGGATGGGAATCTTTCCGGCGACGACGCGTTTTTCGACGAATTGGACAAGGAACTGGAGAACGATCCGCGCGACGAATCATCCAATGAGCGGCTCGGCTTCTACCATGTCGCGATCGGCCTCGGATTCACCGGTTGCTGGTTCAAGCGGACGGCGGATCATCGCGACAAGCTGAAGGCACTGATGCAGAAGATTTATCCCCGTGTAAGCAGATATGTGGACGCCGACGCGAGCGGACGGGTGACCCCGGAGGCCTACCGTTTCACGGACAAGCGGGATTTCGTGGCACCCTCGCGGGACAAGCCGCTGGTGTTTTTCATCGCCTTTCTGCTGTTTCTGGGGACTCTGCTGATCGGCTATATCCATTGGTACACGGAAGCGACGAGAGAAATAAGGGATGGGATCGAGAGGTTCTCGACCGGCGGCGGAGAAGCGCCCAACGACGGATAGATATGAATGAAATCGCTCAAATGACGGAAACCGCCGCATGAACATTCTGTCGAAAATCCCTTCGTCGATGATGGGTGTCACCATCGTCATGGCGGCGCTGGCGCCGGTCGTGATGATTGCGGCGGCGCAGAACCCGGCGCTGATGGTCCTGTGGATGGGAATCTATATTTCGGTGGGGGTGGTGGCGGCATTGGGCTCCTACTTTTTCGAGCGGTCGAAGAAGAACAAGTCGAAGGATTTTTCGAAGGGCGTCGAGCAGAACGCCGGCTCCGCGGAAGGGGTCAAGGATCCCAACAAGATCGCGCAGATCGATCACATGCGGAAGGAGTTCCAGAAGGGGATCGATATCTACAAGAAGTATGGCAAGGACCTCTATAGCCTGCCGTGGTATGTGGTCGTGGGGGAAGCGGGATCAGGCAAGACGGAAGCCGTGCGGAGGAGCGAGATCGGGTTTCCGGACAAGTTGCAGGACAAATGGCAGGGCTCGGGCGGGACGTTGAGCATGCATTGGTGGTTCACCAACAAGGCGGTGATCCTTGATACGGCGGGCAGGCTCTTCGTGCAGGACGGATCGGATTCGGACGGGACGCAGAGCCAGTGGGTTTCATTTCTGCAGATGCTGAAAAAGAATCGGCCGGATTGTCCGATCAACGGCCTGATGTTGGTGATTCCCGCGACGCGGTTGATGGCGCACGAGGATTCCGAAGCCGAGGCGGCGTCGCTGGCGCGGATCGATCAGAACGCGGGTCAGATCTCGCGCCAACTGGAAATCTTGCAGGCGGAACTGGGAATCCGATTCCCGGTTTACATCATGGTTTCAAAGACCGACAAGATCACGGGCTTCCGGGAATTTTTCCAAGGGGTCGATACGGCGGACGAGCGCTATCAGATGCTGGGCTGGTCGAACCCGGCCCCATTGGGTGAGAGTTTCAACCCGCAATCGGTGGCGGAGTATATGAAGTCCGTGGCGGACCGTCTGAAGCGGCGGATGATGAGCGAGTTGCGGAATCCGGAACCGGCGGCGATGTCCGATCTGCGGATCGACGAGGTGGACTCGCTGTATTCGTTCCCGACGGCGTTCGCGTCGATGGCACCGAAGCTCCAGCGTTACCTGCGGCAGGTTTTCTCATCGGACGAGTGGTCATCGAAGCCGCCGTTTTTGCGGGGGATCTATTTCAGCTCGGCGCTGCAGCAGGGGCGGGTGCTCGACGAGGCGGTGGCAAAGGCGCTGGGGATTCCGCTGGAGCAGATGGAGAACGCGGAGGAGGAGGACGGGTTGCGGCTTTCGAAGAACCGGACGTATTTCATGAGGGATCTGTTTCTGGACAAGATCTTCAGGGAGAAGGGCTTGGTAACCCGGTCGGACAAGGTGAGATCTTCCATCTCGGGGTGGAAGCTGTGGCTGCCGGCCTGTTTCGTGATGGGACTGCTGTTGTTGGCCCTCTTGGGCTGGTTGACGGCGAAGAGCGGCCGGGAAGCGCAGGCCTGGGCGAAGTTGTGGAGTTCCGAAGAAGGCCAGAGCGGGCGGAGAATCGCACCGCTCATCGAGGCTGAAACCTGGGGCGGAGCGGAGGTTTTCACGGCGTTGGATCAACTGGGAGCCGATGTGCAGGGACGGCCGAAGTTCGGTTGGGTGTTCGCTCCGGCGCAGCTGTTCGACCGGAATCTTTCCAAACAGCGGAGGGAGCTTTACGGCGATGTGGTGGCGGAGGGCTTCGGCGAAATGATCGGTCAGGTCACCGTGCGGCTGGCGGAGGCGGCGGAGCGCTCGACGGGGCTGCGGGAAACCGAGTGGAAGGCGCTCAGAGCGCTGCTGATTCTGCACCATGCGGAGATGATGGAGGGCGGAAGAATGGTTTTTCCAACTCGTGTGGAGGGAGATCCGGAGGTGCCGGTCCGCGAGGTTCTGGCGGACCTGACTGGATTTCTGGAACTGGGGAACGACGAGCGGTCGGATCAACTGGCGCGGATCGTCGAGCGTGCCGCAACGGTGAAGGACGCGGACTTCAAGCGCAAGCTGGAGAGCGGGCTCGATCCCGCGGCGCTGGCAGTGATCATGCAAAAGGCGTTCCCGCAGGAAACGCCGCTGCAGGCGGATGATTTCGTGCGGGAGATGGATCAGTTCGCGGTGGATTTTGATCGCGCGATCGGGCTGTTCTGGGAGGTGAAACCAAATCCTGAGGCGGCGGAGCAGGCGAAGGCGCTGCGAACCAATGCGGCGGATTTGCTGGCAAGATACCGGGCGGAGATCGCGATCTTCGGATCCGAGCCGGCGGGTGATGCGGCGGAGGACGCCAGCGAGATGGACGGAAAGACCCTGGTGAGCGAGTTGGTGGCAAGGCAGGACTCGCTGCGGGCAACGTATCCCCAGTTTTCCCAAAAGCGGAAGGCCACCTTGTCACGTCGGTCCCGCGCTCTGGTGGACAAGAATGGCGCGATCCTCAAGGGAATCGTCTCGGCCCTATCGCCGGACGGCGGTGACGGGTTCTCCGGCGACGAGGCCGACGCCCTGCTGGTGGAGCTGAACCAGGCGGCCAAGGAGGACAACGAGGATGCGAAGAACATCGGTAAATTGCGGGACTGGTGGTTGAAGCATGATTTCTACCCCAACCGGTTCCCCGGCTATCTCCGGTTTCCGCTGGTGAAGGACGGAAAATCCGGGTCGGCGAGCGAGTTGTATCTGCTCCTGAGGTTGGTGCAGGTGCTGGAGGCGGTGGGCGTGGACGAACCGGAGTTGAGCAGCCTGTCGGAGGCGGCCAACGCGGTATTCGACCTGACCAAACTCCGCCGGGATGTGGATGCCGTCGTCAGAAAGGCGAGGATCCGGCCCCGCGGGCAGGTCCTGGAATCGGTCCGGGTGGAGGTGCTGGATGGAGATGAGAACCGGCTGGGAGAATTCGACACCCGGATCGGCAACCTCAAGCCGCTGGAAGTGCCGCTCAACAAGGCGCTGGTTTTCAGGGTGGAAGGCCTGAGGCTGGTGGACCCGAATCCGTCCTGGAGCATTCTCCGCTGGAGGTTCACCTCCGAGGTGCAGGGCTGGATCAAGAATGTGCGCCACACGGATGGCCGCGGGCTGACGCTGGAGGTTTCCATGCCGGAGGATGTGCCCATTCCGGATCCGGCCGAGTGGCCCTCGATGAAGGATTTCGAGAAACCCGAATGACATAGGATCTCACGACATGTTTCTGCAAGAGCCTACAGAGAAAGTGTTCAAGGAAACCAACAACCGCCTGAACCTTGCGGTCTTCGGCAAGCATCCGGCGTGGGACGATCACATGGAAGACCTGGGGCTGGTTTCGCCATCCCTGCGGGATTTCAAACGACGATTGTACCTCGAGGGGGTGGGCGGTCGGCTGGATGTGGGCGCGTGGATGGAAATGAAGCCGGAGAACCGGATGGAGGCCTTCGACCACGAGATGATCTGGAGCGGGGCAACCGGGGTGATTTTCGCGGTGCTGTGGCATTCCAGCGACGGCCGCGGCCGCAATGTGTATCCGATGGTCGCGGCGGCGCATTTCCTGACAAACAAGCTTCCGGCAAAGGTGGCTCCGATCTTCGGCGTCCTTCAGAAGGTGGCGGACCTATGCCGGCGGTCGCGGACGCGGGATGGCATCTACCAGGCGCAGGCCGAGGGCGTGGAGAGGCTGGGGCAGGCGGCACGGTCGTTGGTTCCGATCTCAGCGGGAGCGTGGGATGCCGCGGAACGGGCGGCGTTTGTGGATGCTCCGCGTTTCGGCACCGGCCGGGAAGGGCTCGTCCGGGTGTTTTACGCGCTGCGTTCGGCGGCCGGAGAGGATGAAAGAGGTCTCCCGAAGGGAATTTCCCTCAGAATCGCGGCGGACAGGGAGGGTCCGGAGGATCTGCTGGCGTGGCAGGTTTTGCTGAGGGCGCAGTGCGGGCCGGAAGTGCCGCTCCTGACGATGCGCCATCGCCAGAAGGAGTGGCTGGATGCCATGGCGGGCGAATTCGATCCCGCGGAATTCGTAAGACTGAAGGCGGACAGCGGCGAAATCCCGCTCACGAGTTCGATTCCTTATGACGTATCGGAGGAGATTCGCGACCAGGCCGAGATGGTGCTGGACAGCTTCGTGACGGATCCGGAGAGGATTCCCAAGCTCGACGGGTGCGGCAGCGAAGGTGCCGGCCAGGGTGTATTGGGATCTTTCCTGAGCCGTTTCTTCCGCTCCGCACCCGGCTAAAACCAAAGATTTTGTGAACCACAGGCGATGAGATGAGATTTACCCAACAACTGCATCCATGAGTGATATTTCCATGGCATTGGCCCCCATTTCCCCGGACACACCTTGCGGGGATGACACGTTCGACAACATCTCGGGGCTGCTCGACAAGCTGGCATCCGCGGGAATGGGCGAGGAGAGCATGTCCGCGGTGGAGGGCGAGAAGCGGGACTCATCGGGACCGACCGGAATGGCGGCCTGGCGCGAACTGGATGGGATGGTCTTGGAGGCGTTCGGCGAAACCAAGCATCTGGAGCTGGTTTGGTACCTTTTGGTTGCGCAGGCCCATCTGAGGGGGCTGGGCGGACTCACCGACGGCCTGGATGTCATCAACAACCTGCTGGGGAATTTCTGGGAGCAGGTTTATCCGACCGAGCCGGAGGACGACCATGAATACCGTCGGCTGGCGTTGGACCGGCTGGGCGAACAGGCCGTGCTTGCGGCCGTGGACGAGGTGCGGGTCGTCGAGGGCAGGCAGACCGGCGCGTTCACATTGGGTGATTTCAGGAAATCCCATGATGGAAAGGGGGCCGATACCAAGCTCATCGAGCAAGGTTTCGCCGAGACGGTGAAGGACAAGCCGACCTACTATGACGATCTCGCGGTGCAGGCGAACGAGACGCGCGGGGCGATCGCCCGGCTGGAGGAATCGGTCGCCGAGCGCTTTTCTTCCTACCAGGTGCCTTTGGGGCCGCTGAAGAAACGGCTTGGCGAACTGGAGGCCGCGATTTCCGGATTCAGCGGCGTGCCGCTGATGGAATCGGTGCAGGGAGGACAGGGGGCGGGCGCTCCGGGCGGCGGCGGGCCGGCTCCGAAGGCCGCGGATGCGTTGAACTCCCGCGAGGACGTCGTCCGGGTTCTGGCGAAAATCATCCAGTTTTATCAGAAAAACGAGCCCACCAGTCCGGTCCCGATCCTGCTGGAAAGGGCGCAGCGGGTGGCGACGATGGACTTCAAGGAAATCGTGAAGGAATTTAATCTATCAGGGAGCCCCTCGATTCAGGAGGTTCTCGGGTGGAAAGATGATTTCTGACTTGTCAATCGGAGGGTCGGTCAGCAATACCTTTTGAGTATGGCTAAAAAGTCGTCCAGTTCGCAAAAGTTGCTCCCGCGCAAGCCGCGGGTGCAGATCGAGTATGATGTGGAAATCGGCGATGCCATCCGCAAAACGGAGTTGCCATGGGTGACCGGGGTGATGGCCGATCTGTCGGGGTCCAACGCCGGGGAACTCCCTGAAATGAAGGATCGGAAGTTCTCGGATGTGGATGCCGACAATTTCAACGACTTCCTGAAAAGCCAGAAACCGAGAGTTCAGTTCGCGGTTGAGAACTCCATCACCGGCGAAGGCAGGATGGGGGTCGATGTGACATTCGAAAAACTCGAGGATTTCGCACCCGACGTGGTGGCCCGCAAGATCGGAGCGGAGATCGAAGAGGTGAAAATCCTCCAGGAAAAGGACGGCGCCCAAGTGGTTTACAGAATCGTCCAGGACGGGCCGTTTTCCCAAGCGCTCGGCGAAACCTCAGACTCCCTCGACAAGCTCGCAACAGCCAGCTACGTGGCATACCGCCTCGGGGTAAAAGCGGACGACATCGAAGTGCAGCTCAGTAAGGATCTGCGCGATCCCAAGAAGGCCACGTTGCGGATCACCAAGAAAGGCCACCTCGCGAAGCTGCTCGACGCCCGCAGCCAGCTTAAGGAACTCTTGCTCAAGGTCGACGGGAACTCGAGCGGGCAGAAGGCGCTCGCGGAACTGCTTGGAGATAAGGAACTCCTCAGCGGGGTGCTGGCGGCGGAAGAAAGCGACGAAACCCAATAACGATTTCAAAGACCATTTGATCAAATGAGCACGCGGACCGAAAAAGAAGCCACCGAAGGAGTCGAGTATGCCGAACAGGGAGGTGCCCTCGACAAGCTCCTGAGCGCGGTTGACAAGCTGAAGCCGCGGTCCAACGAGGCGAAGCGGGAGATCGGCAGCCAGGTGAAGACTCTCTTCGCCCACATCCTCAAGGATTATGATACGATTTCGACCGAGTCGCCGGAGGTGTTGGACAAGATCGAGCGGGTCATCGCCGAGATCGACCGGCAATTGACGTCGCAACTCAACAAGATCATTCACCACGAGCAGTTCCAGAAGCTGGAGGGAAGCTGGCGCGGACTGTTTCATCTGGTTAGCAACACCGAGACCAGCGACCAACTCAAAATCAAGGTGTTCAACGTCTCAAAGGGCGAGCTTTACAAGGCCTTCAAAGGCAAGGCCACCGCCGGCTGGGACCAGACGGAGATTTTCAAGAAAATCTATGAGGAGGAGTATGGCATGCCGGGCGGACAACCATTCGGCGTCCTCATCGGGGATTACGAGTTCGGACCTTCCGGCCAGGATGTGCAGGTTCTGAGAGGGATGGCGAAAATCGCCTCCACCGCCCACGCGCCGTTCATCGCCGCGGCCGGTGCCGATCTTCTCGATATGCAGAGCTGGACGGAATTGAACAATCCCCGCGACCTCCGCAAAGTGATCGACTCGAAGGCCCATATGGCTTGGCGCAGTTTGCGGGAGGACGAGGATTCCCGCTACATCGGCCTGACGATGCCCCGCTTTCTTTCCCGCGTCCCGTACGGGGCGACAACGGAACCGCTGGAAGCCTTCGACTTCGAGGAGGAAGTGGACGGCAGCGACCACACCAGCTACTGCTGGTCGAACTCCGCCTATTCCTTCGGTGCCAACATCAATCGCTCCTTTTACGAGAACGGCTGGACCACCCAGATCCGCGGCCTCGAAAGCGGAGGGGTGGTCGCGAATCTCCCGTGTCACGTTTTCCCGACCGATGACGGTGGCCTGGACGCGAAATGCCCCACCGAGATCGCCATCACGGACCGACGCGAGAAGGAGCTTTCGGACATCGGCCTCATCCCGCTCTCGCACTACAAGAATACGGATTATTCCTGCTTCTTCGGTGCCCAGTCGATGAAAAAGCCGACCCAGTATCTGGATGCGGACGCGACTTCGAACGAAGCGCTTTCCTGCCGTCTGCCCTATCTCTTCGCGACCTGTCGCTTCGCCCATTATCTGAAATGCATGGTGCGGGACAAGGTTGGTTCCTTCATGGAGGCGGAGGATCTGCAAACGTGGTTGAACCGCTGGATCACGAGTTATGTGGTCGATGGCGGGGACGAGGTGGTGAAGGCGCAAAAACCTCTCAAGGAAGCTCAAGTGGAGGTGACTCCGATTGAGGGAGATCCGGGCAATTATCGGGCGATCTTCCGCCTGCGCCCGCACTTCCAACTGGAGGGACTGACCGCCTCGCTGCGGCTGGTCTCAAACTTGAAACAGAAGGGTTCATGACGCTTCAATGTTCCGTGTGAACCGCTAGGAAAACCAAACCAACCAACCCTACGACCATGGCATTCGATGCTTATCTGAAAATCGATTCGATCCCGGGCGAGTGCACCGATAAAGGACACGAGCAATGGATTCAACTCCTCGCCTTCAACCACGGCGTCAACCAACCCCACGCGACATCGGTCGGTGGCGGCGGTGCGCGCGGCGGTGTTGAGCGCTGCGAGCACCAAGACTTCGCGGTTACGAAACACATCGACAAGTCAACTCCGAAGCTCTTCCTCCACTGCTGCAATGGCAAGAACCTGCAGAAGGTGAAGGTGGAGATCTGCCGCCAGGTGGATAGCAAAGTCGCTTACATGACTTATGAATTCGAGACCTGCCTCATCCGCTCGGTTTCGATCCATGGAGTGCCGCGAGGCGGCGATCCCCAGCCGACGGAGGAAGTTTCGTTTTCTTATGCGAAGATTAGCTGGAAGTACACCGAGGTTGATCCGAAGAGCAACCAGCCGAAGGGCGACACCATGTCCTATTGGGACATGCTGACGAACAACGGCGGTTGACCACGCACAGCCGAACCATTCATGAGTGCCCTTTCTGGAATCAAGGACTTGCTCCGGGAAGGGCACTTCAGCACCGCGTTTGAAAGTTCGAGGGATTTGCTCAAGGCGAATCCGACGGACCTGCAGGCTCGGTCGGTTTTTTTTGAACTGTTGTCGATCAACGGCGACTGGGAAAGGGCTCGCAGTCATGTGGAGGCCATCGTGAATCTGGGAGCCGATCCGATGGGATGGGTGGGGGTGATGGCGAACCTGCACGCCTCCGGGCAACGGGACAAGGTGTGGGCGGGCGAGCGGAGTCCGACTGTGATCGGCGATCTGGACGATGACGACCAAGCCCTTTTCAGCGCAGTGAAAGCCGCCATCGGGAGCGACGATTGGGCCCGGGTGAAAGCCGCCGCCGACGGATTGGCGTTCGGCCCGGGAAAAATCGATGGGACGGCTTTTTCCGATTTGGCAACGGCGGACGACCGTCTTCCCGGGTTTCTCGAGGTGGCGGTAAACGGGGAATACGGGTGGCTATGGCTCGCGGCGGTGCGGCGGATGGAATTTCCCGCCGGGCCAACCAACCTGACGGATGTCATTTGGATTCCATCGCGGGTTTTCCTGATCGACGGATCGGTTTCCGAGATGACCGTCTTCGGATGCTATCCGGGAACGCAGCACTCCGCCGACGGGGAAGCAAAGCTAGGCCGCAAATTGGTGTGGGAGGAGGCGCCGGGAGATCTGGCGATCGGTTGCGGCCCTCAGATCTTGTGGGTGGATTCGGAAACCAAGTCATTGCATGAGTTGAGGGTCATCGAGTTCGACTCCGACGATTCGGCGGATGAGGGCTCCATGGGAGATGAGGCGAAGTGAAGCGGACGGCGGTATTTCCGAGCGTGTTCGGGCGGCTCTTTGCGGATGAGCATGGGGGAGCGCTCGGCGGCACGTCGCTGAAGAATTACCGCGACGACGTCCTGCGGGATCTGAAATGGCTGCTGAATACTTCGTGTCACCCGACCCGCTCGCCGGTGCATCATTATCCGAATGTGGCAGCCTCGACTTTGAATTTCGGAACGCGCGATTTCGTGGGAGTGTCGGACTCGTCGGTCCAGCCGGAGGAGATTGCGGATGCGGTGAGGGAAGCCATCGTCCGATTCGAACCGAGGATCGCACCGGAAACCCTGTCGGTGACATTGATCAGAGATGCATATCGCGACGATTTTGACTCATTCGCGCTGGAGATCACCGGCGATCTGTGGGCGCTTCCGGCGACGGAGCCGTTGAGCCTGCGGACTTCCTGGGATGTGGTAGGCGGCGTCTGGAATATCGATTAAGCAATATAGGTATGAACGAAACGTTCTTGAAATCCTACGAAGAGGAGCTGGGTCACATCCGGGAGGTGGGGGCGGAGTTCGGGCGTCAGTATCCCGGAATCGCAGGTCGCCTGGCGCTGAATCGCGACGGATGCGACGACCCTTTTGTGGAGCGGATGATAGAGGGTTTCGCCTTTCTGGCGGCACGCGTGAGGACCAAGCTGGATGCGGAGTATCCGGTGCTTTGCGAATCGCTGCTGGAGACGATTTATCCGCAGATCCTCGGGCCGGTGCCTTCGATGGCGATCGTTGAGATGAAGCCGGACGACAAGTTGACCGGATCCTTTTCCGTTCCGCGCGGCACCGTTCTGACCAGCCATCTGGGAAAGGACGAGGACACCCGCTGCGAGTTCCGCACCGCCCACGAAGTGACCCTGCGGCCTCTGCGAATCGACCGCGCGGAGGCTCCAAAATACTATTCGCGCGATATCGACCGCCTGCGCTTGCCGTCGCAGACCGGTGGCCGGTCCGCGATCAGGCTGCGGGTGATGCATTCGCAGGGGGACAAGCTCCTCAACACGCTGGAGGATCTGGACGATCTGACAATTCACATCGCGGGGAATGTGGATTCCGCGGGAGCCCTGTATGAGGAACTGATGGCGCGCTGCACGCATGTGCTGCTGCGGCCGGTGGGCGAAGGTCTGACGGTGCCCGCCGGGCGTCTTTTCGCCACGGGCGGGGAGGGACTCCTGATCGAGCCGGTGGGTTTTGCGCCGGATGAGGCGCTGCTGCCGTCCGATGCGAGGACCTTCGAAGGGTTCCGCTTGCTGCGGGAGTTCGCCGCCCTGCCCCAGCGGTTTCTGTTTTTCCGGCTGAAAGGCGGCGGGCTGCGCGAATTCGTCGCGAGTTGCGAAAGCCGTTCCATGGATGTGATCTTCAATTTCAACCGCAGCCGGGAAGAGCTGGCGCGATTTGTCGATGAGCACCGCTTCCGGCTTTTCGCCACCCCGGTGATCAACCTGTTCGAGCGGCGGGCGGATCAGATCCAGCTTTCCGAGCGCTTTCACGAGGCGCACGTGGTGGTGGACAAGACGCGGCCGCTGGCGTTCGAGGTTTTCAAAGTGCAAACGGTCCGCGGGATCGGCGGTGAGGCAGGCGCAAGGATGACCTTCGAGCCGTTCTACCGCTGCGCGAGTTCGCGCAACGCCGTTCCAGCTTTTTTTACGATCCGGCGGGAACGTCGGCGGCTGACCCATCGCGAGATCCGCTTCGGGACGGCATCGACCTACACGGGCTCCGAGGTCTTCATTTCGCTGGTCGATGGCAGCCAGGCGCTGCATCGGGATGAGGTTTCAGCACTGTCGGTGAGGGCGCTGTGTTCGAACCGGCATCTTCCGATGTCGATTCCCATCGGTGAGCATGAGACGGACTTTTTTGCGGACGCCGGCATGCCGGTGGTGACGGTGCGTTGTCTGACGAACCCGACACGACCGATCGAAGCACCGATCGGAGGCAATCTGGCGTGGGGACTGATCAGTCACCTGTCGTTGAATTACCTGTCGCTGGTCGAGACCGAGACCGGGGCCTCGGCGCTGCGGGAGATTCTCGGGATCTACACCCAAGGGATGTCGGACGA
This sequence comes from Verrucomicrobiales bacterium, assembly GCA_038256845.1. Classification (GTDB taxonomy): domain Bacteria; phylum Verrucomicrobiota; class Verrucomicrobiia; order Verrucomicrobiales; family Akkermansiaceae; genus Luteolibacter. Next base: position 31,704 of record JBBSJY010000006.1, on the reverse strand, counting down.
TGCGACCCATTGGACGGGCGGGCTGGTCGGCGTGAAGGCGAAACCGATCGTGCGGCGTCACCTTTCTTCGGGGCCGGTGGCTTTCGTGCGCGGTCTGGAGGTGGCAATCCAGCTCGACGAATCGAAGCTGGCGGGATCGAGTCCGTATGTTCTCGGCTGTGTGCTGGCAAATTTCCTGTCCGGCTACGTTTCTATCAATTCCTTTGTGGAGACGCGGGTGGAATCCTCACGGCGAGGCATGATCGGGCGCTGGAGCGGCGTGGACGGACGCCGGGATATTCTCTGAGGAACAATGATGAACGAAGAAAGGCCAACGACGAGCTATCCGCTGAATCTCGGCCAGCCGGAGGGGAATGACGCGGCGGTTTCGAGGGAAAGCTTTTATCGAAAAGTGAGGCGGGTGGATGCGACGAACCCGGCGTGGCCGCGGATCGGGCAGGCGTTGGTGCCGCGGGAGGAGCTGCTGCGGTTCCGGCAGGTTCCGCATCTGATCTTCGCCCCCGCCACGGTGGCGCGGGCCGCTTCAGGCGCGAAACGTGCGGGCAACCGGGAAGTCGAGGAGTTGATGGTTTACTTCATGGGCATGCTCGGTCCGAGCGGGCCGCTGCCGGGAGTTTACACCGAAGTGGTGCTGGCGAAGGCAAAGGGCGTGCCCCACCCGGATCTGCGGCAGAAAAATACAGGCGAATCCGAGTATCGCGCGGATCCGGGACCGGCGGCGTTCATCGACATTTTCAACCACCGCTTCATCTCCTTTTTCTACCGCGCGGCGGTTTCCGCGAACAAGGCGGTGGATTATGATCGGGTGTCGGAGTCGAGATTCCATTCCTTCATAGGGAGTTTCCTCGGACTCGGAACGCCGGAGGTGCAGAACCGGATGGATGTGCCGGACGTGGCGGCGCTTTACTTCGCCGGCCATTTCTCGGCGCCGACCCGTCATGCGGAGGGACTTTGCAAGGTGATCGCCGACTATTGCGGAATCGAAACGAAGCTGGAGCCCAATGTCGGCCATTGGGTGGATGTCCCGCCAGGAGATACCACCGAGCTGGGAGCCAGCCGCAGGGGCGGCGGATTGGGAACGGGCGCGCTGCTGGGATCCCGCTTCTGGGACCGCACGCTGAAGTTCCGTCTCGTGCTCGGGCCGATGCCGCTGGCGAAGTATGAAACCTTTGCGCCGGGCGGCACGACGCTGAAGGCGATCCGCAGCTTCGTGCTCTTATATTGCGGCCATGAACTTTCCTGCGAACTCCTGCCGGTTCTTAAAAAAGACGAGGTTCCTCCGCTGGAACTCGGACGCGGCTCGCGGCTGGGATTCACGAGTTGGCTGAAATCCGGACCGATGGCCAAAGATGCCGACGAGTATCATATCACTCTCACCTAACCACCAGAGATCATGAAGTCCCAGACTCCTTCCTTCTATTTCAAAAAGCTCAATCCTTTGGCATATCAGGCGATGGACCGCGCCACGGAGTTATGCATCAAGAGAACCAATCCCGAGCTTGAGATCAGCCATTGGCTTTTCGCGCTGAATGACAAGGAGGATAATGATTTTGCCAGGATCGCGACTCATTTCGGGATCGAGCGGGCGGTCGTTCAGGCGGATCTGGTCCGCTCGCTGGACTCGCTGCCGCGAGGGGCGAGCCGGCTTTCCAACCTTTCGAAGATGTTGGTGGACGCGCTGGAGCTGGGTTGGGTGGCTTGTTCTCTTGGCTACGGCGAGAGCACGCTGAGGTCCGGCCATATCCTGTTGGCCATTGTGAAGAACGCGGTGATGAAGACTTATCTGGGAGGTCTGTCCGCGGAGTTCAGGAAATTGAACGCGGATACCTTGGAGCGGGAGTATAGTGATATCGCTGAGGGCTCGGGCGAAGCGGTGGCCGCGCCTTCGAAGTCGGTGTCCGAGGTGGAACAGGCCTATTCCGATACGGGAAAATCGGCGCTGGACCGCTTCGCGGTCGATTGGACCGAAAAGGCACGCAAGGGCGAAATCGATCCCGTTTTGTGCCGGGATGACGAGGTCAGGCAGTTGATCGACATCCTGATGCGGCGGCGGCAGAATAATCCGCTGCTGGTCGGTGAGGCGGGCGTGGGTAAAACCGCGGTGGTGGAAGGCTTCGCATTGAAGCTGGCGAAGGGCGACGTGCCGGAAGCGCTGCGTGACGTCACGTTGAGAAACCTCGACATCGGGCTCCTGCAGGCGGGCGCGAGCATGAAGGGCGAATTCGAGGAGCGCCTGCGGAACGTGATTGACGAAGTCCAGAGATCGCCGAAACCGATCATCCTTTTCATCGATGAAGCGCACACGCTGATCGGTGCCGGCGGATCGGAGGGAGTGGGCGATGCGGCGAATTTGCTGAAGCCCGCATTGGCACGTGGCACGCTGCGGACGATCGCCGCGACGACCTGGGCGGAATATAAGAAATATATCGAGAAGGACCCGGCGCTGACACGCCGGTTTCAGCCGGTGAAGGTGGCGGAGCCGACCGAGGAACAGTGCTGCCTGATGTTGCGCGGCGTGGTGGACGTGCTGGAGCGGCACCACCGGGTGGAGATCCGTCATGAGGCGGTGACGTCGGCGGTCAAACTTTCCCATCGTTACATTCCCGCGCGGCAGTTGCCCGACAAGGCGATCAGTTTGTTAGATACGGCATGCGCGCGGGTCGCGTTGAGCCAGAGCGCGCCGCCGGCGGAAATCGAGCGCAGCCGCGAGAAGATCGCCCACCTCGGCATGGAAATGGCCATCTTGGAGCGCGAGGCGGCCGGGGGCAGGATGAACAAGGACGCGATGGATGTGATCCAAACCGCCCTGGAGAAGGAAAAGGAGACCCTGCCGGAATTGGAGGAACGCTGGGCGGCGGAAAAACAGCTGCTTGGCGAAATCCTTAAGGCCCGCCTGGCTGCACGGGAAAGCGGCGGTGGCAGTGAGGGTGTGGTGGAACTCGAAGATCGGCTTGCCGCGATGCAGGGCGACAACCCGCTGATGCAGTCGTGGGTGGACGAAGGTGCCGTCGCGCAGATCGTGGCGGATTGGACGGGCGTGCCGGTCGGCAGAATGGTGCGCAACGAGATTGAATCCGTCCTGAATCTCGCCCAGCGGCTCACCTCGCGGGTCGTCGGGCAGGATCATGCTTTGGAAATGATTGCCAAGCGGATCGTCACGGCGCGCGCCGGAATCGACAATCCGGCGAAACCGATCGGCGTCTTCATGCTCGCGGGCACCAGCGGGGTCGGCAAAACCGAGACGGCGCTCGCGCTGGCGGAGGCGCTTTACGGTGGAGAGAGCAACCTGATCACGATCAACATGAGCGAGTTCCAGGAAGCGCATACCGTTTCCACATTGAAAGGAGCGCCTCCGGGATATGTCGGATACGGCGAAGGCGGTGTTCTGACCGAAGCGGTCCGCCGCCGACCCTACAGCGTGGTCCTTCTCGACGAGATCGAAAAAGCCCACCACGATGTTCACGAGTTGTTTTTCCAAGTCTTCGACAAAGGGATGATGGAAGACGGCGAAGGGCGGGCGATCGATTTCAAGAACACCATTATTCTTTTGACCAGCAATGTGGGAAGCGACCTGCTGATGAGTCTTTGCAAGGATCCTGAATTCCTTCCCGATCCCGCCGTGCTGGCGGAAGCATTGCGCAAGCCGCTGCTGGAGGTGTTCCCGCCGGCTTTGTTAGGAAGATTGGTTACCATTCCCTATTACCCGCTTTCCGATGACACGTTGCGGCTGATCATCCGCCTGCAACTCGACCGGGTGAAGAAGCGCATCGAAACCCAGAAAAAGATCGGTTTCCATTACGGCGAGGAAGTGGTGGATCACATCCTCAGCCGCTGCCGCGAGGCCGAGAGCGGAGGCCGGGTGGTGGACGCGATTCTAACCAACAGCATGCTTCCCGATATCGGCCGGCGGCTTCTGGAATCGCTCTATCGCGGCGAGGAGGTGAAGAACATCAATGTGGTGCTTGCCAACGGCGATTTCGCCTACGAATTCGCGTGAGGCGGCGTGCGGGAGGACCCGGTTGGTCCAGTTGGCCCAGTTGGCCGCCGCTCAATGGATTTGGACAAGATTCTCAAGATTCTTCTTCGAGGCCTCGTGGCCTGCGATCTCGCCTTGTTTGAAGTAGTGGTGGGCGAGGTCCGGATCCTTGCGGGTGCCGAATCCGATGGCAAAACAAACGCCGAGGTTGTTGGACGCGGTGAAGTAATGCTCGTTGGTTTTCTTCGAGCAGTTCCATGCTTCCGTGAAAAGTTCGAAGGCGCGTTTCTCATCGGTATCGAGGCCGATGCCGTGGGCACAACATTGGCCGAGCAGATCGGTGGAGCGGAAATGGCCGAGCCGTCGGGCGGCATCCAGCGATCGGGTGGCCTCGGACGCATGATTGGCCAAGGTGGATTCCCTTAGGATCAATGCGGCGAAGCGGTAGGCGAGATCCGGATCGTCAAGCAGTTCGAGGGATTGCTTGTAATAATCGCGGGCTTTCCGCGGATTTCGTTCCAGCCCGTCCCCGCCCCATTCGTAGGCTTGGGCGAGGAGCGGGAGGGAGGCGTGGTGGCCGGCCCGGGCGGCCTGATCGAGCCAAGAAAGGGCTTCGGACGGGAACTTCGCAACAAGGCTTTCACCCAGGCGGAGAGCGGAGACGGCTGATCCGGCGCTGGCGGCTTGCTCAAGGCCGGCGAGAAACTGGCTTTGGGCACAGAGTTCGGAAGTCGCGGCGGCAGCAATCCTGTCGCACCAGCCGACCACCCGATCGGTCTGTGAGGATTCGGCGGAAAGGAACTGGAGCGTCCGATCGAGAGCGGGGGCGAGTTCGCCCTTTTGAAGGAGCGCTTCGATGTCCTCGGCGAGCTCCGAAGCGGTCCGGGCCTGCGGAGCGGCTGACGCTTCCGCGGCGCGAATGGGCGGATCGGCACTGACTGGATGGACGCCGGGAACGGCGGCGAGATGGGTTTTCGGAGGAAGGAGCGGGGAAAGCGCCCGCTGGCGCTCCGCCGCCATGTCGTATCCGGAAGGGAAGTGGTCGGGGTTGAGGAGATGGTGGGCGAGCTCGCGCCAGCCCTTTTCAAATTTCCCCAGATGGTTCCATGTGACATTCTTGCAACGGACAAGAGCGTCCACCGCATCGATCCGGCCTTCGAACGAGCTGGCGAATTGATAGATGATGAGGCCGAGGTTCTGATAGTCGGCGCGCTTGAACTCGGCGCGCCTTGTCTCGATGGATTCCCGGAGATCGAGCAGGAACACGCCGGATTCCGCAGGCGGCCCCGGGCCGAATGCGACATTGGAGATGGAGAGGTTGCCGTGGGGTTGGTTGATCTCGAGCTGGTGGAGAAACGTAAGGGCGGTCCAGATCTGATCGACCACGCGAAACAGCAGGAGCGGATTGGGACTGACCTGTTTCTCAATCAGCGAGCGGAGCGTCAGCGGGTAATAGGGACGGACTTGGAAGGCGAAGCGGTCGGCTTGGCCGAATTCGATGACCGGCGGGATGAGTTTGCCCCCGGAAGCGGCGCCGATGCTCCATCTCAGGGCCATTTCGCTCATGCGCTCCTCGAAGGTCGAGCCGGTGGCATCGGCGGCACCGCCGGAGCCGGGGCCCGTATGGAACCGGGCGGTGTTCCAGCGTTTGGTGTCGAAGGCAAGGACGGCGGAGCTGGAAACGGATCCGCCGCAAGGATAGAAGCGGACGACGACCTCGCTGCCGCCCTTCGCGACCGCACGGATGGAAACATCGTCGCCGGGAGCGATGCGTCGAAAGGTTTCCTTCGGTGTGTATCCCAGGGAAACGCAGAGTTCTTCGACCGAGAGAGCCATAACTTTGGATGGCGGGAATCACCTCTCCCGCTGCCAACCGTTACGGGTCAAACGGACGGCGATGGGATGCGCGATGGGTGCGCCGGGGTCGCTGTGGTCGAGTTGGAGCGGGATTTCCATGATGCGGAAATCATTCCCATCGGCTGGGGCGGCGAGGTCGGCGACGAGGACTACCGAATCCATTCGCGGGACGGAAGGAACGCGGACGGCGGTGGTGCCGCCGCCGCGCTGGCCGAACTGCACGGTCTTCACATTGGCCCCCCGAAACGGGCTTTGCCAGTATTTGGGTGCGCCGCCGGCGACCAGTTGTTTGGCATTCTGCGAAGTGGTGGAAACGAGGTGGACGGGAACGGAAACGAGATTCCTGACATCATTGTCGGCGGTGATGGAAATGGCGAACTCACCCGCTTTGACCGCGCGCGGGGCGGGCGGAGCGCCTGCCGCGTCTCCGCCACCACCCGCAGCGGGATCGGTGCCTGCGGCCTGGCCCGGCGGGGGCGGTGATGGAGGGGGTGGGGAGCCACCACCCCCTCCGCAATGGCTGAGGAAAAAGGCGGCGCCGACGGGTAGGATGCGGAGTAGGTGTGTCTTCATCGCGATGAGCGTTCTAGCGGTCTAACCACAGGATTCAAGGAGGAATGGAGATCCCGGCGATTAAGCGGCGATGGGGATTGGGCTTGTCGGGTGGGTGGGTGGCTGGTGTATGGCTTTGGGGGTGAAGGATGGTTGGGAATTGGTGGATCTCGAGCTGGCGGAGATGCCCGGGTTATGCGTGGTGGTGGAGGACCGGGGCGCCGGGGAGCGGGGACCGAAGCTGGTGGCCCAGCCGCACGGGGCGGCGGTTTATGCGGCCGGATGGCGGGACCGCGCGGGGCGGGTGATCGAGTGGCTGGAGCTCTGGGTGCAGGACGTGGGTTCCTGGCATCTCGATGGCAACCAGCCGCTGATGTCGCCGACGAACACCTCGCTGGACAAGCATTGGGCCCGCTGGGTGGAGAACCTGCTGGCGACGGGCGGCGAGGGCGTGATCTTGTTAGATTGGGAAAAGAAGCACCCGGAGCCGATCTGGCTGAATCCGGAGGGAACCGGACGGCTGCGCCTGGCGGAGCGTTGGCGCTTGTGTGAAGATGACGCTTTCCTGGGAAAGGAGCGGCTGGCGCTCTTCAGCGAAACCTTGGAACGTTACCTTTGGAATGGCGACGTGGACAAGCCGCTGATGGTGGCGATGACTCCGGAAGCGCCCCAAGGCCGGTTCACGAAACCTCTGGAGGAAATTCTCGGCAAGGCGATTCCGGTGAATCCGGATGGGGGATTGATGTTGCTGCGGCGCGCGGCGGCGGTGCGCTACGATGATTTCGTGGATCTGCTTTCAGGCGTCGAGACCGCGGTGAACCTGCGGGAATGCCTGGGGATGCCGGCGGTGGGGAAGAACGCGAGGTTGCTGGATCGGCCGGGTCTTGGCGGAAAGGCCGGGGGGTTCTTTTTCCCGAGAAACCAGACGCCGGGACATCTGGGCGAACTGCTGCATTTGAAACTGCTGGCATTCCGCGGCGCCTTCGCAGCGATCCAGTCGGCGGTGGCACGGGGGGGAACGCCATTTCTGGGGATCCGCGCGGATGGCTTCGGAGTTTCTCTGGTAGAGCCGGATGGCGGCCTGCCTTATCTTTGGAATCACCGGGTGAAGCTGGAGGCGTGCCCGCAGGCGGTGCGAACGGAGCTGGGGGTGACGAGGGAGCCTTGCTTCGTGCCATTCGGCGAGGACGGCCGATCGATCTACCGCAGCCTGCGGGCGGAAGGGGAGGTGAAAGGCGACGCGCGGGTGAGGGTGCGGCGAATTTCCGAGCCGGACGATGAAGGGCTGGTGGTGGTGGAGGGGAGCCTGCTGACGGACGAACCGCTGAACCCGGGCAAGCTCGATCTATTGGGAATCGAGTGGCTGAGCCGGAAGTCGGGCCGCCTGAAGCTTTTTGCAAAGATGGAAGGAAATTCGGCGGGAGGCGCGGGGGAATACCGGTTCTCCTCGCTGCAGACGCGACTGCCGGACGAACTCACGCAGGCCTTCGCGGGGGGGCAGACGACGCTGAGTTCCGACCGCGTCCGGTTCCACCTTTTGCCGAGATTGGGGACGCCGTGTGATCTGCATTCGCTGGGAGTGCTGGGGCTGCGGACCTTGATCGCGGGAGGGGGAGGGGGTGCGCTGGCAGAGGCGCTGGACGACTTGCTGGCGATGGCGCGGCTTTACCGGAGCCGGTTCACCGACGCGAACTGGCACACGGGCACAACCTCGCTCAACGAGTTCGTGAAGACGGGCGAAGGCGGTCCGTGGGAGGAGAAACTGGGGCCTCACCGGCTGGTGCGGAGCGCCGACCTTACCAGTGCGGAGGCTTTCAGGGAGATTCCGGCGCCCTTGTGGTGGGAGGTGGTGGAGTTCGTGTCGCGGCTTTTCCCGGGCGAGGCGCTCGGTTCCTTTTGCAAAGGATACGATGATTTCTCCCCGCGGGCATTGCACGAGGTTTTCAGGGAGCCCTTGGCCAACCTGGATTCGCTTGTCTCGCGGAGCAGGGAACTGCTGTTCGGAAACCCCGTGACGAACCGCGAGCTGTTAGAGGTGATCCGGGCGGGCCGGACGAAGCGTTGAGGACCCATGGCCTCATCGCTTCTGTGGGCGTCCTTTGCGGCCGGTCGGGTATTTGATGTTTTTCGGTTGGCCTGCGGAGCGCGGGGCGGTGTCGTTTTTCAGCGCGGCGATCTGGTCCCGCAGATGGGCGGCCCGCTCGAACTCCAGCCGTGACGATGCCTCGCGCATTTCACCCTCGAGCTCGGAAATGACGCGCAGCTTGTCATAACCGGCGGGGTCTTCGGCGACGAGGGAACTGTTCAGCTTGTCCGCTTGCTCCCGTTCCTTTTCGTGGGTGTGGAGGCTTTGCTGGAGGGCGCGTTTGACGCTCTGAGGCGTGATGCCGTGGGTGGTGTTGTGCTCGAGCTGGCGGAACCGGCGGTATTCGGTCACGTCGATCAACGCTTGGATGGAATCCGTGACCTTGTCACAGAAAAGGACACACTCACCCCCGATGTGTCGGGCCGCGCGGCCGGCGGTTTGGATGAGGGAAGTCTCATTGCGGAGGAAGCCTTCCTTGTCCGCGTCCAGGATGCACACGAGGGAAACTTCGGGAAGGTCGAGGCCTTCGCGGAGGAGATTGATTCCGACAAGGATATCGAATGTCGCCGCGCGTAGCTGGCGGAGGATTTCCACGCGCTCGACGGCGTCGATGTCGGAGTGGAGATAGCGGACTTTGAGCCCGGTCCCCTGGAGGTATTCGCTGAGGTCTTCGGCGGTTTTTTTGGTGAGGGTCGTGACGAGGACGCGTTCGTGGCGCTCGACGCGCTGGCGGCAGAGTTCGATCGTATCGTCGATCTGATTCTTGAGCGGACGCAAGGTGAGGGTGGGATCGAGCAGACCGGTGGGTCGGATGATCTGCTCGACCACAAGCGGGGTGCCTCTTCTGGAGGGATCGAAGCTGGCGACGGGCTCGGCATTTCCGCTCGGCTTGACCTTCATTTTCTTGAGATCGAAATGGGTGAAGCCGCCGTCTCCTTCCTTTCCCTTCACCCGGATGTAAGTCTTGTTCTCGGGCCGGGAGTTGACGATTTCGAACGGACCGGGTGTGGCGGAGACGTAGACCCTCTGGTTCGTCATTTGTATAAACTCGTCGAAGCGGAGGGGGCGGTTGTCGAGGGCGCTGGGGAGGCGGAAGCCGTGTTCGACCAGGACGGTCTTGCGGCTTTTGTCGCCCTCGAACATGCCGCCGATCTGCGGGATCGTCGAGTGGCTCTCATCCACGAGCAGAAGGAAATCCTTCGGAAAGAAATCTAACAGGGTGTGGGGGCGTGCGCCCGGTTCGCGGCCGGTGAGGTGGCGCGAGTAGTTCTCGATCCCTTGGCAGAAGCCCATTTCCGACATCATCTCAAGATCGTAATCGGTCCGCATGCGGAGCCTCTGGGCTTCGATCAGCTTTCCTTCTTTTTCGAATCTGGCGACCTGATCTTTCAGCTCCTGCCGGATCGCGATGGAGGCGCGCTTCATCTTGTCGCCGGGAGTGACGAACTGCTTGGCAGGAAAAAAGGTATGGTTTTCGAGCCTGTCGATGGGGTGTCCCGTGAGGGTGTGAATGCTGGTGATCCGCTCGACCTCATCATCGAAAAATTCTACGCGGATGGCGGTTTCGTCGAGATAGGCGGGATGGACCTCGACGACATCGCCACGGACCCGGAATTTCCCCCGGCCGAAGGCGATGTCATTGCGTTCGAAAAGCATGCCGATGAGGGAGCTGAGGAACTCCTCGCGGGTGAGTTTCTGGCCGACCCAAACTGGAACCATCATTCCGGCGTAGTCTTCGGGGGAGCCCAAACCGTAGATGCAGGAGACGGAGGCGACGACGATGGTGTCCTGTCGGGTGAGCAGCGATCCCATGGTGCTGAGGCGGAGGCGCTCGATCTCATCGTTGATCGAGGAATCTTTTTCAATGTAGGTATCGCTACGGGGGATGTAGGCTTCGGGTTGGTAGTAATCGAAATACGAGACGAAATATTCGACCGCGTTGTGGGGGAAGAAGTTCTTGAACTCGGAATAGAGCTGGGCCGCGAGGGTCTTGTTGTGGCTCATGATGAGCGCGGGGCGGCCGTGGCGCGCGATGAGGTTCGCCATGGTGAAGGTTTTCCCGGAACCGGTGACGCCCAGAAGCGTCTGGTGGCGGTTGCCGGCGGAAAGGGAGTTCGCCAGTTTTTCAATGGCCTGGCCCTGGTCGCCTTCCGGTTGGTAATTGCTAACGAGTTTGAACGACATTCCTCCAGAGCCATAGACGCGCGGAAACCGGTCCGCAAGCGGGCCGGCAACCATTTCAGCGGGGAATGCGGGTCGTGCGTGGGGGCGGAATCTAACGGACGCCGCGGGGGCTGACCCGTGACGGCTTGTCGAAAGTGACGTTACTGATGGAAACGCGGCGGCCGGTGGCGGGATCGTGGGTGGCGACTTGCATTTTGCGGAGCGTCCACACGCCCTTCGCCACCTGCATCACGTTCTGCACTTGAAATTCCTTGACCAGCCCGCCCCGGGCGTCGTAGCCGCGAATTTGCATGAATGCGCCGTATTTGGTGTGGACCCAGACGTAGACCGTCTCGTACCGGCCCGCCTGTTTGGCGGGCTTTTGCAGACGCAACTTGTAACAGGGTTCGCCGTTGATCGACTCGATGCCTTCGAGAACGGGGTTGGGCCAATAGAAAAAGCGCAGCGCCAGATCCTCGTAGGTGAGGTCGGTTCCGGCAATGGGATGGACCAGCTTGGCGGGAGGGAAGCGGACGGTTTTGCCATCGATGATCTCAAAAAGATCGAACTGGTCTGCCGCCAAACGCATGTGGAATAGCTGCCATGGACCACCCTCGTTGAATTGGAATTGAATGTTCTCGCCTTTGAGAAAGAGCGCGATCGGAACCTTCTGGCGGCCGCGGGTCAACGATCCATTCAGTCCTTCATCGAGATTGGTGAGGACCGCCGCCATCCTTGCCCCCTCCAGAATGGTGTTCGCATCAGGCTGCTGCGCGTGTAGCAGGGTGCTTGAAGCGAGGGCGATGAGAGGAGCGGCAAACTTGAAATTCATGAGGTTCACAGTGGTTCAATCGGGCCGTTCGACAAGTCCGGGAGCGATTTCCTTCAAAAAATGCGTCCGTCACCGGGGTTTTTGAAAATGGCGGCTTTTGGGATTTACGAAGCCAAGCGCAAGGAATTGGATGCTCCTACCCCCATGAGTCTCCGCAATCAGCTATCGGATATTTTACCCACATTGCTGCCCGGCAATCCCGGCGACGCCATCAAGGGGACCGAGCTGATCCGGCTGACCCGGCTGCAACTCAACGGGAACTATTCGGACGCGTCGCTGCGCTACCATTTCTCGATCATGTCGTGCGACCCGGGCTCGCCGATCGCAAAGGTCGAAAAGGGCCAGGGCTACTACCGTCGCAGCGCACCCCTGCCGGCGCTGAGCGGGGCGCAGGAGCTGCTTTCGCTGACACAGGGTCGGTTGGACGATCTGACCTCGGACGTCGCCGGCATCGACGAGGCGATGATGCGGATCCGGAAATTCCGGGCGGTCGTCACGCGGTACTTCGAGATCAACGGGCGCTTTCCCTTCGCGTTCCGCCAGGCATTCGCGAAGGACGCGCCCATCAGCAATCTCTGGAAGTATCCGGAAATCGTCCTGGTTGATTGGGAGACCGGCGGCTCGCCGGACGAGGAGATGTCGCTCGATGAGACGATGCTGGCCTTTAAACAGCGCCTCGGGATCGCGCCCTTCCGGCTTCATGCGGCCCGGCTCCGGATCCAACCGTCGCTGACAACCTACCGGGAAGATTTTTTCCAGACTCTGGCAGTATCGATGTGGGCCCAGGGCGGAGAATTGATTTATGCGGCTCCGATTGAGGACGAGGCGCTTGCGGACGGATTACGTAAGCTCAGCGCGGCATTTGGAGTCGGGGTCACCTCGTTCGGTCTGACTCCGGAGGCACTGGAGGATCTGCCAGGACCTGCAAACATTCTCAACGCTCATCCGCGCGAAACGGAAGCCATCATGACGCGTCTGGACATCCATCGGATCGCCGCGCCCCGATCGCATCCGCATCTTGACTGGGCCGCCCTCACATCGATGCGGAATGAATCGGAAGAGGCGGAAAGGCTGGTGCAGTGGTTGACGCGTTGCATCGATGACCGCCGGGCGGAGGCGTTCCGTGACGATTGACCTTCGATGAGCACCGGTTTCCAAAGCATCGCCATTGTCGGTTCTGGCGCGGTCGGACTGTATTACGGTGGAAGGTTGGCGGCTGCCGGTGAAGACGTGCGGTTTCTGATTCGGTCGGATTTTGATGAGATTTCCGCAGGCGGACTGCGGGTGGAGAGCATCGATGGCGACTTTTTCCTGCCGCGGGTCCAGGCATTCCGGAAGTCGGAAGAAATCGGACCGGTGGATCTGGTGATCGTTGCGTGGAAGGCGACTGCGAATCGCTTTCTGGACGTTGCCCTGCCGACGTTGCTGCATGGGGAAACCCAGGTCCTGACGCTCCAGAACGGCTTGGGAAACTGTGAGTCGCTGGCGGAAGTCGTCGGGCCGGAACGGGTGCTCGGAGGCTTGTGTTTCGTTTGTATCAACCGGATCTTGCCGGGACTCATCCGTCACAGCGGCGGTGGAAAGGTGGCAGTCGGCGAATGGCGGCCCGGGCTTGCCGGGAGAGCGGAGGAGATCACGGAACGATTCAAGAGCGCGGGAATCCGGGCAATTGCCACGGAAAACCTGGAGCAGTCGCAGTGGGAAAAGCTTCTCTGGAATATTCCCTTCAACGGTCTGTCGATCGCCGAGGGGGGGATCACCACCGATCGCTTGCTTGCCAAGCCGGAAACCGTCGTGGAGATCCGTGCAATCATGGCGGAAGTGGTGGCGGCAGCCGGCGCGCTCGGCTTTCCGCTGGCCGACCATCTGATCGATTCAAACATCAATCGGACCTTGCCGATGGGCGCCTACCGGACGTCGAGCATGATCGATTTTGTCGAAGGCAGGGAGGTCGAACTCGGACCCATCTGGCAGGAACCGCTGCGAAGGGCGCGGGAAGCAGGCGTGCCCATGCCGAGATGCGAAGCTCTCTATCAGCGGATTCTCATGCGGGTTGGAGAAAACTGAGTTCAGGTGGGCAGTTCGGAGAGAGGTGCGCGGTTCTCCACCGGTCATCGGTCTGCATCGGAAAGGAAGATTTTAACGCTCTAGGCACGGATGCTGCGCGGTGGCGCTCTAATTCACGAGAAATCCGCTGGAATTCCGACGTTATCTCTGGAAGCTTCACCCGATCTCCAAATAGCCATTTAGCAGCCGCCAGATCGCGGCCGTTCCACCCGATGTCCGCCCTACCCAATCCGCCTGAGCCAACGGTCGCCATTCCTGATGCCCTGCGGCGTCAACTCGATGACTTCCGTCGTCATTTGTGGCGGGTGAAGGCGCAGGAGGCCGTTGCGGCGGGAATCATCGGGCTGCTGGTTTCGTTCCTTCTCGTGTATGGGCTGGACCGCGTCTGGCAAACGCCTGCCATGGTGAGGCTGGCAATCCTGATCGGAGGCACCTCGTTGTTCGTGATTTTCGCGCCATATTGGCTCCACCGTTGGGTTTGGAAACATCGGCGGGAAAATGAATTGGCCCGATTGATCGCAAGGCGCTACCCGGGCCTGGGCGACCGGCTGCTGGGGGTGATCGAGCTCCAGGCTCAGCGTGAAGATGGCGATACCCTGTCGCCACGACTCCGGGCGGCCGCGATGGAAGCGGTGGCCGCGGAGTCCGGGCGCAGGGAATTGCAGGACGCACTTCCGCCGCAGCGGCATCGGCGCTGGGGACTGGCGGCCTTGGGCCTGGGAGCCATTGCGGCTCTAGCCTTCGCCCTCACTCCACGCGCCGGACTGAATGCGCTTGAACGCTGGCTGATGCCTCTATCTGCGACCGAACGATATACCTTCACCCGCCTGGATTCTCCCCCGTCCTATCTCGCGGTGCCCTTTGGCGAATCCTTTGACGTGACATTGAAATTGGCAGAGGACTCGGAGCGGGAACCTGAGCGGGCGAGCGGCCGCTACGGGCTTCAGCCGGAGGTCTCCGCATCACTCACCAGCGGCGAATACCGTTTCACCTTTCCCGGCCAGCAGGATCCCGGAGGTGCGGTTTTCCGGGTCGGAGACCTGCGGCACATGGTGCGGATCGAGCCGGTCCAACGTCCATCAGCTGAGGATATTGCCGCCACAGTGACACCCCCGGCCTATCTTCAACTGCCGCAGAGAACATTGGATCTGAATACGGGGGTGGTGAGTGCCGTGGAAGGGAGCGAAATCCGGATCACACTGACCACGAACCGACCACTCGCCCGGGCAACGTACGGGCCGGCGCGCGCGGAGAGCGTGGAAACCGGGGTGGTCCCCGATGGCGAAACGCCCCCACCGTTGGCAGGATCGTTGGAAATTTCCGGCCTGAATGCATCGACGCCGGTGATTCGGGTGGGCGATGTCCCGATGGTCATTCCTTTCGCTTGGACCGATTCATTGGGCCTTGATGGAGGTGCGGGATTCACGGTGCGATTGGACGCGCTGCGCGACATGCCACCGAGCGCCTACCTCCAGGGAATCGACCGCCAGAAGGTGATGCTGCCGGAGGAGACTGTGGATTTCGAGACGCTGGCCGAGGATGATTTCGGTATCAAATCCGCGGGAATCGAGTGGCAGGGCGAATTCACCCGGCCCACGGATGCCACTCCGGCGAAAGGCGAAATGAAATTGGCAGACGGAGCACCCGAGGAACGACGGATCCTGCGTTCGGCCGCATTTTCACCGGGAGCGTTGGGAATCCCGCCTCAAAAGCTGATTCTGCGCGGCTTCTCCGAGGATTATTACCCTGGCAGGGGACGCGTGTATTCGGATCCCGTGACCATTTACGTGCTCACCCGAGACGAGCATGCGCAGCTCTTGAAAAGCCAGTTTGATCGCAATATCTCCGAGCTGGAGGATCTCGCCCGCCGTGAGTTGAACGAGTATGAGGAGAACCAACGGTTGGAGCGGCTGGAAGGCGAAGAACTTCAGAACGACGAGAACCGGAAACGTCTCGAAGCCCAGGAACAGGCTGAAGCCGAGAACACCCGCCGAATGGAGGAATTGACCGAACGGATGGAGCAACTGATGAAGGATGCCGCACGGAATGGTGATATCGAGAAGGAAACCATGCAGAAAATGGCGGAATCGCTCAAGTCGATGCAGGAGCTCTCTGAGCAAGACATGCCCGAAGTCCGCGAGAAGCTGGCAGAATCTCAGGATCAGGCGAACACACCTGAGAAGGCCGAGGAGGATTTGGCGAAAGCCGTCGAACAACAGAAAGAGGTGGTCGAAAAGATGCAGGAAGCGGTTGAGAAGGCAAACGATGCCAACCGCCGCTTCGAAGCCGGGACATTCGTCAACCGCCTGAAGAAGGCCGCGGACGAGCAGAACGGCATCGCCAGTTCGTTGATCGACGCCTTCAACCGCATTCTTGGCTCGAAAACCGGTGATTTGGATCCCAGTGATGTCCGCCGTCTTTCGGAAGCCGGCCGGCAGCAGTCCGACACCGCCTCGGACGTCCGCTGGATCCAGGAAGATCTAAGCCACTATTTCGCAAGGACCGAAGAGGCATCTTTTCAGGAGATCCTAAATGCCATGCGGGATTCTCAAATCGATGTCGGTCTGGATGACGTTCGCTCGCGGCTGCAGACGAACCACTCGTTCATGGCCACGGAGGGTGCCAGGAAATGGGCGGGGATGCTGGCCGAATGGGCGGCGAAGCTCGAAGGGGAAATCGGCGGCGACGACCCGATGGGCGGAGGGGCGGGGGGCGCTCCGAGTTCGGAGGACGAGGACTTCGAATTCATGCTCCGCGTCATGAAGATGATTCAGGAGGAACAAGATCTTCGCGGCCGAACCCGTGCGCTTGAACAACTCCGGCGGTCGGCCGATCCGGATGCAACCGAACTTCCACGCTCATGAAAAAGTCCCTTCTGGTTTCACTTACGCTCGTTGCCGTTTTGACGCTTGCCCATGGCGAGAGCGCCGGGCCTGAGGGCATCGCCTTCAAGCATCAGGAAGGGTCCGTCAAGGTGGCAGACGATCAGGACGAGCTCTCGGCGGACGTTCAACAGCTTGCCATCGAGCAGACGGTGCCGGAAGTGATCGAGCTGCTCAATGAAGCCCAGGACATAATGGACGAGGCGACCGATCTGCTTGCCGATCATGAGACCGGCGGCCCTACCATCGCCGCACAGACGGAGATCATCGAGAAAATCCATGCCGCCGCCAAGGAACGGCAGAAGCAACAGGGATCCGGTCAGGCGGGCGGGGCGATGATGGACATGATGGAACGAATGATGGGGAAGAAGCCTGGGGATCAACCGGGTGAGGGGGAGGGTGAAGGGGAGGGTGAAAAACCCGGTGACAAGGGGGGCAAAGGGCAGGAGGGTGACTCCGATTCCGCCAACAGCGCCACAGCCGGGCAGACATCAGGAAGTGGAGAGGAACGGCGACTCGAAAAAACTTCGGGAACCGCCGGCCGTTCGCTTCCGACCGAATTCCACAAAGCGCTCGACGCATACAACCGAGGTGCGGAAACCCAGCAGAAATGATTTCACCCGATTCCAGACTCCTCCTCCACGGACTTTCCCTCACGCTACTCGTGTCTGGCATCTGTCCGGCACAGGACTTCCCACGGCGTCAGGAAGATGTCATTCCGGCTCAGGTCGAACTGATCTACGAGCGCGGCCTCCAATATCTTGCCCAATCGCAGAACGAGAAAGGTTCGTGGAATGACAGCGTGGGGAGCGAGCCCGGCGTGGTCGGACTCTGCGTGGCGGCCTTCCTCGCCCATGGCGAGGACCCGAATCACGGCCCCTACGCAAAAAACATCCGGAATGGCATCGACTACATCCTTTCCCAGCAGAGCGAGTCGAACGGCTACATCGGATCCAGCATGTATAACCATGCTTTCGCCACGAAGGCCTTGGCGGAGAGTTATGGCGTGCTGGATCATCCGGGCATCGCTCCGGCATTGAAGCAGGCGGTCGAGTTGATTCTCACCGCGCAAAAACGGAACCGGTTCGGTGGCTGGCGTTATACCCCCGACAGCCGCGACGCGGACACCACCGTCACCGGGTGCCAGATGGTGACCTTGTTCGCAGCCCGCAACGCGGGGCTGGCGGTGCCCGACGAGGCCATCAAGAAAGGCCTCACCTACCTGGCGAGCTGCCGGGGCAGCGAGGGATCGTATGGTTACACCTCGTCGGCCGGCGGGAAACCCACTTTGACGGCCATCGGATCCCTCTGTCTCTCGCTGGCCAAGGAGCGCGATTCCAAAGGCTTTCAGGCCAGTCTGAACTATCTGAAAAAGAATTTGGATTACCGCGACCGCTACTATCCGTATTATTACGAATACTACATGTCACAGGCGCTGTTTCATGCCGATGAGGCGACTTGGGAGGATTGGAATGCAAGGAACATCCGTTATCTGGCCACCATTCAGGCGCGGGACGGCTCTTTTCCGGGGAACCAAGGCAACTCTTTCAACACCGCCGGGGCACTGCTCTCGCTCGCTCTCAATTACCGGTTCCTTCCCATCTACGAGAAATGATTCGCAGGATTTTGATCATCGGCACATTAGGGGGTCTTGCGGCAATGGGCGAGCCGTCCGACCTGCTGCGTTTTAACAATGGCGACCAACTGCACGGCCAGTTCCAAGGCATCGTCGAGGGGCCGCAAGCCCTCTGGCAGCGGGACGATCTGGCGGCTACTGTCGCCTTCAAGACCGCCAATGTCAGGCAGGTCGTGTTGCGGGAAGGCCGACCGATCGAATCGCTGGTTTCGTTGTCACACATCGGTCTGGTGAATGGTGATCGGATTCCCGGCACGGTGACCTCACTGGATGCGGAGGCCGTCGGGATTGAGACGGTATTCTCCGGATTGTTGCGAATCCCCCGGGATCAAGTGGCGATGCTTGCGCCCAGGCCCTTGGGAGGTCGGGTCGTCTACCACGGACCGTTCGCCGCCTCCGAGTGGACCATGATTCACAATCAGTTTCCCGAGGGGCTTCCCCCGGTTCCGGAGAAGCGTGCGGAAGGCGCCGGACCGCCGGAAGATGAAGCGGGAGCGGAGGAAACCGCGCCCCGCTGGGATTTCTCGGGAGCTGCCTGGTATTGGCAGGACCAAAGAGCGGGGACCGCGCTGGTCCGCAAAGCGGGCATGCCGGACCGGTCGATCCTGAAATTCAATCTCGCATGGAAGAGTCGATTCACATTCTCGATTGCCTTCCATGCCGACTTCAAGCGGCCGGAACCTGACGATGATGGGGCGGATGAGAATAAGGATCTGCCATTGGCCGTCCGCCGTTTCGATCCCGCTGATTCCGGGTTGTTACCCAATTTATTCGGAAGCAGTTATGTGATCCAGCTCTCGCCGACCTATGTGATGCTCTCGCGCACCGGCTTCGATAGCGAAGGCAATCCGCGGCGGCCTGAGCAGGTGCGGGCCAACAACAGCCAGGTGCGCCTGGGGGAAGCCGGGGATGTCGAAGTGGAAATCCGTTGCAACCGCCATACAGGTGAAATCTCTCTGTTCGTTGATGGCCAGTTTCTCGTCCAGTGGAGTGAGGGTGAGGGTGAGGGCGATAATGGTTATGCCGGGAAGGGCTCCGGCCTGGGATTTCTCGTGCAATCCGAAAATTCCCCGGTGCGTCTCTCCGAGATCGTCCTGGCGGAGTGGAACGGGATGCCCGATTCCGCCCGCAGCCTGCAAACGGACGATCAGGACATTGTGCTGCTAGCCAATGGGACCGACCGCTTTTCCGGCACCGTGCGCGGCTTGACGGACGGCAAGCTCCATCTTGATGGGAAATATGGCGGGTTCAAATTCCCGCTGGACGAGGTTGCGGAAGTTCGCTTCGCACGGGACAGGCTCGGCCCACCGGAGGAGATGCTGACCGATGAGGTGATCGTTCGGTTCCACCCGATGGGCCGGATCTCGGGACGGCCCTTGTCCGGCGATTCGCGCGAACTCAGGCTGCTCACTTCGAGCGCAGGTGAGATTCCGCTGAATCTCGACTCCGCCATCATGCTCGATTTCCAACCCTCCGATAGCTTCCTTGATGACTGGGATCCTCAATTCTAGGCCTGCCAGCCTTTGTTTCGCCTGTCTGCTCACCTGCGCGGGAAGCGCCGGCGCGGACGATCTGATCCTGGAAGGCGATGCCCGCCTGACGGGAGTCGTGCGCTCGATCAGTGCGAATGGGGCCGTGGAGCTGCAGTCGCCAATCTCTCCGGATCCGATTTTTCTGAAAGGATCGGCGGTGAAGAGGGTTGTGTTCAGCGCGCCATCGGAAATCCCCGTAAGGCCCACTTCAAGAATCGAGCTGGCGAATGGCGACATCCTGCCGGTGGCGCTCGAATCGCTCGATGACAAGATGCTCGTGGTTTCCTCGCCGGAGGCGGGTCGCTTGGAGATCCCGAGGGAGTTTCTCCGTTCTCTGCACCTTGGGATATATGATCAACGGGTCATTTACTCAGGACCCGACCCACTGGACAATTGGATCCGGGACCGCACCGGATCGAAGAATTGGAGTTTCGAGGGTGGCACGCTCCGGGCGCAGGGGGCCGGCCAGATCTCCCGCAAACTCGAAGCGGCGCCCCAGTTCATCGTTCGGTTTACGCTGCACTGGCAAAACAACCCGAACTTCCAGTTCTCATTCGCCGATCCGTTGGTGGCGACGGGAAAGCCGTCGGACCGCTACTACATGCAGTTTACCGGGGCGGGACTTGAAATCAAACGCGAGTCGTCGGCGGGAAGGCGCTATGAAACGATCGTCCAGCTCAACAGGCCGCCCGATCAGTATGCCGGTTCGCGGCTGAAAGTCGAAATTCGCGTGGACCGGGTGCGCTCGACCCTCAAGCTCTACCTGAATGGCGAACTGGAAGGACCGTTCATCGACCCGTATGGGAAACCTCCCACGGGAGGAGGGATTGCTCTGGTCAGCCATGCACCGAATAACACGGAGCAGGAGATTTCGGACATCGAGGTGCTCGAATGGGACGAGGCGGGCGACCGCCACCGCACCGAGGATCGCGGCGACCCTGCCCAGGACAGTCTCATCGGCCGCAGCGCGGAGCGGTGGAGCGGCAGCTTGGTCGGAATCCGTAGCGAGGGCGGAAGCCCTTGGTTTTTCTTCAAGAGCGATTTCCAGGATGCGCCGATCGAGATACCCGAATCCGAGGTTTCCACCGTGTTTTTTGCGAACCAAGGTGTGGTGGATCCGCCAGACGAGGTGCATCCGTTCGTTCTCCGTCTCCGTGGGAATGGCTCGCTCCGCGTGTCCTCCTGCATCTTCGAAGGCGATGAGGTGCAGGCCATCCACCCTCAATTGGGTCGGCTCACCCTCCGGCGCTCGGGAATCTCGGCGCTGGAACATCTCGCACCATCGCCCGAGGGCACTCCGAAACCATGATGACGATCCCGCGCTTCCATTCCAATTCATCTTGGCTCGCCCTATGCGGTCTTCTCGGGCTTTTGGCCCCGGCGTCCGGTGAGGGGGATTCGGTGGTCCGATTCGCCAATGGCGATCGGCTTTCCGGTTCCGTCGAGTCGCTTACGACCGAACGATTGGTCTGGAATTCACCGATTTTGGAAATGCCGACGACCCTCCGGCTGGATCAGGTGCTGGACGTGACGCTGCCGAGCGAGATTCCCGAGTTTGAAGCCGGCCATGAAGCAACCCTGACGCTGACCAATGGCGACACCGTTCGCGGCCAGGTGGCCTCCGTGACTGACGATGTCATCCAGCTCGACACCTGGTTTGCAGGCCGTCTTGAGTTCCGACGCCTGATGGTGAAGAGTCTGGAGATTTCCGAGCGTCCCGACCTGCTTTATCGCGGGCCCAACGGGTTGGCGGAGTGGACCCAGTCGAATGAGGATCCCGCGGCGTGGACCTTCCAGAGCGGTGCGCTCCGTTCAAATGCGGAGGGAAGCATCGGCCGGGAGGTGGACCTGGCCGATGAATGTAGCATTGCGTTTGATGTTTCCTGGCGGGGTATGTTGAAGCTGAATGTGATCTTTTTCTCAGACGACGTGAAAAACCGCAATCCGGAGAACGGCTATGAGTTGGTGTTTGTCAGAAATACGGTCCACCTGCGGAAAAGTGGCAATCACAATTGGCTGGGCCAGACCTCGGATGCGGGCGAGCTGCGCGAGAACGAAAAGGCCCGCATCGAGATTCGTGCCAGCCTCAAGACCGGGATGATCGCTTTCTTCGTCGATGACCGTATCGTCGATGTCTGGACCGATCCCGAATTGGCAGGGGCGACTTTCGGCAAGGGTCTCCAATTTGTTTCACAGGACAGTTCACCGGTCCGGATCTCGGTCATTGAGGTTGCCACCTGGGACGGGGTGCTCGATGTCATGCCCGAACCGCGGGGAGCACGCCGCCAGTTGAACCAATTCCGCCAATTCGGCATGCGCGGAGCGGAGCTGGCTCCGCCCGAGCCTCCCAAGCCGGAAGAGGAAGGACGGATGGTGCTTCGCAACGGGGATAGCCTGAAAGGCGAGGTGCTTTCGATCACCGATGGGTTCATCACGGTGAAGACGGAGTATTCGGAAGTGAAACTCCCCGTGGCCCGGCTCCGGAATATCACCCTCAAAACGGTGGATCTTGAAGAACCCAAGCGGATGTCCGGTGACGTGCGGGCGTGGTTTGCGGACGGCTCTTCGATGGTTTTCCGGCTGGATGAGGTGAACGAGGACACGCTCGTTGGCTACAGCCAGACGTTTGGGACATCGGAGTTCAAAACCACGGCGTTCAGCCGTATCGAGTTCAATATCTACTCCCTCGATATGGAGGAGATCCGGTCGGGCGAAGCTTGGTGAAAACTCCCGCGCTCAGGGAAAAATTGCTGCCCCCCGCGGAACATGCGTGACACAATCGGAACCGTGAAGATTGCGACCGAGGATTTGTTGGAGAATGCGGAACAGGATCTGCCCCGTGTGGAAGCGGCCACCATCGAGGATTTGCCCGCACTGACGGATCTGGTCATGGAACTTTTCGCGATCTCGGGCGATTTCTTTCCCGATCATAGCCTGCAGGAGCGGGGCCTCCAGTTGATCCTCGAACAGCCGAGCCGCGGGCGGATCTTCGTCCTCAGGAACGACCACCGGATTTTTGGGATGGTCAATTTGCTGATTACCATTTCCACCGCGCGCGGCGGATTCGTGCTGCTGATGGAGGACGTGGTCATCCACCCGGACCACCGGGGACAGGGCTACGGGACGATGCTGGTGCAGCATGTAATCGAGTTTGCGTGGCAGAAGGAATTCAAAAGAATCACCCTCCTGACTGATCGGATTAGTGCGGAGTCCCAGGAGTTTTTCCGGAAGCAGGGATTTGAATATTCGAATATGATACCCATGCGGAAAATCATCGACTGAATATGGGATGGGGAGATTTCACGGCGGCGGACGGACTGGTCATCGCGATGTTGGTCGTGATGTTCCTTGCGATGGGCGTTGTCGCCCTTTTGTTCCTGACCATCCGAAGAAGTGCCGCTCGCCGTAATCATGAAGTGGAGGACCTTCTCGATGAACTCAGTGCCGAGGAGAACGCACCCCATTCGGCCCCGGTGATCCCGGAAAACCGCGCGGCTGCCTCCGAGCCTTGGGAGAGGGACGGAGATTGGTGGAAATCCTGACCGCCCGCGGGCTCAAGTGACGATCCGCACCGCGTCCGCCTGGAGGAGGCGCTCCAAGCCGTTGTCTGTGTGAAGGAGCAATTCGCCGCCACCGCCGATCCCTTCGGCGCGTCCGCGGAGCGGGCCCTTGACAGTCTCGAGTTCCACCACGTTTCCGGCCAGCACGCAGCGGATGCGAATGGCCTTGAGGAGTTCCGGAAACTCATTGCCGATCTGGTGCCGGCGAAGCGAAAAATGACTCAACACGCTTGCCAGCACTTCGGCACGAGAGATTGTCATTCCCGTTTCCAGGCGCAGAGACGTTGCGGTGCCGGCCACTTCGGGCGGGAATTCGGTGGTGTTGACGTTGAGTCCTATGCCGACGATGGCGAAATCCGATCCGGCTTCGACGAGAATCCCCGCGACCTTGCTGTGACCGATCCAAACGTCATTCGGCCATTTGATGCCGGCGAGAGGCACGTGGACCTCCATTGCTTCCGCGACGGCAAGGCCGGCCGCCAGCGCCAGCCGCGGCCAGAGCGCCTTCGATTCGGTTGGACGGATTAATATGGAAAATGCCAGCGATTCCCCGGGAGGCGAAAACCAAGCAGCACCCCGCCGCCCGCGACCATCGGTCTGCCGGTTCGCAAGCATCACGAGTCCGTCGGCGGCTCCTTGGACTGCCAGGGCGCGTAGCTCGTCGTTGGTGGAGCTCACGACGTCTCGGATCAGGAGCCTGTAAGGTTCAGGAAGGTTGGTGCTGATGCTGTGAAAATCGTCGTCGGCAGCCACGGGTTGCGTGCTGTCTAGGGCCGGGTCCCGTGGAGATCCAGCCTTGAGTTGGCAGGGCGAACCGCCTGGCACTTCGGGCTGATGAAATTCCGATTCGTTTTCCGGTGGGTGTGCTGCGGACTGGCCACCGTTTCGCTGCATGCCGACGATTTTCCGGATCCTCACAACAGCGAACCGGGAAATGTCGAACCTCCGCCTCCGGGGGAGTTTCTTATGGATGACACCTGGATTCGCGGGATTGACATTTCGACATGTCCGGACGGCTCGGGCTATCTTATCGATTGGAACGACACGGGTGAGTGCCACGATCACACGGGCGTGCATCGCAACAGTGGCAGGATCTATCAGATCTCATACGGAAAGACCCAGGAGCCGGATCTAATTGATTTGGACCTTCTCTCGGTGGAAAAGGTGGAACGCCTCCTGCGCCACACGAATGTCTGATACGAGCGCCGGATGAGGATCCGTTTGATGTCGGTGGGGGCGGAGCCCGGAGCAGCTGAGCGATTGTCGGAAATTGCCGGCGACGGGAGCGAGCCATTGATGCCCGAGGGAATCCTTTCGCGGATGGAAGCGGACGAAATCAGAGATCTGATCGGCTACCTGATGCATCCTACCCAGGTGAATCCCTGAGCGGTTCAGGCGGATTCAATTTCGAAATCCAAGCCGATATCCAGAGCGGGTGCGGAATGGGTGAGAGCGCCGACCGAGATGAAATCGACCCCGGTTGCCGCAATGGAAGGGAGAGTATCGAACGTGACGCCACCGCTGGCTTCGAGACGTGGTTTGAGCCGTTTGCTTCCGCGGGCGGCCACCGCGGCGCGGAGTTCGTCTTCATTCATGTTATCAAGGAGAAGATAATCGACTCCTTCCAAGGTCAGAAACTCGTGGACCTGCTCCAGATTGTCGGCCTCGATTTCGATTTCGACACCCGGCTTATCAGCTTTCAACCGCTGGATCGCCGCTTGGAGCGCGGGAAGCCCACCTTCGGCGACGAGATGGTTGTCCTTTACCATGGCACGGTCGTAGAGACCCATCCGGTGGTTGGTCCCACCACCATGGACCACGGCCTGCTTTTCAAGGGTCCGATGCCCCGGCGTGGTTTTTCGCGTGTCAAGGATCCGGGTCGAGGTGGATCGGATCAGATCGACATAGGTCGCCGTGAGGGTGGCGATGCCGCTGAGGTGCTGGAGGAAATTGAGAGCGGTCCGCTCGGCGGTTAGAATGGATCGGGCGGAGCCTTCGACCCGGATGAGCAGTGCGCCCTCCGCCACACGGCTTCCATCCGCGATGAAGATTTCCACATCGAGGGCCGGATCGACGGCACTGAACACCCGCGCCGCCACCTCCACTCCTGAAACCACCCCCTCTTTTCGGACGATGACGAAAGCGCGGCCGCGCCGGTCTTCAGGAACGAAGTAGAGCGAGGTGACATCGCCGTCACCAATATCTTCGGTAAGGGCGAGTTCAATAAGAACGGAAACAGGATCTGACATGGGATTTGTGTTAGGTTCCGACCACCGCGACGGCGATGTTGCGATGGTGGGGCGCGCGGCGGTGTTCGAAGAGGTAGATGCCTTGCCAGGTGCCTAGTGTCATCTGCCCTCGGCTGATAGGAATGACCTCGCTGGTGCGGGTAAGGGCCATCCGGATGTGGCTGGGCATGTCATCGGGGCCTTCCATGGTATGAGTGAACCATGACGTGTCTTCCGGCACCAGTTTCTCAAAGAATTTCTCAAGATCGCGCCGCGCGCTGGGATCGGCGTTTTCCATGATGACGAGACTTGCGCTCGTATGGCGGACAAAGATCGTGGCAGTGCCATCGGTGATTCCGGACCGAGACACGATGGATTCCACCTCGGATGTGATCTCAATGGTTCCTTTGCCGTGAGTGCGGACATCGAAGGTTTCGGTTTTGGCAATCATATCGACGGGGATTCAGGACCAGCCTTGGAGAACCCATTTGCCGTGCGCGGTGCCGGATTCCATGGCGTGGTGAGCTGCGCGGAGGTTTTCGGTGTTGATCCGATCAAAGACGCGAGTGGAGATTCTGGGGAACTTCCCGGAGTCGCAAAGTCCGGCGATGATCTTTAGGATTTCGCCCTGGCGATTCATGTCCGGTGTTTTAAGGCGTGCCCGGGTGCCCATGTATTCCCAGACGATACGGGGACTCTTGAGTCTGAAAGGATTTCCGATGTGGACCGGGTTCTTCGTCTCAACGATCAATCCCAAGGTCCCAAGCGGTGCGAGCAAATCGCAGGTCGCTTCCCAATACGCCTCGGTGTCATGCAGGTTGGCAATGAACGGGTATCCGGAAATGCCAAGTGCATCCGATTGCGGAAGCAATTCCTCGTGGTGGCTGATGATCTCGCTGGCGCCGAGTTTCACGCACCAAGCCCGTGTCACCGGCCTTGAGGCGGTTGCGACCACGCGCAGCCCGGCAGCCGCCGCGAGGGGGATGACCGCGGACCCGACCCCACCGGCGCCGTTGATGATGAGGATCTCTTTTTCCCGATCGACGCCTCCGGGATCAATGCCCATGCGCTCGAACAGGAGTTCCCAAGCAGTGATGGCAACCAGCGGAAGAGCAGCGGCATCCGAGTGCGACCAAGTCGAGGGCTTCTTGGCTACGAGCCGGGAATCGACAACCTGGAATTCCGAATTGCAGCCGGCTCGCATGAGATTGCCGGCGTAGAACACTTCGTCCCCATCCCTGAAATCCCTCACGTCGGTCCCGACAGCTTCGACGATGCCGGAGGCATCCCAGCCGAGGATGCGTGGTGGATCCTGGATTTCATCGCCAAGAAGCCTGCGAATTTTGGTGTCCACGGGATTGACGGCGATCGCTTCGACCCGGACCAGCAGATCCATTGGTCCGGGCTGCGGGACCGGTGTCTCAAACTCGATCAGGCAATCGGGATTGGAAACCGGAAGGTACTGGCGGGCTCCGATGGCTTTCATGGTCCGGATCTAAGCGGCATCGCCCGGGTCATGGCAATATTGGTTTGAGCTCCAGCCAACGGGTCCCCCACGTCACGATCCAGGGAAGCGTCAGCAAACTCAAAACCGTGGTGCCGATGACGATCTGAACCGCGATGGCGGGCCTGCCACCGTAGATCCGGGCCAACAGGATGGGGGTGAGTGCGGCGGGCATTGCCGCTTGCACCACGAGAACTTGTTTCAGTTCGACGGCGATGGGCAGGAATTTCGCGGCGCAAATGATGGCGAATGGCGCGAGGACGAGCCGAACCGCCGCCGAACCGACTATGATCTTCCAAGTCGGTCTCTCCGATCCTGCGAGATCCATCATCGAACAGCCGGTGATCAGAATTGCCAGGGGGAATGCGCCGATCCCGATCATCGACATCGCCTGACGAGGCGGCCCGACGACCAGATTGTCGAGTCCCGACACTACCAGAAGGATTCCAATTGCTGAGGCGATCACCGGTCCGTTAAGAAGCTTCTTCCAGGATATCCCCCGGTCTCCGCTCATGATCAGCACGCCGACGGTCCAGATCACCACTTCGACACCAATATTGTGAACAAACAGCAGCGCGAGTGCTCCGCTGCCCCACAGGATTTCCACCACGGGGATGGCGGTGAAGCCGAAGTTCTGGCAGCCCGAAGTGATGGCGAAAGTCCGGATGCCGGTGCCGCGTTCGAGGCCGAGAATCCTTCCCACCAACCAGCCCAAGCAAATCCCCACGACGACCAAGCCAAACCCGAGCCCAATCGCCCAGAGCACCACGCCGCCACTGCGCAGAACCCCGCTGCCCAGGATCTTATCAAGGATGAAACAGGGGAGCATCACCGTGAAGATCACCTGCATGATGCCCTCGTCGTGATGCGGGCGAAGAATCCCAGACTTCCGGAGGAGCGCCCCCGCGATCATCAACAGATAAACCGGCAGTATCGAGGCAATGACAGCGGCGGGAGAAATCACCGGCGCGAAGCTCCCGTCCAGGAGGAACAGCGGCAAGCGGATAATCGGGCGGAGGAGAATGCAGACACCGCTCCCGCCCGCTCATTTCCTCGTTAGAAAAAGAAGAATCCGCGTTTTTTGCGGCGGTAGGCCCCATCTCCCACCGAAAGCACTTCGAGGCGCGTGGTGGTGAGACCCTGATCGTGAAACCCGAGTTTCTTGGCCGCGCGCGGGGTGACATCCAAATGCCGGCCCGCGATGAACGGGCCGCGGTCGTTGATCCGCAGTTTGACGGATCTGCCGTTTTTCAAATTGGTGACCTTGACGAGAGACGGCAGGGGCAGGGTCTTGTGAGCACCGGTGAGGTGCCAGGGCATCACCTTCTCGCCGAGGGAAGTGTTGCCGCGCTTGAGTCCGAACAGCTTCGATTCGTTGTACCACGAGCAAATTCCCGTCTCTTGGAAGGTGAGCGCGGCGTCGACGGTCATCGGTCGATAGGTCTGGCCCCGCACCGTGTAGGACCGGGTCATATAGCCGTCATGGCCGCCGGGATGCGAAATACAGGAAACCTGTGAGAAAACGAACAGAGCAAGGGCTGGTGCTCGCAACCGTCGGCAAAGGGTTGCCGATGGATTCCGGAGTCTCACGACTGGCGTTCGCGGATCACCTGCAGCGTGGTGGCCACCTTCTCCTTCATTTCTTTGCCAGGCTTGAATTTGACAGCGGCACGGGCAGGAATCGGGACGTCCTTGCCGGGGTCCTTCGGATTGCGGCCGATTTTTGCCTTCATCTCCCGCACTTGGAAGGCTCCGAAATTCCGCATCACGACCGTGTCCCCGTGAGCGAGGGCCTCGGTGATCTCATCGATGAGGGTTTGGACGACCTCAAAGACCGTCTGCTGGGTTACCTCGATACCCTTCGCACCCAGTTGATCGGTGATTTTGATGACGAGCTCGCGCTTTGTGATTGTGGGCATGGGACTTGTGACAGGTGAATGGTTGGGGGTGCGCGGACATTTGACAACATATCTGACCCGGTTTGTCCCGCTAAAAATCTTTCAATCCAATGCGATTTTCGTGCCATCTCATTGGGAATCATTGGAATTTCCGTTCTCAAGTCCCAGGACCACGCCGGTGGTGCGGAAGTGGCGTTTGGTGTAGTCCCGTAAGGATTCCGCGCCATTTCGGGCGACCAGTTCCCGGGCCGCGCGGACGACCGCATCCGAGGCTCCGAATGGAAGCTCGATCCCGAGTGATGCGGAGGATTTTTCCATCCAGCGGACGAAGTGGTCGCGTGCGAGAATGGAGGCGGCGGCCACCGCGGGGTCGGACTCCGCCTTGGTGCGCTGTTCCAGAGTGATCGTAATGCGCTTCTCTGCTAAAGCTCGCTGCAGGATTTCCGGCCTTGCGAACTGGTCGCTGAGGGCGCGGGGACAATCCGGCCGCAGCGATATCAGCTTCTCGATCACGCGGGCGTGGCCCCAGGCCAACAACCGGTTCAAGTTCCCAAAGGACGCGTGCATCTCATTGTATCTCTCCGGTCCGATCGCGATCACTTCCCCGACACAGCCGGGTGTGGCTCGGATCTCGTTGGCCAAGGTTTTGATGCGGGCGGCACTCGTCACGCGCTTGGAATCTCGGATGCCGGCATCCATGAGCCGGCGGGCCACCACAGCATCGGTGTAAACGCCTGCAATGACCAAGGGCCCGAAGAAATCGCCCTTGCCGCTCTCGTCGATACCGAAATGCGGATCGAAACGCTCCGGCTCCACTATCTCCTCGTAACCGAGACGGGCTTCTCCAGTCACCCGCGGCTCGAGCACGAAGCGGACGAAATCCGCCGTGTCCTTTCCTTGGATGAGGACCTTCGGGCCCTTCTGGTAAACCGTGACGTTCAACTTGCCCTTGCGGGCTGCGAACAGGGAATAAGGCTTGATCTCGAAATCATAGTCGTCCTCCTCCAAGACCTTCCTGAGCGTTTCAGCTTGAGTGACGGTGAGCGGGCAGGTGTGGCTTGTCATGGTGCGGCGCGGAGATCTGAACTCGCAAGAATTTTGGTGTTCGCAGGGTAACCGGATGCGGTAGGCTTGAAACGCAGCAAATCTAAAAACCATGAAAGCATTAATCCCAACAGCAGTCCTCGGGGCCGCCGCCTTTTTCCTGGTGGCTCAAAACCCGGCAGAAGAGCAGCCGCCCGCGCAGGCTGCGGAAAATATCGCCGCCGCGCTCCCTTCCGAGCCCTACGCGAGTCCTAAGGAAAAGCGCACGGTTCTGGTCTTTTCCCGCACCAACGGATTCCGCCATGCGTCGATTGCCACCGGCAAGCTGGCTTTGGAAGAACTTGGTAAGAAAACCGGAGCTTTTGACGTCGTCGTCAGCGACGACCTCGGAAATTTCGAGGCCTCGGCCTTGGCGAAATTCGATGCGGTTTGTTTTCTCAGCACCACCCAGAACGTGTTCGCTCCAAATGGAGAGGAGTTGAAAGTCATGTCCGACGAGGACAAAAAGGCGGCGAAGGAGCGCGAGGAGCGCCTCAAGCAGAATCTCATGGAATACGTGAAGGCGGGAAACGGCTTTATCGGGATCCATGCGGCCACCGACACGTTTTACGAGTGGGAGGAATATGGCCAGATGATCAACGGCTACTTTGACGGCCACCCTTGGGGTTCCGGCACTCAGGTGAGTATCAAAGTCGAACCCGGGCAGGAAACCCATCCCCTGGTCGCCATGTTCGAAGGCGAAAGTGTCGATTTCAAGGAAGAGATCTATCAGCTCAAGGATCCCTATGATTCGAAGGCGGTTGACATGCTCCTTCGTCTCGACCCGGAGAAAAGCGATATGAACGTCCAAGGGATCAAACGCGACGACCAGGACTTCGGCGTCGCCTGGATCCGCAACTGGGAGAAGGGCCGCGTCTTTTATTGCTCCCTAGGCCACAACCACGAGATGTACTGGCATCCGAAGGTGATCCGCCACTATCTCGCGGGAATCCAGTGGGCTCTCGGCGATCTGGAAGTTGAGGTGAAGTCGGGCAAATAATCCCTAGGTTTCCCGCTCCCATGGAAAGGCCGCTTCCCTCATCGGGGAAGCGGTCTTTCAAGTTTGGGAGTTAGCGCTCCGGTGCCTGCCGGCCCCGTGGCCGTTCAGGCTGTTCGCGACGGGGCTCGCGCGATCTTCTGGTTTCCTCGATCTGGTCCTGCTGGCGTCTGCGGGCTTCCTCCTGTTGCTCGCGTCGGGTGGCGTCCTCCTGCTGGCGCTGCATTTCCGCCTGCTCCTTCGCACGGGCCGCCTCTTCAAGCTGCCTGGCTCGGGCGGCCTCCTCCTGCCGCAGCCGCATTTGCTCCTCTTGCTCCTGCTTGGCCCGGGTGGCTTCATCTTGCTGGCGCTGCATTTCCGCCTGTTGTTTCGCACGCGCGGCATCTTCGAGTTGTTTGGCCCGGGCGGCTTCCTCCTGCTGGCGCTGCATTTCCGCCTGTTCTTTCGCACGGGCCGCCTCTTCGAGCTGCTTGGCCCGGGCGGCTTCTTCTTGCTGGTTCTGCATCTGCTTCTGCTTTGCCCGGGCGGCTTCCTCCTGTTGACGCTGCATTGCCGCCTGTTCCTTCGCACCGGCCACCTCTGCAAGTTGCTTGGCTCGGATGGCTTCGGCCTGCTGTGCTTTCTGCCCAGAGAGATCCTCATTTCCCATCTCTTCGGCCAGAGGACTATCGGGTGCGGATTCGCCCGGTTGGCGGTCAGTGGTTCGATTCGCACGGTCTTCATTCGAGGTCGGCCGCTCGGGACGGGTCGGCCGGCTGGGACGCTCCGTGCGCCTCGGCATCTCGGAGGTTCTCCGAGCCGGTGGTTCATTCGAAGGGACGGTTTCAGGGACAGTCCCGGGAGGGATCATT